>CAYODW010000143.1:0-1805 GCA_964402865.1 uncultured Desulfonema sp. | reverse complement strand
CGCAGATCAGGGTTGGCCTGCCTCTCGGAAGCCCTCCCTTCGTGATCTCATCGAGACCCCTGATGCCCGTCGGACATTTTTCAAGAACATTAACCCCATGTTTTGCTTTAACCATTGCTATCTCCCATAATTTGCTTCCGGATAAACACTAATTAATGCCGAACCCTTCTTAAGTGAGGAATGAAGTTATTGCGATTTTTTAGATATGGAACAATTATCAAATAATTCATAATATTGCAATAAAAAAAATGCTTCGGATAACAAAAAAAGGAGTAAGCAAGCAATAACAATATTTAATCAATTATATGGAAAAAACAAAGGGCAGGCACGGGCGCCGGGCCTGCCTTTTGCACCGAAGCTATTCACGGAGGCAACAAAATGAAAGCAACGGTATCAATAAGAAAAGCTCTTATGACAGGAAAAATCTTCCAGTTCCGAATAATTATTCGAGCATGATGTTACATGGGCTAAATTAGCCTGCAACTGGCTCAGCGTTTCACAATTATTTGAACAGTCCGGGAGCCGCTTCTTTAAACTGCATTCCCTGCATGGACTTTTTCTAACATGACCAACATAACACTCAAGCTTTTTTTTAAATGCAAAACTCATACTCTTACTCTCCTTTGGATTGATTTATATATATTAGAGTAAACGCTAAAAATAAATTTACATCTATTTTTCCCTCACCCTATCCCTCTCCCGCAGGGTAAGAGGTAATAATTCCCCTCCTTTGATGGGAGAGGACAAGGGGGAGGATGAGATAAAGATATAAAAACTTATGTCCCGTCAATATTTGACCGAAGCTGAGCAATTTGAATTCCCAGGCCGATACATTGCTTTCCGGCCATACACACATCGGCGTCTTCAGGTTCCAAGTGGGTTTTTAACTCTTTACTTCCCTTTTTCAGATCCACTATCCAGGCCTTTTTGGCCACATCATAGTCAACCATAACGTCGATTCCACATTCCCCGATATCAGGATATAATGATTTAATCTTGTTACACAGTTCGTTTTTATCATGCATATAGTTTGCTCCTTTCAATTTAGTTAGCCCAACTTCCGCAATAAAGTCCCGATTTTAATCTTCTCATCTTTCCTGATCGGCGGATACGACCCGAAACTCAGACATAGCAGCAAGAAAAGTGTCTGTAACCGCTGCTGATTCGGCCGGATCATTTTCAAGGTAGGCGTTGATATTCCGTTCAATTTGAGCCGGAAACTTCGGCGCAGGCCCTGCGATCTTTTCCCGGTATATTCTGAGCATTATTTCCTTGAACACCGGAAGCGCTACTTTCCCACCGGTTTCTTTTCGTCCAAGAGAACTATTGTCGTCAAAGCCTATGCGGACTGCAACAGTTATTCCTTCTGGGCCGTATGTCGAGCCAATGAAGAGCGCGTCCCTGAAGTCATTTGTCGTTCCTGTCTTCCCCATAACGGCGATCGGGAAACTTCTGGAGGCAAGTGAATGAGCCGTGCCGGTAGGAATTCGCACGACTCCGCGCAGGCCCTCCTGAATTAGTGAAAGAGCATAGTCGTTAAGATTGACCGGTGATTGCTTGCCTCCTTTATCAGTCACTACCTCGCCCGAATCGCGTATGATTTTGCTGATTATATACGGCTGGGTGAGGATACCCGAAGCCATGGCGCGATAGGCATTGGCCAGCTCCAGTAAATTCACTTCAGAGGCGCCCAACGCAGTCGAGGCGTACGGCAGCAAAGGTGTCTGAATTCCCAGACTCTTTGAGGCATTAAGGACGCTGTCAATCCCGATTTGCTTTGTAATCCAGACCGCAACGGCATTTCT
>CAYODW010000142.1:0-2235 GCA_964402865.1 uncultured Desulfonema sp. | reverse complement strand
TTAATGCTTGCTTTTATGAATCAGGATGCATGGGAAGCAACCATTGCTACCGGCAAAGCGACATATTACAGCAGGAGCAGGCAAAAACTCTGGATTAAAGGTGAAACTTCAGGTAATTTCCAGATAGTGAAAGAAATACTGGTTGACTGTGATGAAGACACGGTTCTTTTGAAAATCGAACAAAAAGGCGGTGCAGCCTGCCATACCGGCCATCAAAGCTGTTTTTACAGAAAGGTTGAAAATGATGGTTCGGTTAAAAACATTGGAAAACTGATATTTGATCCTATGGAGGTATATAGTTAATGAGTGATAAATTAAAACTGGGCATTCCGAAAGGAAGCCTTGAAAGCGCTACCATTTCTCTTTTCAAACGTTCAGGGTGGACAATAAATGTGAATGGTAGAAGCTATTTTCCAGAAATAAATGACAATGATGTTGAGTGTGCAATCTGCAGAGCCCAGGAAATGTCAAGATATGTCGAGAACGGGACTCTTGATGCAGGTCTTACGGGAAAAGACTGGATAGCGGAAAACAGATCTGATGTGCATGTTGTTTCAGATCTCATATATTCAAAAGTAAGCGCGAGGCCCGCAAGATGGGTTCTTGCCGTTGCCTATGATTCTCCTGTTAAAAAGCTTGAGGATCTTGAAGGGAAAAAGATTACAACCGAACTTGTTGAATATACAAAAAGATATTTCAAAGAGAGGAACATAAATGTCTCGGTTGAATTCTCCTGGGGGGCAACGGAAGCGAAAGTGGTTTCCGGACTGGCCGATGCAATTGTGGAGGTTACAGAAACAGGGAGCACTATTAAAGCCCACGGGCTTCGTATTATTCATGAGCTTATGCAGACTAATACCCGGCTTATAGCGAACCACGAATCATGGAAAAACAGCAAAAAACGAAATAAAATAGAGCAGATAGCGCTGCTGCTTAAAGGAGCGCTCCTTGCGGAAAAGCTTGTCGGGCTCAAAATGAATGTCCCGGAAACAAACCTTGAAAAGATTGTGTCGCTGCTCCCGAGCCTTAATGCTCCTACAGTTTCACCTCTTTATCAGTCAAAATGGTTTTCTGTTGAGACAGTAGCCGGTTCGGATATTATTCGTGATCTTATCCCCGAGCTTCTGAAGAACGGCGCAGAGGGAATAATTGAGTATCCTTTAAACAAGGTTGTATAGAAATGATATCAAAGCGTACTGAAGAAATTACTCCTTTTATAGCCATGGATGTTCTTGAGAAGGCTCATGAAATGGAGCGAAGGGGAATTGATGTAATTCATCTGGCGGTTGGGGAGCCGGATTTTGATACTCCGGAGTGCATTAAGGATGCGGTCTGTAAAGCTCTCCGTGACGGACACACCCATTATACCCACAGCCTTGGATTGATTGAGCTCAGGGAGGCCATATGCAGACATTATCATGATACATATAGTGTTTTGGTAAACCCGGATCAGGTAGTAATAAGTTCCGGTACGTCCCCTGCTATGCTCAGCCTCTTTTCCGCGCTGCTTGATAATGGAGATCAGGTTATCATTTCTGATCCGCATTATGCCTGTTACCCGAATTTTATAAAATTCGTTCAGGGTGTACCGGTAACAGTTCCGGTGTATGAAGAAGACGGTTTTCAGTACAGGCCGTCAGCCATAAAAGAGAAGATTACGGAAAGGACAAAGGCCATATTTATAAATTCCCCTTCAAATCCAACCGGGAATCTGTTGTCTGAAAGCCGCATGAAGGCCGTGGCGGAATTATCGCCGTACATTATTTCAGACGAGATATATCACGGCCTTGTATATGAAGGAAAAGAGCACTCAATTCTGGAATTTACGGAAAAGGCTTTCGTGTTGAACGGTTTTTCAAAACTATATGCAATGACGGGCCTTAGGCTCGGATACCTTATTGCGCCGCAAAAATTTATACGACCCATCCAGAAAATACAGCAGAATTTCTTTATTTCCGCAAATTCAATAATACAGAAAGCCGGTATAGCAGCCTTAAATGAAGCCGGAGAAGATATTCTCAGGATGAAAAACACATACAACGAACGAAGGGTTTACATGATAGCCCGACTTAAAGAGCTTGGTTTCGGAATTACTGTTGAACCGACCGGCGCATTTTATGTATTTGCCAATGCAAAGAATATTTCTAACGATTCGTACCAGCTCGCCTTCGATATTCTTGAAAAAGCTCGCGTGGGAGTTACTCCGGGAATTGATTTCGGGGCAAATGGTGAAGG
>CAYODW010000141.1:0-2301 GCA_964402865.1 uncultured Desulfonema sp. | reverse complement strand
GCCGCCGTTGGCAAAGGCTGGATTGTATTCTTGCGAATGCCAAAACCCATTACCCCGCAGACCTATATTCGAGAAATTCAAAGCTCTCATGAAATGTCGATTTATGTCGATTTATGTTGTTACAAGAAATATGCCAGACAAAACGAAAAAGATGAAATATTATTAATTCGTATTCATCCGGAAACAAATCATGAACGCTAATGCGTTTCCAATTCGGAAGAAGAGTATTTAAAGGAGATTTTAAATTATAAGCAGGGAGTATTTAAAGGAGATTTTATTTGCGGTGTGTCAGTCTTTTTTACAAAGTGTAAAAAATTATGGATCTTCTCTCAATTGGTTGGGAGAAGAACCATTCTTTATAATTTTTCAGCATTGAGTGCCTATGGTTAGCGCTTACGCTTCACTTCGTATCACTTGAATCCTTGAATCCTCGAATCCTCATTTTATTATCTTACCTTGATTATAAAGTTTTAAAAAAACCTCAACTATCTCCGGGTCAAACTGAGCGCCGGCCCCTACTTGAAGATATTCCAATATGCTTTTTTCATCCATTCTGTTCCTGTATGGCCGGTCGGAAGCCAGAGCGTCATATACATCAGCTATGCTCAGAATACGGGACAACAGGGGGATCTCTTTCCCTTTTAGTCCCTCCGGATAACCGGTTCCGTCAAATCTTTCATGATGTGATTTTATTATATTTATTTCCCTGTTCCAGAACCCCAGATTTTTAATGATATTAGCCCCGATAGAAGGATGCTCTTTAATTTTTTCAAATTCCTCTTTTGTGAGTTTGCCCGGTTTTAAGAGTATTTCATCCCTTATGCCTATCTTGCCGATATCATGAAGCCGGCCTGCAACGTTTAACATATTAAGTTCTTCGGAGCTGCAACCAAGCTCTCCCCCGATAATGGTGGAAATATCTGTAACGCGGTTTGAATGTTGCTGAGTATATGAATCCCTTGCATTCAGGACACTTACAAAGCCATAGAGGGTTGCAAAAAGATTTTCGTATATATTTTCATAAAGAGCCAGATTTTCTATAGCCTGAGCTGCATTTTGAGTCATAACTGAGAGATAATAAAGATCCTTCTCTGAAAACCTGACTTCGCCTTGAGCTACAAACGCGGTCAAAACCCCGAATACCTTATCCCTTATCTTGAGAGGAACACACATGAAGGAAAGGATATCTCCTGAAAGCCCTTCCACCCCACTGTTCTCTGAAACAAGAAAAGGAATGCCGTCGGCTGTAATATTCATCAAAAGACGTTCAAATAAAGCCTGATCAATTTCAGGTCCGGATTTCTCAGGGCACGAGACTGTTTCAAAAGGTCTGTTGACAGGCCAGTTTATCACATATAATTTTGACATGTCGGCAGGGGAAATCTCGGTTGCCATGTCAACAAGCCGTTTGAAAACATCTCTTGTGGAACCGATTTCGGCAAATTCGCTTATAATCTTATTCAGTATCCTGAGATCATCCACCTTGTTTTGCAACTGCCTGGTTAATTCTTCAAGCCGCTTTTTACCTTCAACTTCCTTCTTAAGGAGAATATTTTCGATAAACAGCTCTCTCTGATTCAAAACACGCTCTAAACAGAGTTCCATGTCGTTCAAGTTGACAGGCTTGACCAGGAAATCGACAACACCATGCTTTATCGTCTTTATTGTATAATCTATGGTCGGCTTACCGGTCATGATTACAACAGGTATCGTGTTGTCGGTCTTCCAGATATGCTCGGCCAGCAGAATCCCGTCCATTTCGGGCATGTTTATATCGGTAAAGCAGCAGTCGATTTTCTCATTCTCAAGAATTTTTACGGCTTCACGACCGTTTTGGGCTGTTGCAACTGCGTACCCTTTGAATTCAAAAAATTCGCGCACAACTTCGAGAATATCTTCTTCATCGTCAACAAACAGTATCTTCTCTTTTTTTTCAATATTCATTTATGCATCCTGAAAAAATGATGATTATAGTAAATGTCATAAATATGTTCCGTTTGGGTATGGGTGCGTATGCGATCCGCAGGAATAATGACCTGCCCTTCGTCATCGGAACATTATTCTGACAATCGCTATAGCCGCAATAAGAAATGAAAAAGGGAAGAGCCGAAAAAAACCCTTCCCTTGAATGAAAGTATTATAACCCGATTATCAGCCCGGGAATCGTTTAATATCTTGCCGCGCGGGGTGCTTTACCTGCAAGAGGACTATAAATCTTCATAATTGCAAATTTCATGACATCTACGGTCTTCATGCTGACGACAATATCAAAAAGGGTTTTTTCCGCATTTTCCGGAATAA
>CAYODW010000140.1:0-2423 GCA_964402865.1 uncultured Desulfonema sp. | reverse complement strand
GCTGAGGCTGACTTCAAACATGCCGCGGAGATCGTAAAAAGGTTGGAGATCCTCAGCACCATCGATGGCGTGGTCATAGAACGCTATATGTTTCCGGGGGAGTATGTGGAGAATCAGCCGATATTAAAAATGGCCCAGATAGATCCGCTTAGTGTTGAGTTAATTTTACCTTCGGATAAGTATCGTGCTATTAAAGTGGGTATGAAAGCAAAAGTGATTCCCGAAGAGCCCATAGGTGGTCAGTATACAGCGGTTGTAACGATTGTGGACCAGGTGATTGATGCGGCAAGCGGGACCTTCGGCGTTCGCCTTACCCTTCCCAACCCAAAACATAATCTGCTGGCAGGTCTTAAATGCACGGTCATTTTTCCATAGGGAAGAAGATCGGATTTTCGCAGGACTTTTTGATGGGCAAAAATTCCGATTCTTATTTGTTATCCGTATCCGATATGACCTGGTGATACGTAACTTCTTTGATTTATTTCTTGATTTTAAAAATATTTTTCCACATAATAGTCCGCGAATTGATGCATACGGTGATTAATAAAGCCCGGATAAGAACATGCCGCAGGGCTATCAGTCGCTGTTGCGGTTCAATATATAAAGCACTTCGACAAATTTCATAATACACATTTATATGAAAAAGGTTTTGTTATGAAACAATGGAAATGTACTGTCTGCGGATACATTCATACAGGCGATGAGCCGCCCGATAAATGCCCGGTA
This sequence comes from uncultured Desulfonema sp., assembly GCA_964402865.1. Lineage (GTDB taxonomy): Bacteria > Desulfobacterota > Desulfobacteria > Desulfobacterales > RPRI01 > RPRI01. Next base: position 1,697 of record CAYODW010000140.1, on the reverse strand, counting down.
TGCGGCGCCGACAAGTCAATGTTTGTTGAGGTAACCAATTCAGAAGCTGATCCGGAAACAACCGCAGTACCGAGTGAAAAAATTATTCAGGCAAAGTCGTCTGAAATTTCATTTATTGCCGGACTTATTCATAAATTTCATGCCCATCCAATAACGGTGCACACACCGAACGGAGTTCTTCCGGTAACCGTCTTTTTTCTTGCTATAGCCATGCTGTTTAAATCAGACAGTTTTGCAACCGCAGCATTTTATAATCTGGCTGTTGTGCTTTTAGTAATGCCTGTTGTTCTTTTTACGGGCTATGTTGAGTGGAGCACAAGATACCAGGGTTCAAAAAGCGTCCTTTTTATAACCAAAATATCCTGCGGCATTGCGGTACTTATATTAGCTCTGATTTTATTCGCCTGGCGTGTCATTGATCCGGATATTTCAAACAGTCCTGGCAGACACCTGTTTTTCATTCTTCATCTCATAATGCTTGCTGCGGCAGGAATCGCCGGCCATCTTGGCGGAAAGCTGGTTTTTAAGGACTGATTGAACCTCTCCGCCGAAAGATCTTTGCATAACATCCGATCAGAATTACTTCGACAACATGCCTTAAACATGAAACAGGAGGTGATTTGATTATGGAAAAGGAACAGTTCTGGAGAAAGTCCTATGATGCAGGTCTTGAAGATATTGATCCTAAACGGTGGGACACTTCGTATGTGGATGTTATTAAGCCTGCATTTCAAAAATTTCCCGACAAGGCGGCATTTTCTTATTTCGGTATTGAAGTGACCTTTGCACAGCTCGACATTTATGCGAACAAATTCGCAAATATGCTGATTCAAAACGGGCTGAAAAAAGGTGATGTGGTAGGGATCAATCTGCCGAATATACCGGAATATGTAATAGCCTGGCTCGGAACATTAAAAGCCGGATGTGTTGTTTCAGGTGTTTCCCCCCTCCTGTCTCCCGAGGAGATGCAGTACCAGTTAAATGATTCAAAGGCAAAAGGCCTTGTTACGCTTGATGCCATATTTGCCGGAAGGCTTGTCAAGATTGAGTCAAACCTGCCTGATTTGAAAGTGGTTGTTGCAACGAGTGTGGGCGGGTTTCTTCCCGCGATAAAAAGAATACTGGGACAACTGCTCAAGAAAATACCCAAAGGGGATGTGACACCTCTAAAAGGAAAACAGGTCTATATTTTCAAGGATATAATAAAAACAGAAAAATTTTCCGCAAAGAGCCCTGATGTTAAAATTACTCCTGACGATATCGCATATATCCAATATACGGGAGGCACTACAGGCGCACCCAAGGGGGCTATGCTTACCCACAAAAATACGATTTCAGATATAGTAATAGGAACAAGATGGATGGGATGGGAAGAGGGGAAAGGGCTTGCCTTGTCCGGATTCCCGTTTTTTCATATGGCCGGTCTTTTCTTCAATATAACATGCATTTCCTTAGGATTAACACAGATTCTTGTCCCCAATCCAAGAGATACTGATCACATCTGCGACCAGATAAAAAAATACAAGCCAACCACGATTGTTAACGTCCCGTCCCTCTACCAGCTTCTTATGGCCAACCCAAAATTCAGGGCACTAGATTTTTCCGGTGTTGAAATATGCATGTGCGGAGCCGCCCCGTTCCCCGAAGAATCCCAGAAGGAATTTGAGGAGATCGTGGGAAAGGTCAAGCTGCTTGAA
>CAYODW010000139.1:0-2536 GCA_964402865.1 uncultured Desulfonema sp. | reverse complement strand
CGCAAGACATTTTCCTGCGACAACGGCATTAAAAGATAAAGACAGAAGTTTCACTTACCCTGAAACAAACAGAAGAGTTAACCGTCTCTCCCACAGCCTTCTAGGCATGGGGCTTAAAAAAGGAGACAAGGTAGCGGTTCTTCTTGAAAACTGCATTGAGATAATCGAAATCTACCTTGCTGTCGCAAAGACAGGAATTATAATCGTTCCGATGAACTTCCGCCTTGTCGGAAAGGATATTGATTATATAGTCAACAACTCCGACGCAAAAGCGCTTATTGTGGACAATGAATTCGCGCCTGTCATAGAAGAAATAAGACCAGGCCTTGTGAACATATCAAAGGAACGATACATCGTTGTGGGAAAGGAAAGACCCGGCTACAGGGAATATGAAAATTTCATCAAAGACTCTCCGGAAAACGAGCCCGATATGCAGGTTCTTCCAGGAGATACATGGATACTGATCTATACATCAGGCACCACCGGAAAACCCAAAGGCGCAATCCGCTCCCACGAATCGCACCTCTCTTTTTATTTCATAAATGCCGTTGATTTCGGATTCAACCACCATGATATATGTCTCAATGTAATGCCGCTCTGTCATATAAATTCAACTTTTTTCACATTTACATTTCTATATATCGGCGGCACTGTCTATGTGCACCCTGCCCGCTCCTTCAGGGCTGAAGAGATTCTGGGAATCATAGAAAAGGAAAAAATTACATTCATCTCCCTTATTCCGACACATTACAACCTTATTTTGAATGTGCCCCCCGAGAATAGAATGTATAATGTAAGTTCAATCAAAAAGCTTCTCTGCTCTTCCGCCCCGGTCAGAAAAAGCATGAAGCTTGCCATAATGGATTTTTTCCCGGGAGTCGAGCTTTACGAAGGATACGGATCGACGGAAGCTGGCATAGTAACAGTGCTCAAACCGGAAGACCAGCTTCGGAAACTCGGCTCCATAGGATATGAGTCGATCGGAACCGATTTTATTAAAATCATCAATTCAGAGGGAAAAGAGGCCGGTGTCGGGGAAGTCGGGGAGCTCTATTCGAGAGGCCCCATGCTCTTTGACGGGTATTATAAACTTCCGGAAAAAACCGCGGCTTCTTTTAGGGGTGAATGGTTTTCGGCAGGAGACATGGCAAAAAGTGATGAGGACGGCTTCTACCAGATTGTAGACCGCAAAGATAACATGATAATAACAGGCGGAGAACACGTTTATCCAAGCGAGGTCGAGGAGGTTATAGGCTGTCATCCTTGTGTGTTCGATACGGCCGTAATAAGCGTGCCGGATGACAAGTGGGGTGAAAAAGTTGTTGCCATTGTTATTCCAAAAGCCGATATCGATGAAAAAACCTTGATTGATTACTGCAAGGATAAGCTTGCAAGCTTCAAGCGCCCTAAGCAGATAATATTCATAAAATCTGAAGAAATGCCGAGAACACCGACAGGTAAGATACTGCACCGGATTCTCAGGGAAAAATATTGCTGATACCCGGCCCCGGTAAACGGGACTTTTTTTACTATCCCCTTTTGAGGTAGAAGAACGCAGTAAATAATTTATAGCTTACTCATAACCACATTATATAAAACGGAGGTTTGAAAAAAATGTTGACCAAAGCTTATATCCCTTACAAAGGCTATTACAGCACTCCTTTTTCCAGATGGCAGGGGAGCTTCGCAAATGAACATGCCATTACTTTCGCAGCAAACACATCAAAAAGATGGTTCGCACAGAAAAAATGGGATCCGGCAATCTTTGATTACCTGTTTCTTGGAATAACGATAGGTCAGCCCCAGTGGTTTTACGGAAGCCCCTGGGCGGCGGCACTGATCGGCGCCGAAGGAATCCCGGGGGTATTGCTGAGCCAGGCATGCACTACATCGACAACATGCATCTTCCAGGCGGCGGTCGGGATTGAAACAGGATTCTATCAAAACGCGTACTGCCTCATGACCGACAGGTGTTCCAACGGCCCGCATACTGTCTGGCCCAACCCTACCGGTCCCGGCGGCGAGGTATTATCAGAAAACTGGATGATGGACAATTTCGGCAGAGACCCGTGGGCGAAAGGTGCGATGATCCAGACGGCCGAAAATGTTGCAAAGGAAGCAGGTATAACAAGAGAAGAATGTGATGCGGTAGCTCTGAGACGCTACGAGCAGTATATGGACTCTTTAGCGAACGACAAGGCATTCAAGAAACGCTACATGTTTCCAGCGGAAGTCAGTATTTCAAAGAAAAAAACGATAATCGTTGAAGATGACGAAGGAATTACCCCCTGCACAAAAGAAGGCCTTGCGGCATTAAAGACGGTTCTTCCCAACGGAACACATACTTTCGGAGCGCAGACCCATCCGGCTGACGGCAACTGCGCGGTGGTTGTAACAACAAAAGAAAAAGCCAAGGAGCTCAGCAGTGATCCAAAAATGGAAATCAGGATTGTATCCTATGGGTATGCAAGGGCAAAAAAAGGTTTTATGGCCATGGCTGTTGTTCCGGCTGTAAAAATGGCTCTTGATAAGGCCG
>CAYODW010000138.1:0-2569 GCA_964402865.1 uncultured Desulfonema sp. | reverse complement strand
TTTGGTGATGCTGAAACCCCGGCGGTCAGACTTGATAACGCAGGAATAGTTGTACTGCCGATTTGTTATGAAAACGCCCCGTCTTACGGCACGGGAAGTAAAGAAGGGCCTCTTTTCATTCTGAATGCTTCCACCCAGCTTGAGAACATTGATGAGGAAACATTAACCGACTGGGGTAAGGCCGGCATACACACACTTGCGCCTCTTTTTCCGTCAGATAATCCTGAGAAAGCTGTCAGCGAAATGAAAAGTGCTGCGGCGGCTGTCCTTGAAAAAAACAAGTTCCTTTTATCCCTCGGAGGAGACCATGCCATTTCAATAGGACCCATAATGGCAGCGGCCGAAATTTATCCTGATTTAGGCGTGCTCCAGATTGATGCCCATCTTGATCTAAGGGACACATGGAACGGAAGCAGATATAACCATGCTTGTGTCATGCGCAGGGTTGTCGAAGATTTGAATCTTCCTGTTGCGCAGGTTGGGATAAGGTCTTTTTCACCAGAAGAGGCTGAATATGTTAAGAGAAAAAAATCAAAGCCTTTTTACGCCCACACTATTGACCCTTCGGATGATTACTGGAGAAGAAAAGTTGTTCATTCTCTTCCTGAAAAGGTTTATATTACAATCGACCTTGACGGTCTTGATCCGTCAGTCCTTCCTGGAACCGGGACTCCCGAACCGGGGGGACTTTCATACAGGCAGCTTATAAAGCTGATAAAAGCTGTGGGAAAAGAGAAAAAAGTGATCGCTGCCGATATTAATGAGCTTGCAAAAATAGAGGGTTCTCAGGTTTCCGAATATACCGCCGCAAAGATTGCCACTAAAATATTTGTTCACTGTTTATAGGTAATCAACCCATTCAAGGACGTAATCCCCGTTATCATCCGTCAGTTTCAAATTACCCTGGCCGACTTCGTAATTCAAAACGGACAGTATCTCTTCTCGCGAATACTTAACCGATCCGGCCATCTTTTCAGCAAGCAGGCCCAGGGCTTCCGATCTTGAATCAACAATTCTGTTTTCGAGGCGGCCCTTTTCCTCAACAATCCTTCCCATCATCAAATCATAAATAAGAACAACGCGCTCAAGATTGACAAGCGGCCAGGCCTCTTCTTCCGAAGCCTCTCCGTTTTTAATACGCTCCTTGATATATCCGAGCCATCCGTTGAACTTGTTTTCCCACTCGATAACGATTTCGTCCAGCATCTTCCGTGTAACCGAAGATGTCTCGACTATCGCCCTGTTGGCATGATAATCCCGCCAGTCATCAGAAAGGAATCTGATGTCAAATTTCTCTTTTTCTTCCCTGACTTCAGTCCCCGGAAAGGGGGCAAGAAGATGAAACCCGTGGCTTACTCCCATGTTTTTCAGCTTCTCCCCGAAATCCACGGTCTCTTTGAGGGTTTCGGGAGTTTCACCCGGAAGTCCCAGCATGAAAGAAGCGTGCGGGCTTATTCCGGCTTGATTGCACATATTTACGGCATTAATCACCTGTTCAAGAGAGATACCTTTTTTTATCCTCTTCAGCATTTCAGTATTTCCGGACTCAACACCAAAGCTCACGGCATAGCATCCGGCCTCTCTCATCCGTTTCAAAACCTTTACTGAAACCGTGTCAACTCTCGCAAAGGAAGTCCATTTTATTTTAAGACCTCTTTTTATAATTTCATCGCATACCTTGAAACAGTGATTCTCATTTGAAGTAAAAAGATCGTCCGCAACATTTATCTGTCTGAAGCCGAAGGCAGCAAGATGCTCCATCTCATCTACAACATTATTCGGATTTCTGTACCTCACCCTGGCGCCGACCATTTTTCGGCCGACGCAGAATATGCATTTGAAAGGACAGCCGCGGCTGGTAGTCATGCTCACAGGCATACCAAGGGCTTTGTATCTTCCAAGAGGAAGAAGATGCCTTGCAGGAAGGGGAAGAGAATCAACATCTATGCGAGTTTTTCTAAGTCTGTTATCAATTATGTCTGCTTTTCCCCTGAAGACGATACCCTCTATTCCAGAAACATCCCCTCTTTCATTTAAAGCCTCTGCAAGTTCAGCAATCGTCTCTTCTCCCTCGCCAAGGACAACAAAATCAAGTTCCGGAAAGAGTGACATTGTCTCTTCCGCGCAAAATGTCACATGTGGCCCGCCCATGACCGTAGTTATCGATGGATCGATGTTTTTTACGTCCCTTATCACGCTGATCGCATTATCGAATGTCATCGTGACCGCTGTTGTTCCGACGATATGCGGAGCAAAATTTTTTAAAACCGACTCCAGAAGCTGCCTGCTGTATGGGAATACAACAAGGTCGAGGATCTTAACCTCTATTCCTTTGCGTTCGAGGGCTGCCGCAATATAAGCAAGTCCGAGAGGGGGAGAAGGTGTTTCTGAGATTGAATAATATGGATTGATAATTAAAAACCGCATATACCTCTTAGATATCAATAAACAGCTTCCAAAGTAAATATTCATAAGCCGTTATTCCCGCGAAAGCGGGAATCCAGAAATGACACAGGATTCCGGGTCAAGCCCGGAATGACAAGCAATGTTGACGTGTGCAAATAATTAT
>CAYODW010000137.1:1696-2940 GCA_964402865.1 uncultured Desulfonema sp. | reverse complement strand
GCCTTTATAAAGCTTATTTTCCGCACAGGTTCAAGTATTGACTGCCATCTTAATGCTCTTATGAGAAAAGTTGAAAGACTTACAGCGACAGCGGGCATTATCCAGAAATAGTTTATGGAAGAAAGGTATGTTAAAAGATCATCCAGAGGAATATTTCTGAATGCAAAATATAATGCTGCAACAGAGATTGCTGTTCCAATAAAAAGGGAGATGGCTGTGTTTCTGTTCATTATATTATTTACGGTTACAGAGACAATATCCTTTGCGCATTATCAATATCTTTTTTTATCTGTTCGGAAAGCTGGTCAATACCGGTAAATTTAAATTCATCCCTGATCCTGCTGATGAAATTTATCCTGATATTCCGGCCATATATGTTTTCGTTAAAATCGAGAATATGAACTTCAACAGTAAAAATATTATCCTCAAATGTTGGGCTGTACCCGATATTGGCCACCCCTTTATATCTGGATTCCATATATTCGACGGTTACGGCATAAACTCCCGTTTTGGGACAAAGTTCATCGTGCAGTTTTATATTTGCCGTAGGAAATCCGAGAAGCCTCCCACCCCTGTTTCGTCCGGTCATAACAGTTCCTCTTACCTGATAATAACGGCCAAGAAGATGCTGGGCTTCGGCAACTTTTCCGTCGGTCACAAGTTCGCGTATTTTAGTACTGCTGATACGCCCCTGCAGGTTGTTTGAAATGGGTATCCAGTTGGCTGTTATCACTTCAAAGTCATATTTTTTTGCGTATCTCTTTAAAAATTCAAGATTTCCTTCACGGTTTTTTCCGAAAGTATAATCTTTTCCGACAACAATTGCCTTCATTCCAATTCTTTTAACAAGAAGATCCTTTAAAAAATCTATTGCCGATATTGATGCGAAATCAAATGTAAAAGGAACGCAGATTAAAACGTCGATACCTGTTTTTTCAATAAGTTCTGTCTTTAGTTCGTGAACAGTGATAAGCGGTGGGTGTCCGTTCTGCTTTAAAACTCTCTCTGGATGAGGGTTAAATGTCATGGCTATTGAAGTTCCGTTTATGGCATCCGCCTTTTCAATAACTTCATGGAAAAGAGCCTGATGTCCTAAATGAACACCGTCAAAATTACCTATGGTTATTACCGCGTTGTCAAACGGTTTTGTAATTGAATTGATATTATCAATGAGTTTCATTACATAGTTTCCAAAGTTCGAATAACGACGGCTTCCTAAAAAGTCATTCTGCTGTGTTGCACTT
>CAYODW010000137.1:0-1686 GCA_964402865.1 uncultured Desulfonema sp. | reverse complement strand
TAATGAGCTTTTTACTTTGCCGTCTGAATTTCGACTTTTACGAGTCCACCAACAATAAACTGTTAGCAACAAATAGACTTGACAAATTATCAAAAAAAATTTAATTATCCCATTCTCGATTTTAAATCAATATTTTATTTGTTTTTGTGCCGAAGTGGCGGAACTGGTAGACGCGCTAGGTTCAGGGTCTAGTGGAGAGTTCTCCATCGGGGTTCAAGTCCCCGCTTCGGCACCATTTCAAAAACAATCATAAGTCCCGTTTTGGGGTTAACATCCTTTTTCTACCTGTGATATTTCATTATTTTTACCACTTTTGCGGATCGAGCGCTTCAACTACTCGATATTGAAGGGGAGCCTTCTTTTATATCTTTTCAGGAAAAAGCTTCCGGATGCTTGAGGCATTGCAGATTCCACGCTCGGTTATATAACCCGTAACAAGTCTTGCAGGAGTGACATCGAATGCAATGTTTGCGGCTGGACTTTCTGCGGGGGGAATGAGAACGCTCCGGATGACATCTTTATCAAATCCCTGGACATACCTCACTTCATCAGGATTGCGCATCTCTATAGGTATTCCCTTGATCCCGTCCGATAAATTCCAGTCGAAAGTGCTGGAGGGAAGAGCAACATAGAATGGGACATCATTGTCTTTTGCGGAAAGAGCCTTGAGATAGGTTCCAATTTTATTTGCGACATCTCCGGTTGAAGTCGTCCTGTCGGAGCCGACAATCACCAGATCGACCATACCGTGCTGCATGAGATGCCCGCCGGCATTATCGGTTATTACAGTGTGTTTCACGCCATGCTGACCCAGTTCCCACGCGGTAAGTCTGGCTCCCTGGTTCAGAGGTCTTGTCTCGTCAACCCATACGTGAATGTCGAGACCTTTATCATATGCCGCATAGATAGGCGCTGTAGCTGTTCCGTATTCGATGCATGCAAGCCATCCGGCGTTGCAGTGAGTCAGAATGTTTACGGTTTTGCCTGCTTTGCGCCTGCTGATTTCTTCGATTATTTCATAACCATGAAAGCCGATGCTCCGGCAGTTATCAACCTCTTCCCCGGCAATTTTTTCTGCTTCGTTTCGAGCCGCTTCGATTTTATTTTGAATGGCTGACGAGGAAAGAACCTTGGTTAATACTCTCTCAGCCGCCCAGGCAAGATTCACAGCCGTTGGTCTTGCAGCTTTGAGTCTTTCGCATTCGCCGGTTATAAAATCATCTCCGGCCGGGCTATTTGGAAGGCTGAGCGCAGCAAGGTAAATGCCGTATGCGGCTGTTACTCCTATGAGTGGAGCGCCTCTCACGCACATCTCTTTGATGGCGTAAATAACATCATCAACGTTTTTTAAATCAATTATAGTGAATTTGTGAGGAAGGAGTCTCTGGTCGATGATCTTGACTGTATCCAAATCGTCTTCCTGCCATATGGGGCGGAGAGGCATATTCTTTTTCATATTCGGGCTAATGCGAACTCGGTTTGAACTTCTCCAAGAAGTACATGCCTCTTGAATACCTGCCGCATCCTGTTTAAATCCATTTTCTGGTAAACCACAGGTTTCTCCCCTTCTGTTTCAACTGTGACATTAGGCTCACTGCTGCACATACCCATGCATCCCGAAGCGACAACTCTTATATCCTGACGGTCTGCCTGAGCCATCTCTTCCATAAGAGTATTCATAACTTC
>CAYODW010000136.1:0-2998 GCA_964402865.1 uncultured Desulfonema sp. | reverse complement strand
TTATATCCTGACGGTCTGCCTGAGCCATCTCTTCCATAAGAGTATTCATAACTTCGCGGGCGCCTGCGGCTATTCCGCATGTTCCCATGTGAACGGTAATTTTTACGGTGGCGGCGCCGGTTCTTAATGAAGTCTCTTTCGAGGTTTTTTCCTTTATTCTTTTGAGGTCTTCAATGGACATTTTTGCCATTTTTTAATCCTTCCTTCGCTCTACAGCAGTATTATAAAAAAACGTCACTTCCGCAAAAACCTTAAGACTTCAGCCTATCATTCTTCAGCCTTCGTCCGTTGCGAGTTTTTTCAGCTCCTCTTCTATCTGTTTCTTCATGTGAAATAACAGAGCGGGATCATTCAGCAATTCTCCAAGCTCTTTTCTCAATTCTCTCGTGTCGACCGTAAATCTGTTTCCATCAATAACATGATCATAGGCAAAGTCAATATTGGTATTTCCGGCCATTAACATTGTTATTGTCCCTGCAATATCACCAATAGGGGCGCGGTCTATATGATCGTATCTGAAGATAGCTGTTACTGAAGTTCCACGACCGGGTTCAGATTCAACGGAAAAGTCACCGTCACATCTTTTTGCCGCTTCATTCATAAGAGAAAGTCCCAATCCCACCCGCCTTGTTGTTCTTGAAGTAACAAACGGATCAGTTACTTTACGGAGCATATCGGGGGGCATTCCTTTCCCGTCATCTTTTATCGTAACCTTCAGCCGGTTTTGAATCCGATCCTCCTCGATAAGGATATGAATGAATCCCGCACCTGCGGTTATTCCGTTTTCCACAACATCCATTATATGAAGCGATATTTCTCTCAAATCAGGCCTCTATCCGTCTGTCATTTTTTACGGCCAAGGCAAGGCGGATTTCCTCTATTGTAGGTTCGGCCATGAAAAAATTTGTAACGACTTTTCCGATGTCATCCGGAAAATGGGCATCCGAAGATACGATAAACGGAAACCTTTTTATATCTGGCATCTGTTTCATTGCTTGGGAAGGTTCCATCCTCCATGAGATTTCGACTCCGTTAAGGGGAAGGTCGGGGGGTATGAATCCGAGCTGACTTATGATTCCGAATACCGGCCTGTCAACATGCGAAGCTATACAGAGACCGTTAAGCAAGTGTGTTTTATGGACTATTTCGTTGAGCTTAAGGGTTGTTGCCCCTATCAGGAGCCTTTTATTTTCTCCGACAACTTTATCGTTTTCGTCCGCAATAACTTGATATCCGAACGTAGCCGGGCTGTTTTCCCCGGGCAGATTTTCGTAAATATATTCCTGCATCAAAAGCGCCTGTTCAGTCGTTTCAAAAACCGATAAGATATGAACCTCCTCTTTTGAGCATATCTCCATTCCCGGGACAACACGAATACCCTTTCCGTCTCCTGCTTTTATCACAGCTTCAACATTATCAGCAGAGTTGTGATCGCATATTCCGATAATATCGAGATTTTTTTCAAGGCTTTTTTGAATAATTTTTTTCGGGGTCATTCCCCAGTCGCCGCACGGAGAAAGGCAGGTATGGATATGCATGTCGGCTTTGAATAATTTCAAATGAGCACCATATTCAGCTTTGCCGTCTGAATTTCTATTTTTTACGGGTCTATATTATGTAATTCCGGCGGAGTAAATGCTTCCCGCCAGTGCATATGCCGAACCGGGCCAGAGAAGCAGGGGTATGCCCTCATTTACGGCCTTGTCTATGGTGTCAGAATCAGGCGTATGTCCTCCTGTTATCACTATACATGCCATTTCGCGAAGAACCGCAACCGCGATTATATTCTGATGGCTCTGTATTGTCATCCATACACAGCCTTCCGGGGCATTTGCCATTACATCGCTTAAGAGATCTCCGCAGTATCCCGACGTTACCAAACGATCAATTCCTTTTTCTCCTGCTGCAATTTTAAGTCCGAATTTCTCAGCCAGATCCTTTACCGTCACTTTACACCACCCCTTCCAGAACATTCAGCCTGTTCTGTCCTGTCCTATGAAATCGTCATTTGTTATTAAAGAATTTTTTCGATCGCGCGTTTACGGAGCATGATACAGTCGTTCAAAAAGGCTTTGCCCATTACAACATCTTCGGCAAAAGTTCTGCAATCGGGAGCTCCGCAGGCGGCGCAGTCTTTTCCCTGTATCTGTTCCAGTATTTTTTCAATCTCCGTCAGTTGTTCTATCGATATGTGCTCCTTGTAAACTCCGAATATGCGCTGAAGCTCATCCTGTGTGATATCGGAGAGTCCCCATCCGTTTTCGTACAGAAGAATGACCTTGTTACGGGTTATAAGACGCTCCAGGCCAAACTTTCTTAACATTTTAAGCACCGTGTTTTTTGCAATGTATTTATCGACAGCATTAAGAGCGCCCCCGACGCATCCTTCGGGGCAGGTTCTGAATTCTATATATTCTACGTCCTTAAAAAGACCCATCTCAATTTTTTCAAGATAGGTTATTGTTTCTCTCAAACCTGATACGGCAAGGGTTTTATCTGAATTTATGCCCGCAATTTCTCCCCCCGAAATCCCCCAAAGCAGGCTGTTTCCGCTGATTTTCTGAGTTTCCGATTCTTCCCTGAAGGCTTCAATACCTGTTTTTTTCATCTGGTTCAGCCAGCCCAATATTTGGGCATATACATCCTTAATGCCCATGGTTCTATCGACAAGAGAATTCTCCTGCGAAAAGGATGACCTGCTGGGCACCATCTTGGCGGGGCACGGAGTGAGATGGTATAAAATTACGGCATCTCTTTTTATTTTGTACTCCCGGCTGATGTTCGCTCTTGCCTCCTTTGCGAGAAGAGACATCGGTCTCATTATCGGAATGATATGAGGCAGCAGGTTCGGAAACTGATATGCAATGAGCCTTATAACAACCGGGCAGACCGGCGATATAAGGGGCCATGGCGACCGCCCGGTAATTCTGTTCTCCGAAATATATTCTTCGGCGGCATAAAGATACATCTCGATGTAATATGAAAGATCCATTGCATG
>CAYODW010000135.1:0-3291 GCA_964402865.1 uncultured Desulfonema sp. | reverse complement strand
TGTATAAGGCTTCGTGACTATTCATCCTTTGGGGCTGTCAACATCCTAATGGATGTCCGCCAAAGCTCTGTGGCGGATTGGCAAAGGCTGGATTCTATTCTTGGGAATGCCAAAACCCATTACCCCGCAGACCTATATTCGAGAAATTTAAAGCTCTCACACTCTATTTCGGGAGAATTGATATGCAAGTAACATTTTACGGCGCCGTCAGAGAAGTAACCGGATCAATGCACCTTATATCTGCTAATTCGGACAAAATACTTCTTGACTGCGGAATGTTTCAGGGCCGCAGGAAAGATACGGAGGATAAAAACAAGTCGTTCCCTTTTGATCCCGGTTCGATATTGAATCTTGTTCTTTCCCACGCACACATAGATCATTCAGGGAGGATTCCTCTTTTGACCAAAAACGGCTTTCCCGGCCGTGTAATATCTACACGGGCAACTGCTGATGCCTGTGCATATCTTTTGCTCGATTCGGCACATATCCAGGAATCCGATACAAACTACCTGAATTATAAATCTCTTCGAAATTCTCTGTTATCAAAGAACAATAAATCAGGTCATAATAAAGGCAAAAAAAACAGGAAAAATGAAATCGCCAATATGTTAAAAACCGAAGGGAACAAACTTAACATCGAACGAATAACGGCGTTAATAGACGAAAATCATCTTGACCGGATAAGCCCGCTTTATACGATCGAAGATGCTGAAAAAGCCATTCAGAGTTTTGATGGCTATCCCTATCGCGTACCGGTGGAAGTCGGACAAAACGCAACCTGCACATTTTATGAAGCGGGACACATTCTTGGTTCCGCCCTCTCTGTAATAAAAATAAAAGAGAAGGGCCGCCAGCTTACGATATGTTATACCGGCGATATAGGAAGATACGACAAACCCATAATAAAAAATCCTAATGCACTCTTTCCCGAAGAAGACAGAAATATAGATCTTCTCATCATGGAAAGTACCTATGGTAATCGCGAGCATGAACCGATAGCAGATTTAAAACCTCAGCTTAAAAAAATTATAAACGATACCGTAAACCGAGGGGGAGTTATAATTATTCCGGCCTTTGCATACGGAAGGACCCAGGAACTGCTCTATATTCTTCATGAACTCTATGATAAAGGCGAAACGCCCAAACTCCCGGTATATGTTGACAGCCCGCTTGCATCAAAGATAACACAGGTTTTCGGAGAACACCCGGAAGTTTACAGCCGCGAAACAATAGATACATTTCTTTCAAAAGGGGAAAATCCCTTTTCGTTTGAACAGGTTAATTTCATCTCTTCAGTAGATGAATCAATGACGCTCATGAGGGATAACACACCGCATATTGTAATTTCCGCATCGGGAATGTGCGAAGCCGGAAGAGTTCTCCATCACCTCCGGTACAAGGCGCATAACCCGAAAAACACAATTCTCATAGTCGGCTTTATGGCCGAAAACACACTCGGACGCCGCATCCAGGATTATGGAGCCGCATATGAAGAATCAGGCAGAAAAGGTGAGGCGCCTGTTATCAAGATCCTCAACAAGGAATATCCCCTTAAGGCCCATGTTGTAAAGCTTGGCGGTTTCAGCGCTCACGGTGATAAAAATGAAATGCTGCGTTTTTTAAATGAATCGAATCTTAAAATTAAAAAAATCGCCGTTGTCCATGGTGAAGAAGAACAGACACTCTCTTTTACCGGTTTTCTCAAGCAGGCAGGATTTTCCGCCTTTGCTCCCAGGCCGGGTGATACAGTAGAAATAGGATAACGTAAAAACCGAATTTCGAATATCGGACTTCGGACTTCGAAGTAAGGGATTGCGCAGAGGCGTATGCAATGTACACCGCACAAGCAATCATGAAGATTGACGCTTTAGATCGCACAAAATGACCATTTCCGGATGGAAACTAAATAAAGGAGAACACATGAGTGATATAAGAATGACGGGGGAAATCCGGACTGATTACGACTGTGAAACTACCGGCCTGCCTGCCGAAAGATGGGGAGAGGCGGTTTTTAAAATCGGAGATGAAGAGATTGTTTTTGAGGTCAGCGTTGAAAAAAGCGTTATTATCGCAATAATGCTCGGTGAGGATACCCAATGGAAAGGAACTCTTGAAGGCCTTAAAAAACTTCTGAAGGGTGAACCGATATTATAGTGAATGTAGTTTGGGCATGTGTGCGTATGCGAACCGCAGTAATAATGCCGAACCCTTCGTTAACGGCGCCATATCCGCATCCATGAAAACCGTGCAGCCCCATTAAATAATAACCCACGAAGCCGGTTATAATCTCCGCCTGTTTAATCTTTGTAGTCTATTTGGGGGCGTCCTCGAAGCCTAAAGACAAATTTACCGCGGTTCGCATACGCACACATGCCCAAACATCTGAATCGCTCCAATCGGAACATTATTATGACAACTGCTATAAGCGCCTGAGCTTATTCAGGTTGATCCTGTCCCAGTCCCTTCCGCCCCCGGTCTTCGGGGTTTCAATGATCTTCGGGATAGCGGTAAGTCGCCTGTCGTTCATAATAAGTCTGAAAGCATTTATCCCGATTTCTCCTTTTCCGATATGCTCATGCCTGTCAACATGCGAACCGAGGCTTTTTTTCGAGTCATTCAGATGAATAAGAAAGAGCCTGTTAAGGCCTGTTATTTTATCAAACTCATCTATTGTTTTATAATATGACAATTTATCTCTTATGTCATAGCCTGCGGCAAAGATATGGCTGGTGTCAAGGCAAACCCCTACATTATTCTTCAGGTTTATCTTCTCGATCATTTCATGAAGCTGTTTGAATGTATGTCCTGTTCCTGTTCCCTGCCCTGCAGTGGTTTCCAGTAAAAGCCGCGTGCGTATCTCAGGAACTCTTTTGAATATGCCGTTTATGCTTTTAGAAATACGCTCTATTCCCTTTTTTTCATCATCTCCCATTAAAGAGCCCGGATGAAGCACAACAAAATCTATATCAAGCGCCGATGATCTGATGAGTTCCTGTTCAAGCGCCCTGCAGGATAATAAATGATTTTCAGAATCAGGCGCGGCAAGATTTATGAGATAGGAAGTATGAGATGCAATACATTTAATACCTGTTATTTGCCTTGTTTTTTTGAACAATTCGATCTCTTCATCCGAAACAGTCCGCTCTTTCCAGGATCGGGAATTTTTGGTAAACATCTGAAGCGCGTTGCAGCCATATTTTTTGGCCTCAAGCAAAGCCTCATGAAGCCCGCCTGAAATTGAAAAGTGTGCGCCGAGAAGAGGGTGCGTTTTTTCCATTTTCAATAAATCCC
>CAYODW010000134.1:0-3431 GCA_964402865.1 uncultured Desulfonema sp. | reverse complement strand
GCAAGCGTGAAAATCGCCCCGCCATGAACACTGCCCACTGCGTTCAGATGATGTTTTTTGATTTTCATCACGGCTTTTGCCCGCCCTTCCGAAATTTCAAGAAGCTCTATTCCGGAATGACCGGCAAATTTGTCGTTCTCCCGGAAAAAGGTCAAGAGGTTTTTCAAATTTTATCCTCCCTTAGAAATAATGTTGCCAGCGCATCCCCTGCCCTCAATTTCCGAGCCTTTTGTCGCTTCTGGCGAATTTGAGTAAGTCGGGCAGATTTTGCATGACTCTCTTCCAGCTGTCCGTCGAACGCCAGATCATGCTCATATAGTCGAGAAGTGTTTCAGGTCTCATGAAGTGCTTTCTGTAAAAAAATTTGAAAAGTTCTTCAAGCCGCTCTTTGGTCATGCCTTCGGGAATGAAAAGAAAATTCATGCAGTCCATCAGATTCCAGTCTTCGTTAAATTGACCCAGCTCGTGAATCTTTTCATAAATCGGCGAACCGGGAAACGGAGTGAATTTCGCGACGTTTAATTCGTCAATCGGGTTTGAGAACAGATATTCCATGCTTTTTCTTATTCCGGCTTCAGTTTCACCGGGAAGCCCCATCATAAAAAGACCTTTTGTGCGTATGCCGGCTTTTTTTATCAGATGAAGCTTTTCCGACAGCATGGAGAGATTCGCATTCTGCCTGTGCTGCGCAAGAAGATTTTCGTCACCGGTCTCTATTCCGAGACTGATCGTCCAGCAGCCTGCCTCTTTGAGCAAAAGAAGAAGCTCGTAATCTATATGTTCGGCTCTTGCCACGCAATTGAAAGAAATTTTCCGCGGCCTGTTGATCATCATCTTAGCAAAATCGACAACTCTCTCCCTCTTGAAAGTAAACTGGTCATCGTAGAAAATAATATGTTTTACCCCGAAACGATCATGGAGATAGTTCACATGCTCATACATATATTCAGCGGAGTTATAACGGAAAGATCGGCCGAAAACGGAACGGTCGCAATAACTGCATGCGTAGGGGCACCCGCGGCTTGATATGCAGCTTGAACTGGGAGCTTTCGGATAACTGAACAAAAGCGCTTTATATGCCGAGGGAAAGCCTTCAAGCTTTTCATATGAAGGAAAAGGAAGCTTGTCGAGATCCAGCGCTGTCGATCTCCGGCCTGTAAAGCGTACTTCATCTTCTTTTTCACGGTATATGATGCCGGGTATTGAAGAGCTGTTTTCTCCGCTGTTTTCCATCAATTCTGCAAGCGTTTCCTCTCCTTCGCCTATAACAGTAAAATCGATTATGGGAAAGTCTCTCAGAATTCTTTCTTTAAGAGCTGAAACATGGGCTCCTCCGAAAAGAACTTTTATATCCGGAAGGATGCTTTTTGCCAGTTTTGCCGTCCGGATCCCGTCGAGAAAAGTTGAAGTAGTGCAGCTTAATCCAAGGAATGCAGGTTTTTCAGACTGAAGATAACCGCGAAGGAGGTTGTCGGAATCAGGCCGGGCATAACAGTCAATAATAGAAGCATCAATACCCCGTTTTTCCAGGTATGCCGCTATGCCTGCAATCCCAATAGGTGGGATGATGCTTGCTATTCTTGAAATATCTTTCCCGGCAGCCTCTTTTCTGTAACCAAGGGGATGAACAAGGAGAATTTTTTTTGAATTGAGAATTGTCAAATTATAAACTATAATGGGTTATTGATTAAATCAATGTTTAGACGGCAAAGTAAAAAGCTCCATATGCAAGGCGTGCGAATTCTGAGGAATGAGGCGTACATGTTAGTACGCCGCAATGACGAAGAATGAAGCACAACGCAGCAGAGGGACTTTTTACGAAGCCGTCAATTATTTAAGGCGTCTCAGATTCTTAATCGCATATTTCTGCAGTTTCTTATTTGGGGCTTCCTGTGAAACCTTTTCAAGAGTTGACACATACTTCGCCTGCCCTGATGCCCCGAGCGCATTGCAAAGCCATGCCATTGCTTCAACAAAATCCCTGCTCCCGGAAGAGCTGTTGTATCCTTTCAAAAGTTCATCATTTACAATGTCAAGAATTGCCTGGTCGTTAGCATAAAGCTTTGTGACGATTTTAGCTCCCGCCTCTTTGTCGGTCAAGCTTGAAGATTTCAGCATACTGACAACATCGCTCCGGCTATCACCTTTTTTTGTTGGCCGTGTTGGTGATGAAAGGGCTTTTTCGAGAGCGGCGTCTGGTGGTAACTCTTTCGGTACCGGTTGCAGATTTCCAACCACACTGCTGACAAGCTGTCCATAGGAAATAGAGCCCGGAGATTCCTCCTGAAGAATTTTCCCCTCCGCGATTTTTTCCCTTACATCGGTAATGACTATCTTGCCTGTTTCTATCCGCTGAACATCTATTATTGCTCCTGTTTTGGGGTGTTTGATTATTTTGCCTTCTTTATACACGGAAAATTCCATTCCCTCTTTAACTCCGGCCAATCTTCCCAAGTCGATGGTGA
The DNA here is from genome assembly GCA_964402865.1 of uncultured Desulfonema sp. Taxonomy (GTDB): domain Bacteria; phylum Desulfobacterota; class Desulfobacteria; order Desulfobacterales; family RPRI01; genus RPRI01. The sequence continues at coordinate 966 of CAYODW010000134.1, read as the reverse complement.
CTTTTGAATCGGTCTTATTTACAATGTAGCCTTCCAGCGGGAAGTTTTTTATTATTTTTTCTGACATCTGGACAACCAGATCCTGAAGCCTGACGGCAGCAGTGCTTTTGACATTTTCGGCTGCTATTATCGAAGCTGTTTCAACATCGATTATTCTGGCATTTATTTCAATTACGTTCTGCAGCTTCATAACCGAGCCGCTTATTATGGTTTTAACTCCGAGAAATTTGCCTATTTGGGTTGCAGTGGATGCATCAACAATGCCGGTCATGGAAAGCTTCTGTTCTTCCAGAAGCTTTTGTATCAACGCCCGTTCAATAACTTCAAACCGGCCGGCTTTGACAAGGGCTGTGATAAACCATTCAGCAACAATTATGCCCATGTCCTTTGTTTCAAATCCTTCCCCCTGAAGCTGAAAGTCGAGAACCGCGATTTTTGTTTTTCGAAAGTCAGCAGCCGAAGATACGTTTTGAAGCAGGAGCGGAATGATTAAAACAGTCAGAAACAGGGCGACAAATCTTTTCATGGGTGTTCTCCGTTGAAATAGCTAATAAAAAATATGTAATTAGTGTCCATACGGAAACCAAATTTGGACACATGTAAGTTTGAAGATCCCCGCAACATACCGCTGTGGATCTTCGACCGTAGGGAATAGATTCTGTTTTAATTCGCTCGTTAACCCCGCGGAACGCAGCGGGGAATGCACTCGCTGTTTCGGTTCCAATTAGGAAATAGGCAGTTTTGGGCAAGCTCAAGGAAATCAAGGGATTGCGCTTAAAACGTACGCATTGTACGTCGCACAAGAAATCCCGCAGATTGACACAGAGATCGCACAAAAGGGCCCTTTCCGGATGGAAACTATTCTATACTACATTTGCGATTACAGACCCTTATAAAAAAAATGAGGTTGGGTGTCAAGGAAGATAGAGAACAGGGCGAAAATTCATTTTGGTTGCTAAACCGCCG
>CAYODW010000133.1:0-3782 GCA_964402865.1 uncultured Desulfonema sp. | reverse complement strand
GTCCCCTAAAATGCAAAGACAGCAGATCTAGCAGCTCAAGAATCTTCTCTGAAAACCGGTCATAATACTGACATCGACCCCTTGATGCCAGATCCGCAACATTGGCTGCATCCTTTAAGTCATTCTTGTCCCACCGCCCGTCCAGGGTCTGACGATTGTCGGAGATGTATTGGCCCATGAAATTATGCGTTTCTATCCTTTCAGAGGGGGAATCAGGGGAACATCCATTATTCTATGCGAATGCAATCCGGGGTAATTCGACATAGCTGTCGGGTTTTTCGGTTTTCTTCTGGATGGCGAAGAAACGGCGCTCGATTTCTTTCAATACCTTCGCATCAAAATAGACCATCCCGCAATTCAGACAAATTTCTACCGGCGTATTGGGGACAAGCAAATAATTGCCTTTGTATGAGTAAAGATAATCCGTCCGACGCTCCTCATATTGTGGGCTCCCGCAATAAATACATTTCTTATTTTCCATGTTCTCTGCTCCTTGTCCACGGATCTATGAATTTCGGCGGCTTCGGAACATAAACCGTAATGATTACCACTTTATCTCCACGACTTCCGCAAACGACATGAATCAGTGGGTTGGTATGCAGGAAATGGGTGATTCGATTCTATTGGAACACCTCGTTAAAAAAAAGATTCTTGTCAAGCTTTTTCTGCCATGCCCGGTTTCGTTTGACGCTGTCAATTTTTCTTTCCTTGGAAAAATTCATGAAACGTATCGTCTCCATAGGTCCAAGTCCCTTGACAAGCAGGTCAACCCCTTTTTTTATAACGACTTCATCATCCATATATTTAACGGCTTTCATTTAATGTCCTCCTTAAGACAATATTACACTGACGTTAACTTACAAACGAACCGTATTCAAAAAAACCGCTAATATTGTGAGTCGCAATCATCAACGCCAAGAGCTATAAGGGAGTATCGGGGGCAGATGTGAGAGTTATGCCTGAGACCAGGTTGAAAATGGATTTAAGGGAAAGAGAAAGTGAGCAGAATTTCTTCTAACCACTTGATTTATTTGGTACGCCCGGCTGGAATCGAACCAGCGATCTTCAGCTCCGGAGGCTGACGCCCTATCCACTGGGCCACGGGCGCACAACTACGCCAAAATTAGGTTATATGTGCTGAAAAGTCAAGTTTGAAAAAATTGCTTTTGCTTCGCCGACAACATACAAAGAGCCGGTGATGCAGATTACGTCATCTTTCGACGCCGTTTTAACGGCGTAATCGATAGCGCCTTTTATATCCGGTATGATCTTAGTATTTTTTACGATTCCCTTCGATGCTTCATAAAGCGCTTCGGGTTCCAGCGCTCTGTCAATTACAGGTTTTGTAAATATCGCCCTGCTGCATACGGACAGAATACTCTTCAACATTGCTGGATAAGGCTTATCATCAAGCATGCCGGTAATGATGGTTATTTTTTTCCCGTGAAATTCTTTGGATAAAAACTTTGAAAGTGTGCGTGCCGCATCCAGATTGTGCGCGCCGTCAAGAATTATATAGGGTGAAGATGAAACAACTTCAAGTCTTCCCGGCCACTTATTTTTGAATAAACCGGATCTTATTTGTTCAACCGGAAGGTCTATCTTTTCACCGAGAATCTCGGAAGCCGCGAGAACAAGAGCCGCGTTTTCGATCTGATGAACTCCGCTCATGCCTGTCCGCATATCCGGCCAGACTTTTTCCATACCATGATAGGTGAAGGTTCCATCTTTATTCTTTCTTGTTTTGAAACTTTCTCCAAGAAGATAAAAAGGAGCGTTTTTTTTTGCAGCTATATTTTTCAGGACATCAATTGCATTTTTTTGCTTTGCCCCAGTGATCACCGGTGTTCGGTTTTTTATTATTCCGCCCTTTTCTCCTGCAATAAGTTCGATTGTATTGCCAAGATATGCTTTATGCTCTATTGAGATGTTTGTAATAATCGATATATCCGGTTTGATAATATTGGTGGCATCCAGCCTTCCTCCCATGCCGGTTTCAATGACGGCCCAGTCGACTTTCTCTTTGCTGAATTCATATAAGGCCATAGCTGTTGAAAATTCGAAAAAGGTGGGTTCACGTGATCCCTGATGGACATTATTTACGGCATTATATGATTCAACCACATTTTTATCTGATATTAAATGATGGTTTATCTGGATTCTTTCATTGAAAGTAACAAGGTGGGGCGATGTGAACAGTCCTGTTTTATAACCAGCCTCTTGTAAAATTGCAGCAAGCGCGGATGCAACCGAGCCTTTTCCGTTTGTACCGGCCACATGTATGCATGAATAATTGTTCTGGGGATTTCCAAGGGCGGAAAGGATATTTTTTATTGTAGAAAGACCGAGCTTTATTCCAAACCTTCTCAATCCATACATCGAATCAAGACAATCTTTATAATCTTTATTCTCCATGGACTTGATCCTGCAATACGATATTGTTAAAGGAAGATAAAAAAACCCGGCAAAGTATCATTTTGCCGGGTTTTCTGCTTACGATATTATTACCTTATCTTCTGTATTTATTTCTGGAAACAGCAATTCTTTCTCTTCTTAAAGCTTCGCGTTGTTTGCGACGCCTGAATTCACTTGGTTTTTCATAACTTTTTTTCAGCTTTAGTCTTTTGAAAAGGCCATCATTTTGAATCTTTTTTTTCAAAATGCGCATAGCTTTTTCAAGGTCATTATCAAAAACCTTGACTTGAATTTCCTTCAAATTTTTCGCCCCCTTCTTTTCACCAGAATAATATAGGCTTTTTGATCCCATTCATAGTGTTTATTTAATGTACTTTAGAATTTGTCCATCTAACTTATAATTAACAGCTTAGCAAGAAAAATCGTTAACAAAAAAAATGATGTTACGGGGGTAATCAATATCTTTTGAACTCTTTCCGCACAATTAAAGCTTTGAAATAAGTTCTGCCTGAACTTCTTTTACGCCAGGGGTTCCGTCAAGAGTAATATATTTTAAAGAGCCTGTTTTTTTAGCGATATCCTTAAAATAGTAAGATGATGCAAGTGTTCCTGTTTGTGTGTCATAATAAATATCATGGCGTTTGTTGATTGCCGATTCATCCTGATCGTCAGCTCTTGTTTTAAGATTGCCTCCGCAGACCCGGCATTTGTCTCCATTCGGTTTTATAGCATCTATAAATATGTTGTTGGGATGATTGTTGTCCTTTTCACAAAGCCTGCGGCCCATGATCCTGTTTTTTGCAATCTGCCTGTCGAGCACAATTTCAACAACTATATCAAGCTTAATGCCGGCTTTTTTTAGGGACTCATCAAGTTTGACCGCCTGGTTCTTATTCCTGGGAAAACCGTCAAGGAGCCAGCCATTTGCACAATCGGGCTGTTTCATGCGGTCCAGTATCATAGGAATCGTAATTTCATCGGGTACCAAATCGCCCTTGTCTATGTATGCCTTGGCTTTTGAGCCGAGTTCGGTTCCTTTCGAGATGTTTTCGCGAAATATTGCGCCTGATTCAATGTGCGGAGTCTTGTATTTATCCTTTAAAATAGCTCCCTGAGTTCCCTTGCCGCTGCCGTTCGGTCCGAAAAATAAAATGTTCATAAAATCTCCTTTCCCTGATTTTTTTGGAATATGTATAGTCCGGTTTTGTTTGTCCTGGTTTAATTATAGAAACGACTTTGTATTGTCAAGGATTAGGATAAAAATTAGTTTCCATCCGGAAATGACCATTTTGGGCGATCTCTGTGTCAATCCGCGGGATTTCTTGTGCGACATACAATGCGTATGTCTCCGCGCAATCCCTTGATTT
>CAYODW010000132.1:0-3796 GCA_964402865.1 uncultured Desulfonema sp. | reverse complement strand
GTAACCCCGAAAAAAATGAGAAAGATATCGATGGTTGCCCTCTACTTTTTAAAAGTTACGAATCAGAGCAGTTCAAAAGCAAGATTTGATGTCGTTTCAATAAGTCCCGGAGAGAAAGATCCTGAAATAGAGATTATAAAAAATGCCTTCGACCTCGCTTACTGATGATACCGGCACAAATACCGGACCCGGAACTCTCTATGTTGTTGCGACTCCCATAGGGAACAGGGATGACATTACCTTAAGAGCCTTGACGGTCTTAAAGAATGCCGATCTCATAGCGGCGGAAGACACACGCCATACCGGAAAGCTTTTATCCATGCACGACATCAGGGGCCGTCTGATATCTTATCACGAATATAACGAAAGAGAGAGAACTCCCGGCCTGATAGAGAAACTTAAAAACGGATCATCCATTGCCCTTGTGTCGAATGCCGGAACTCCAGCCATTTCAGACCCGGGGTACCGCCTGATAAAAGAGGCCATCGCAGCCGGAATAAATACTGTTCCTGTTCCCGGAGTATCGGCTGCTGTTGCAGCCTTATCGGTATCAGGTCTTGCGACTGATTCTTTTATCTTTATCGGCTTCTGCCCAAAAAAAAAGGAAAAGCGCCTCGATTTGCTGAAAGATCTGAATAAAGAGAAAAGGACTCTTATATTTTACGAATCTCCCAGGAGAATTCTGCGGCTTATCGAAGAAATTAAATCGGTAACCGGTGAAAGGGACTCCGTTTTATCCCGCGAGATAACCAAGATTCACGAAGAATTTATAAGAGGATCTCTTTCTGAAATCCTCGCTGTTTTAAAAGAGCGTCCTGAAATAAAAGGCGAGTGCACCCTGCTCGTATCAGGCTTTGAAAAAAACGAAGTTTCTTCTCCGGATTTAGTCACGAAGGAGCTGAAGGAAAGTATCCGTTCAAACAAAAAACCCCTGTCCGTTCTCGCAAAAGAGACGGCAAAAAAATTCCGCCTTCCTAAAAAAGCAGTGTATGAAGAGGCCCTGAGGATAAAAAATGAGCAATCTTGATCCAATTTTTTCACCAAAATCGGTAGCTGTAATAGGCGCCTCCACAACACCCGGCAAGGTGGGGCACGATATTTTCGCAAACATTCTAAAAGGAGGTTATACGGGAACCCTTTATCCTGTGAATCCGTCGGCAAAATCGGTCTTAAGCGTAAAGGCTTATCCTCGTTTGACGGAAATTCCGGATGATATAGATCTTGCAATAATTATTTTACCTCCTGCTGTCGCAGTTAAAGCCGTTTACGAGGCGGTTGAAAAAAACGTTAAAGGTCTTGTAATCGTATCGGCCGGGTTCCGCGAGGTAGGCGTAAAAGGACTTGAAATCGAGAATGAAATCGTTTCGGTTTGCCGCAAAGCCGGGATCAGGGTTGTAGGTCCCAACTGCCTTGGCGTAATCAACCCCAACCCCATAGTAGGGCTTAATGCCAGTTTTTCGGCGCGCATGCCAAAATTCGGGAATATATCATTTATTTCCCAGAGCGGCGCCCTTTGCACCGCAGTGCTCGATTTTGCCGCAGACAGGGATTTCGGTTTTTCAAAGTTCATTTCAATAGGGAATAAAGCGGATGTAGATGAACTTGACCTTCTGCTATACCTCCATCAGGATACCGATACCGAAGTAATAATGATTTATCTTGAAGAGCTCCGTCGCGGACCCGAGTTCATCGAAGCTGTGAATAAAATCACATCCGGGGATTTCAGGCCCACACCGGTCATAGCGATTAAATCAGGAAGAACAAGTGCCGGGGCCATGGCAGCGGCATCACATACGGGCGCTCTGGCCGGCACCGAAGCGGTATATGATTCTATTTTCAGGCAGTCGGGCATAATCAGGGCGGATTCAATCGACGAACTATTCGATTTTGCAAGCGCCTTTGCCTATAAAAATGAAAACGAGGTCGGGAAACTCAGAAGAAAAGTTCCGACAGGCAACCGGGTTGCAATCGTCACAAATGCCGGCGGTCCGGGTATCGTCGCAACCGACATGACCGTCTCGTCCGGTCTGGTTCTCGCAAAATTCTCCGAAGAAACGGTTGAAGCTCTAAAAAGTCATCTCCCAATGACCGCCAATGTCCACAACCCCGTTGACATTATTGGTGACGCGGCTCAGGACAGATATGAAAACGCGCTCGCTGCCGTGATCAGGGATGAGGGTGTTGACGGTGCGCTTGTAATACTTACTCCGCAATCAATGACAAACGCCCTCGGCACCGCTGAAGCCATAGCAAGAATCGCAAGGCGTTCCAGCAAGCCGGTCCTCTGCTGCTTCATGGGCATTTTTGACGTATCCGCAGGCGTAAAATACCTTCAGGAACATGGAATTCCGGTTTTCAGATTTCCTGAAAATGCCGCCAAGTCTCTAGGAGCTCTCTATCAGTATTCAACATGGCTTAACCGCCAGCAGATCGCCCCATATATCCTCAGGCATGACAAAGAACGCGCTGCCGCAATCATTAAAAACTCTATTGCCGAAGGCAGAATGAAACTCGGCGAAATTGAAGGCGGGAAACTGCTGGAATGTTACGGATTTAAAATACTTCCTGCCGGACTTGCAACAACAAGGGATGAAGCCGCGGAAATAGCCGAATCACTTACCTTCCCCGTCGCAATGAAGATTGTTTCTCCCCAGATTCTTCACAAATCAGATGCGGGCGGCGTGGCGCTTGGGATTGAGAACAGGGAAAATGTCCTAAAAGCATTTGATGAAATAGTTAAAAGGGCGTCGGAGTTTGACCCGAAGGCTGAAATCAAAGGCATAATTATTCAGCAAATGGCAAAAAAGGGAGAAGAAGTCATTCTCGGAATGAACAGGTATCCGATTTTCGGCCCTTTGCTGATGTTCGGGCTGGGGGGCATATTCGTGGAGCTTTTCCAGGATGTAGTATTCAGGCTTGCTCCTGTGGGCCGAAATTCAGCCCGCAGAATGGTCAGGAGCATAAAAGGGTACAAGCTATTCAGAGGATTCAGGGGTAGGCCGGTTTGCGATATTGAATCTCTCGAAAAAGCCATTGTCAGCCTTTCCGACATGTGCCTGAATCATCCTGAAATACTGGAAATGGATATAAACCCGCTCCTTTCCCATGAAAATGGTTCAACGGTGGCCGATTGCAGGATAATTCTAAGTGAAGCGGATGTTAAAGAATAAAATGATATTCCCTGTCATTCTTGCGGTTCCGGAAAGTGAAAGAAATCTTAAAGGAAGAAAAAAGGTTGAAGCATTAAGCGCCCGTGCAAGATTTGCGCTCGAAATTTCTTCCATCAAAAGCGGGGTCAATCTCGGCTGCCTCGCCAAGAATGAAGAGGGCGCGCCTGTTCCCTTTGACGGTAACTTCTGGTCCGTTACTCACAAGACCGAATATGTCGGCGGAGTAATCGCGCGGACGGAAACAGGAATTGATATTGAAAAAATCAAGCCCTGCTCAAAGGCTCTATGCAATAAAATTGCAGAGCCGCGGGAATGGGCTCTTTCGGATTCGGACAGGGAGATTCTTTTTTTCCGCTTCTGGACTTCTAAAGAAGCGGTATTAAAAGCCGCGGGCACAGGAATAACAGGCCTTTCGCGCTGCAGCATTGAAAAGATATTAAGCGACGACTCCCTTGCCGTTAACTATAATAACAAAAGATGGGAGATCAGGCATCATTTTTTCAACGGTCATATCGCATCTGTTGTAGCCAACGGATTTGATATTGAATGGACTATTTTAAAACACTGAGAGCTTTGCATAACATATTATTAAAAGGTCTGTCAGGGTAATGGGTTTTGGCATATCG
>CAYODW010000131.1:0-3819 GCA_964402865.1 uncultured Desulfonema sp. | reverse complement strand
GTATTCCATTGCATTTGCAGAAATCTCTGATTTCTTCAGCTTCCCTGTAACAACCTGAAGCAAAGGTCTTGTTCCTGTACTGAATGATCGTCGCCCCTGCCCTGATGGCGATCTTCGCCTGATCAAGGGGCTCGATTGCAGGCGCTTTGTCGTCTGTTATAAAATAAAAACGAAGGGCTTTTTTAAGATCTTGTTTCAGCATCCTCTCAACCTCCTCGATATCTCTTTTGAAGTCCTGACAGACTTTCCTTTCTCTGAAATTCTTCCCGCCCCAGGCAGATTGACGCTTTTAATCAAATATTACTCAAAGAGAATCATCCATGATCTGAACTTTTCAGCAGAGCCGTTCCCGTAGGATTCAAGTGTTCGTATAATATTTTTTTCCGAATTCTTTTTTACTATGAGGTTCCGGTCTTTTGAAAAGAACTTATCCGCATAGCATACTACTTGTTCTTCTATTGATACCGGAATCATATCACGCGCAGGAATCGGAAGTCCGCTTTTTGCAATCTCTTCAGCCGATATGCCGGTTCCCATATGTCTGTCGCATACAAGGGCGTGTCTCGGGAGGCCGGCTTTTTCCAGTATTTCACGGCCGAGGAATCCGTGGCAGACGTATGAGTGCGCCCCGAAACAGCCAAGTTGAGGCGTGTCTGTCTGAAAAATTCCTATATCATGCAGCAGCGCCGCCTCTTCAATAAATTCCATATCAGGGTTTAGATGAAGCACTTTCCCAGCCGCATCGATTGCTTTTTGCGCAACATGTTCACCGTGCTTTAGAAGGATTTCAAATGTTTTTGAATCCTGATCATAGTATTCACAAAGTATATCAACCGGGTTGATTGAATTTTTCTGCAGCATGTAAAATATCCATTATCTTTCGTTTAAGCCTTTCTGGCGAGAAGAACTCCCTCAATGAAGGGATCAATCGCACCATCAAGGACACTGCTTACATTTCCTGTTTCAAGATTTATCCTGTGATCCTTGATCATCTGATATGGATGCAGAACGTATGATCTGATCTGGCTGCCCCAGGCTATTTCTTCCTTGCCGTCATGCATCTCCTGAAGTTTGTCATCCTGCTTCTGTTTCTCTACCTGGTAGAGGCGCGATTTCAGGACAGTCATCGCCATTTCCTTATTCCGGTGCTGAGACCTTTCCTGCTGGCACTGAACAACTATGCCTGAAGGCATGTGGGTAATCCTGACCGCGCTGCTTGTTTTATTTACATGCTGACCACCCGCACCGCTCGCCCTGAATACATCTACCCTTAAATCCTTTTCATCGACAGCAATGTCTATTTCGTTGTCAAGTTCTGGATATACAAAAACGGAAGCAAAGGAGGTATGCCTTTTCCCGTTTGCATTAAACGGCGATATTCTTACAAGGCGATGGACTCCTTTTTCGGTTTTCAAATATCCGTAAGCGTATTCACCTTCGGCCATGAATGTTACGCTTTTGATTCCGGCCTCGTCACCGGGCTGAAAATCGATAAGGTTGAATTTGAAGCCTTTTCTTTCGACCCATCTTGCATACATTCTGAAAAGTATTTCGGCCCAGTCCTGTGCTTCGGTTCCGCCGGCGCCTGCATTTATCGAAACAATGGCATTGTTTTGGTCATCCTCTCCGTCAAGCATGAGATCAAGAGATGCTTTTTTAATTTTATCTCTTATATTCTGGAGCTGGCTGGATACTTCTTCAATGACGGACGAGTCTGACTCTTCCATAGCCAGATTAAACATGATTTCGCTTTCTTCAAAATCTGTGGCGAGCTTTTTGAAACTCTCTATCTTGCTTGAAAGAAGCCTTCTCTCTTTCAGAAGGGGGGTCGCTTTATCATGGCTTTCCCAGAAATTATCTTTTGAGATAAGGAATTCGATCTCATTCAATCTTTTTTCTTTGTTATCTAAGTCAAAGATAGCCTTTCAGCTCAATTATTTTCTGGTTTATATCCTTTATGCTCTGTTTGAGATCTAAAGACATATCACTACCTCCTTAAGTTCAAATCTCCCATTTTGTTTTTATCAGTAAAGTTAATGCTGCAGCGGCAATGCAGATAAATGCGAAAAGATCGCCGAACCGCGTATAAAAAGTTATTTCCTTTAATATCGGAATAGATCTTGTCATAGCCGCGTCTTCAAAAATGGGAGTGGATGCCATAATCCTTCCCGAAGGATCTATAAATCCGCTGATTCCTGTATTTGCAGCCCTTACCAATGCCCGCCTGTTTTCAACAGCCCTGAATACAGCCATTGAAAAATGCTGATATGGGGCGCTTGTTTTCCCGTACCATGCATCATTTGTAATATTTACAAGCAGGCCGGCTCCGTTATTGACTTCCGCCCTAGACAGGTAGGGGAATATCAGTTCGTAGCATATCAGCACGCCCAGACTGTGACCATTCAAACTAATGGTGGCGCCTTTTTTCCCCGACCTGAAATCACCCACATTTTCAACTATCTTTCCGATAAAAGGCAGCCATTTTTTTAAAGGCACATATTCACCATAAGGGACAAGATGAACTTTATCATATTTTCCGTAAGCTTTCCCGTCCGGGCCTATCAGATATGCGCTGTTATAATACTCAAGATTATCCTTGTTCCTTATAAATGAAGGGCTGCCTACCAAAAAACTTACTCCGGTTTCAGCTATTCTCCTCTGAACCATTTCAGTCAGGCCTGTATCATATAAAAAATAAAAAGGGGCTGCTGTTTCAGGCCATACAACAAGCTCCGGTTTTTCTGCAATAACAGAACCGGATAGATCCAGATATTTTTTTACAGCTGAATACTGCAATGCCGGGTCCCATTTTTCCGATTGACCTATGTTTCCCTGTATTACTGAAATCCGCGTCTTATGAGAATCCGAAACTGTTTTATCAGTTAACTCTATCCGGATTTTACCATAAAACCAAACAAATGTCAGTGCAAAAAGGAATATGAGCACAGATGACGCAAAATGGACTCCTGAAACCTTTCTTCCCCACCTGCCTGATTTAGTAAGGTATAGAAACCCTATAAAAACCGCTGCATTCGATAATATGAGCAGGAAAGATACTCCATATGAACCAAATATATCTGAAACCTGTATTATATGCAATGACTTATACTGGGAATACGCGGTAAGTTCCCACGGAAAACCTGTAAACAGAAAGGACCTGACATATTCAAGCGAAACCCATAGAGCAGGAATCATAAAAAAAAGCATCAGAGGCTTCAGTGTTATCCGGGTTAATAAGCCGGAAAAAAAAGCGATGTAGAGTGACAGATAGAATGAAAAGAGAAACAGAATCGGTATGGCAAGATAAACCGGAAGATGGCCGTAGGTTTCCATGGTGTAGGAAAGCCAGTAGAGGAGCGTAATATTATGAACAAGCCCTGTCAGAAGGCCGATCTTAAAGCCGTCTTTGAATCGCAGATCTTTCGCGGCAATTAAAAGGGGGGTAAGAGCAAACCATGCGAGCCATGAAAGACCGGTTTGAGGGAAAGAACCTGTGAGGAGTAAACCACTTGTTATGGCTAGTATTATTCTGTTCTTGTCAATTTTCTGCAATATGAGATTTCTTTATAAACATTATAATCAAATGATTTCAGGGGCCAATCCTGATGGACTCGTAAAAATTCGAAACTCAGACGGCAAAGTAAAAAGCTCATTATGCAAGGCGCAAGAATCTTGAGGAATGAAGCGTACTTTATGGTACGCTGCAATGACGAAAGATGAAGTGCAACACAGCAGAATGACTTTTTAAGAAGCCGCCAATCAAGACTATTTTATTATTATAGAACTTGTGTTCGCAGCAGCATCTTCTCCTATTGCCAC
>CAYODW010000130.1:0-4051 GCA_964402865.1 uncultured Desulfonema sp. | reverse complement strand
CTTGAACTTGAACTTTTTACTTTGCCGTCCGAATTTTGACTTTTTACGAGTTCATAAACTTTGATCAATTCAGAAATCACTTATGGCTAAAAGCAAAAAACCGAAACGGAACAGTAGCGGATCAAAAAAAGGGAGTCCTCTCAAAGCTAATATAAAGAAAGCTGTCTTGGGATTATTTATTCTTCTTGTTTTAGTTGTTGGGGCCGGATTCCTTGCAAATTATCTCTTATTCCAGAAACAGACCACTCCTGCGCGTCAGTCACAAAAACAGGAAAAAAAAGCACCGACATCAAAGCAGTTTGTTTTTGAAGTTTATCCAAAAAGCGAAAAATCGTTCAGTAAAGCTGTTGTAAAATCAAGAAAGCTGCCTGATAAATCCCTGCCCCACGTGGCCATAATCATTGATGATATGGGGTATGACAATAATCTGGCAAAAAAATATCTTGAACTCGGCATCCCCTTCACATTTTCAATACTTCCTTTCAGTCCTTTTCAAAAAAGCATTGCCAAGGCGGCGCATGATAAAGGTATTGAGATAATGCTGCATCTGCCTATGGAAGCTAACGAATACCCCCAGATATCTCCAGGTCCTGGCGCATTGCTGACAGACATGCCTCCCGACAAGCTGATAGAACAGCTCAATAATAATATTGATGACATTCCGTTCATTAAAGGCGTAAACAACCATATGGGGTCAAAGATGACTGCAACCGACACCCAGATGTACCAGATATTCTCTGTTCTGAAAAAAAGAGATCTTTACTTTGTTGACAGCAGAACAACAGCCATGACGGTATGCGGGCCATCAGCACGACTTTTTAAGGTCCCTTTTGCAGAAAGAGATGTTTTTCTTGATCATATTCAGAATCCCGGCTTTATTCGTAATCAGATAAAACTCCTCGTTAAAATTGCGGATAAGCACGGCGAAGCGATTGGAATAATTCATCCGCACCATGAAACATATACTGCTATCCGGGAAATGATGCCATATCTTCAAGAAAGGGTTCATCTGGTTCCTGCTTCAAAAATAGTAAGCGAAATAAGCTGACCTTATAAATTTGTCTTTAAATTTTATCTTTCTATTTTTTCCCGGTTTCAGTATAAGCTTTTTCGCTTTTTACGAAACTGCGATATTGATAGACTCGGAAAAAATCGAAATTCGGACGGCAAAAAAAAGCCGTCCATATCAAGGAGAATATATGTCTTTAACACTAATGGAAGGAAATGAAGCTGTTGCATGGGGTGCGATGGCTTCAGGATGCAGATTTTTTGCCGGATATCCAATTACTCCGGCTACAACTATTTTTAACTCCCTGCTCAAAATTATGCCTCCCGCAGGCGGCATCTGCATTCAGGGAGAAGATGAAATCGCTTCTATAGGATACTGTTTAGGGGCTTCAATGGCCGGTTTGAAATCAATGACCGCGACGTCGGGCCCCGGCATAAGCCTCTACAGTGAACAGATTTCATTTGCCATTGGAAGTGAAATTCCGCTTGTAATAGTCAATGTCCAGAGACTCGGCCCATCTACCGGTTCTGCCACGCGCGGGGCCGACGGCGATATTAACTTCATGCGCTGGGGAAACAGCGGTGGATTGCCGGTAATTGTTCTGGCTCCTGTTGATATCAAAGACTGTTTTGTTTTGACGGTGCATGCTTTTAATCTTGCCGAAAAGTTCAGATGTCCTGTTTTTCTGGCATCTAACAAAGAAATTGCCATGACAAAGGAAAGCATAGATCTCGATGCTGTCGAAAAGCCCCTGATAATCGACCGTGTTCAATCAAAAGAAGAAAATTTTCTCCCCTTTGCGGTTAAAGAAGGAAGCATGGTCCCGGAATTTCTTCCTATCGGCGGCAAAACATTAGTCCGGCAGACCTCATCCACCCACGGGGAGGACGGATATATAACAACAGATTCCAGTGTTATTGACCAGTCTCAAAAAAGGCTGAAAAACAAACTCGAATCTGCAATAGACTCTTTCAGCTTCCATGCAAGCTTCATAGAAGAGAATGCCGACATCCTTATTATAACCTATGGTGTCACGGGTCGTGCCGCAAAAGTGGTTATAGGCGAACAAAAAAAAGCCGGGAAACCGTTATCTCTTCTTATACTGAAAACTCTGTGGCCGGTTCCTGAAAACCTTATTCGGGAGCAGGCCAAAAATGCAAAGAACATTTTTGTTTTTGAAATGAATATGGGCCAGTATATTCATGAGATAGAGCGCATCCTGCCGGATAAGAAAGTTAAGTTTTTCGGCCGGATGGACGGCAGGCTTATAACACCGCGTCAGATTATGGAGGCAATCAGCAATGAATAGTTTATTAAATACCGGCAGGCCGCCTGTCTTCTGTCCCGGCTGTTCTCATGAACGGGTCACAAAGGCTCTCGACAAGACCCTTTCAAACATGGGCCTTTCCGGAGAGAATGTAGTAATTGTAAGCGATATCGGCTGTTCGGGCCTTTTCGATACTTTTTTCAACACGCACGCATTTCACGGCGTACACGGACGGGCATTGACATATGCTGCAGGCATTAAAATGGCAAAACCCGATTTAAACGTAATAGTCACAATGGGTGACGGGGGGCTTGGAATCGGCGGGGCCCATCTTCTGACTGCGTGCAGGCGAAATCTTAATCTTACCCTTCTTATCCTGAATAATTTCAACTTCGGCATGACCGGAGGGCAGTTTTCCGTCACAACTCCGTCGGAAGCGCAGGTTGGTTCAGGTTTTCTGAACAGGCTCGAAAAGCCTCTTGATGTTTGCAATGTAGCGCGGTCAGCCGGCGCGCCGTATGTTTCACGCTGTTCAAGTTACAGCGGCAATCTGCCCGATGAAATTGAAAAAGCCGTCAGATTCGACGGGTTCTCTCTTATCGACATGTGGGGAATATGCCCGGGCAGATATACAAAAAGAAATAAGCTTACCCCGCAGATTATTGACGAAACTCTTGCCAGCCTGTCTCCATGTTCAGGCATCGTGGAAGAGAATAAAAGAAAAGAATACGGCCTTAATTACCGGGAGATCAGCTCAAAACTCAAAAAAGTTGCTCCTCCCGGAGGAATCAGGGCGGAATTTATTTTCCCCGAATCAGACAGGCAGGAAGTAATGATACTCGGAAGCGCCGGGCAAAGAATAATTACATCTGGTGACATCCTGTGTATTGCCGGCATTACTGCCGGGTTGAATGTAACACAGAAAAACGATTACAATATTACTGTTCTGCGCGGACCTTCGATAAGCGAAATAATCCTTTCTCCGGAGGAGATCGGGTACAGCGGAATAGAAAAACCATCTGTTATTATAGCTCTTGCACAGGAAGGAGTTGACCTAAGGCGCTATGTTTTCAGCGATCTTGATGAAAGCACCTTGATTATTAAGGCTGCCGGGGTTGAGATTCCGGAAAGCCGCGCGACCATGCTTAATGTCGATTTTAAAACCAGAGGAATTAAAAGTCAGGACTGGGCGCTTGTTTCCCTTGCTATACTGGCAAAGATTAAAAAAGTCATTAACGTGGATATGCTCAATGCCGCACTAAAACTGGTTTTCAGAGAGACTATTCTTGACTCTGCTTTGGAACTTGTTAAACGGGTTGAGATTTAAAAAAGTGTCATTGACAAGGCATGCTGATTTCTGTCATACAATAGTTATATTGTAGCTTATATTGTTTTGAGAACTATTAATGTTTTCACACAAAGTCACAAAGAATGTCATACTAAGAATTCTTTTTGTTTCTTCGTGCTCTCTGTGCCATTTGTGTGAGATTTAAGATTATCGAATAACAGGAGGAATTTAAGATGCATTTTGCCCTATCCAAGGAACTTGAAATGCTGCGGAAAGCCGTCCGTGAGTTTGCAGCAAAAAAAATTGCCCCTAACGCCGATGAATGGGATAAAAACCATTATTTTCCCTACAAGGAAGCCTTGAAACCAATGGGAGAGCTTGGTTTTTTCGGGACGGTTATTCCTGAAGAATACGGAGGTGACGACATGGGCTGGCTTGCAGCAATGATAGTCACTGAAGAAATAGCAAGAGCTTCAAGCTCGTTAAG
>CAYODW010000129.1:0-4392 GCA_964402865.1 uncultured Desulfonema sp. | reverse complement strand
TGTGCCCCGGCATACATCGAATCAGAATTTGAAGAGCTTATATCTTATTCGGATCATATAATATTTAATTCTTTTTCGCAGTGGAAGCTATATAAACCAATCATAAGAAGAAAAAATAAAATGGTGGCGTGCGGGATAAGGATCAACCCGGAGCATTCCGAAGTCAAAGTCCATATTTATGACCCGTGCGGCCCCTTCTCAAGGCTCGGAACAACAAGGGAAAATTTCGAAGAAAATGAGCTTGACGGAATTACCGGCCTTCATTTTCACAACCTTTGCGAGCTTAATTCGGATTCCCTAGCAAGAACTCTTAATGCTGTTGAAGATAAATTCGGCTCATTTTTTCGCAGAATAAGATGGATAAATTTCGGAGGGGGTCATCACATCACAAGAAAAGATTATGATGTAGATCTCCTTTGCAATCTAATTACAGATATTAAAAAGCGTTATTCCCTTGAAGTTTACCTGGAACCCGGAGAAGCTGTAGCTCTTAATGCCGGCGTACTGGAAGCCTCGGTTTTAGATATCATTCACAACAAAATGAATATTGCCATACTCGACACTTCAGCAGCAGCGCACATGCCCGATGTGCTTGAAATGCCTTACAGGCCGGCAATCAGGGGCGCCGGCCTTCCGGGAGAATACCCTAACACATACAGGCTTGGCGGAATGACATGCCTTGCAGGCGACATTATAGGAAATTACTCCTTCCCTGAACCCCTGAAGAGAGGTTCAAGGCTTGTTTTCGAAGACATGGCCCACTACACGATGGTCAAAAACAACACATTCAACGGTGTCCGCCTTCCTTCAATTGCAATAAGGAAGAGTTCCGGTGAAGTGGTTAATGTCCGAAAATTCGGATATGAGGACTATAAAAAAAGACTTTCATAGCGGATAAATCGCCCGCTGTTTAGGATCAAATTCCTTTTCCACGAATTCTTTCATCGTGCAGAAGCCTCTCTCTGATCCCTTTGCCGACATGATAATCTCGGCTGAACTCCATCCAGAATTCCTTCTCTTTTTTCTTCCAGTCCGGACCGAAACGCTGATCAAAATACTCGCCCATAAGCTCAAAAAGAAGTTTCCACGCAGGCTCTCCTTTTTCATGGGCTGAAAGAATTTTACCGAGGAGCTCGTCAAGCTCTGACAGTTTTTCTTTCGGAAGATAGGCTATAGCCCCTTTATCAATTGAAGACATGAGAGTTTCCGGGTTTATAGCGTGCGCCGTCAGCATTACAGCAGGAATGCCGCGTTCAACGGCTTCCTCAAGGAGTTTTAATCCATTGACACCCATAATATCGAGAACCGCAAGGTCATATCTGTTTTCTTTTATTTTCCGGGAAGCGCTTCTATAGTCTCGCGCAGTGTCAACGCTTGCCTCTTCAAGAATGTCTGCTATTGTCTCCAGTATATCTTCTTCATCATCCACGGCCAGAATGCGCTTCCCCTTGAGAAACAATTTTGATCCCGTCATCTGTACCCTCCCAATCATTTTGCCTTATAAAATATGTTTTAGTTAAAAAGCCTTCTCTCTCACGAAGCCGTCAAATTTGTTTTCATCGAAACAGGAAAAATCAGCCTGAATTTCGCTCCTTTTCCTCTCCTGCTCTCAATCTCGATATCGCCGCCAAGACATCTTGCCATAACAAGAGCACCGGCCAGACCTATTCCATGGCCTTTCCTTGAAAAACCGGAATTATTTTCTACTTTGACATACCGTTTAAAAACATTCTGATGATCTTCTGGCTCTATCCCAGGCCCGTCATCGGAAACATTAAGGATAAGAAAATCATCTTGTTTATCCAGTTTTATTCCTATCCGTACATCCCTGTAATAAAGGGCATTTTTGAAGAGATTTCCCGCTATCTGCCTGAATTTTATCTCATCCTGTTCAATCTCCTCCCCCATAATCTCTGGAGTTATATCAAGGGAAACTCCCTGTTCTGCGAGCCATTTTATAAGCTCATCATTGTGTTCAAACTTTTTTTGTTTCTCGTATGAGAAACCGCTCAGAATTGTTTCCATCGAGTCAATCAGGACATCATATACTGCTTCAGCCGGTTTGAAACGGCAGCAGCTGAAACAACCCGCCTTGGACCTCCCTGTTTCAAGTATGTCATGCAGCATTCCTCCGGCCTTTTTCGCGCTCCTTAATATTCTCTGGAGAGCTTTTTCCTGGCGTGCGGTCAGAGCACCGCATTTATCCCTGTTTTCAATTAACAATCGTGCGCCCGCATCAATGACGGCAATAGGATCTTTCAGTTCGTGAATTAAAAACTCGATCTGGATTTCACGGTAAAGATGATCCCGATTTTCTGTTTCGCACTTTTCATTTTTCTTAAACGTGACATGTTTTATCATATTCAATCTCATCTCTGATCTGCTTTTTCATTGATCATAAAAGCATCAGCCTCAAGGAATTTAACAACCACTGATGTTCCACCGGAATTAAGGCAATCACTCTCCGATCTGCAGTGACTACAATTCTCTATATTCCCCGGACAAAGGTCCTCATCGCACGGTATAAAAATGCACCGTGAAGATGTCATATCGATTCTGAAATTGTATCTTTCTGAGAAAATCTTCATCCTCAGAAGGTCGAATCCTTTTCCTCCCGCATTGAAATCATAAGGCTTGCGTGTAGAGTACTGCATCGTTTCACGAGTGGTTATATAACTCTCAAATATCAACCGCCTGTTCTCTTCGCTAATCCCGACCCCGAAATCCTTAATTTCAAGCTCCGGCCCGGTCTCACCGTTTTTAACAGAAACTTCTATCTTCCCTCCATCCGGCGTGTTCCCGATAGCATTCCGCAAAAGACCTTCAATTATCTTCGTCAAAACATCGCGCGGAATATATATAAGAGGAGTCTTCTCTGTTCTGACTTCAACATTACACCTGCGGTGTGCAAAACGTGAACGAAGAACCTGAATCGTGCTGTCTGTAAAATCGTCGAGTGAAATTTTTTCGGAAACGGATTCGCGTGGTCCGAAAAGATCTTCAATGCGGTTCCTGATACTCCGGATTATATCCTCTTTCCCGGCATCAAGTGAAGCCAGAACCTCAATCTCATCAGTACAGGCATCAAGAAGAGCTGAAAGCAGGTAATAGGTTGTATAATCTTTATTCTGCAGAATATCCTCTACTTCATACTGCATCTCTAATATCCGTTTTAAATTCCTCTGTGCCCGGTCCATTATTGTTTCCCAGTCTTTGCTGTTCATGCCGGAAAGCTTTTTTGTCAGCAGAGAAAGAGAAGCCGAAAGAACCGAAACGGGCGTTTTAAGCTCATGGGAAAGATGGTGAATTACCCTGTCTTTTGCCTTGTTCAGACTTTTTACTTCCTCATAGGATCGTTTTAATTCTTCGTTTATCCTGGCATTCTCGATCGGAGAAGCTACAGTGCTCGCAATTGCGCTTAAAAGTTCCAAATCATCTTCATCAAACTCCCCTTCTTTTTTGTTTACTGCGCAAAGGACTCCTATAATTCTGTCAGGAGTTCGGATTGGAACATCTATCATATTTTTTGTCTGATAACCTGACTCTTCATCAACCCGCCCGAAAAAATACGGACTATTGGGATAATCCGGCACAATCAGCGGCTTACCGGTTCTGTAAACATGACCTGCAACCCCCTTGTCTGCAGGAAACCTGATCTCCTTTATTCTCTTATCGGTCTCACCGTCTTCATAAACCGCTTCCCTGAAAAAAAATTCATTTTTCTTTTCATCAAGGAGTATTACAGACGCGCCTCTTAAACCTATTATATCCTGTACTTCTTTAATAATAAATTCAAGCCGCTCGTTCAGAGACTGGTATCGCGGGAGGGCTTTTGCAACGCGGTAAAGGGCTTCGTTCATTCGCGTTATACGCTTTTCTCTCGTAACATCCCTTAATATGATAACCTGGCCCGCAAGATTCTTATCCTCATCGAAATATATTGCGCCATCAAGAACAACGTCAAGAACCTTGCCATCCTTCGTAAGTCTCTTCGTTTCAAAGCCATGAATCACCTTTTCTACTGACAGGCGCTTAATTCCCTGCCTTGTCTCCTCCTTGAGATGCCCGGGAACAAAAGGGATATGCTTTCCTTCAAGCTCTTCCAGGTTCCATCCGAAAGTTTTCATGAAAGCAGGGTTTAAATAGGATATCTTGCCCCGGATATCAACGACGAAGACAGGATCGGGCAAAAACTCAAGAAGAGCCCTGTATCGCCTCTCAACACTGCGATGCGCAGTATCAATAGAACTACCGGGTGTTTTTGTTTGAATTATATATTGTTTTCCAGCCATATTATTCGGATTTCAAGAATGCCGGAGAATTTATGGAAATAAACCAGTGTCCAATTTGGAAATAGGCAATTTTGGGCAAGCTCAAGGAAATCAAGGGATT
>CAYODW010000128.1:3287-4433 GCA_964402865.1 uncultured Desulfonema sp. | reverse complement strand
TGTATCATGAGATTCATGATTTCACTTGTACCTGTCCATATCATGCCGAGCCGGATATCTCTTAGCGCCCTTTCAATGGGGTATACATCGGTATATCCGATTCCTCCCATAACCTGCATGGCATTATTAACAACATCCCATGCAATTTCAGTAGTGAATCGCTTAGCTTCGCTGACGATACGGCGGACATTCGGGTAATTTTCATCCACAGCCTTAGCCGCCATAAAACAAAGTGCGCGTGCTGCATCAAGCTGCGTTATAGAATCGGCAATTTTAAAACTGATACCCTGATAGTCTCTTATCTCTTTACCGAAAGTCCTTCTTTTATTTGAATAACGAACAGCCAGATCCAAAGCTCCCCAGACTCCCAGGCATCCGGCAGCAGAAGTCAGACGTTCGGGAATCATCATCTGGTTAAAACAGATGGATCCCCCATGAAGTTCACCTAAAAGATTCTCTTTCGGCACTTTAACATCTCTGAAGACCAGTCTCCCCGTACCTCCTCCCCGACATCCCAACAGGCCGTAAAGATACTCTGTTTCCACGCCTGGTCCTTTATCCACGATCAGCAGGCTGAGGCGGCTGTATTTATGTGCGTTGGGGTCAAAATTAGTTTTGCAATACACAACGAAAAAGTCAGCGCCGTCAGCGCCGACAACAAATCGTTTCATGCCGTTTAAAATGAAATGATCACCCTTAAGCTCCGCCCTGGTCATGGCGCCAAAGAAATCGGAGCCGCCTCTCGGTTCTGTAAGCGCTTCAGCAGCCACCAGCTTGCCTTCAATATAAGGCTTTAAATATTTTTCTTTTTGCTCCTCGGTTCCAAACAGATTCAATGCTTCACCCACGATAGACGGCATGACAAATGCGCATCCCAAGGCCATACCAAGGCAACCGATCTCTTCAATGGCAGCGACTTCTGCCACCCAGCTCATTCCGCGTCCCCCGTATTTTTTCGGGAACCGGATGCCTCTTAAATTCTTAGCTGCCAGCTTTTCAACAAAATCTCTCGGATAGGTTATTTCATTACGATCCATTTTCCTTAAAAATTCGCTTGTGATCTCCTCGCGGACGAACCGCCGAACCTCTTTTTTAAGTTCCTGTTCTTCCGGGGTAAGCATAAAATCGTACATGCCGCCTCCTTAC
>CAYODW010000128.1:0-3187 GCA_964402865.1 uncultured Desulfonema sp. | reverse complement strand
TGCGCAGTATCAATAGCTGTCATTCTTGCACGGACCGATTCTGTCTTATGTCTTATCAGTTCTGATTCTATCGCGTCCGGACCAAGGGAGGATGCTCTGTTGAGATATTCAAGAGCGGCCTTGAGCTCCGGGATTGTATCTTTACTTATGGCAATATCGGCTTTGTAAATAAGAACCATTCTCTCAATCCTGTCAAGGCGGATGCCGGCCTCTTTCTGAAGATCAGGAGTGATTGCATAGGATAATGATTTATTCAGGTAAGTTCTTATTCCGTCAAAGTCGGGGAGTCCAGGCACATCCAGAACAGAATCGGCCTTATCGATATAATATTTTGTGATGTATGGAAATATCTCTTCACGACTATACACTTTCTTCGCGGGACTCGGTGGCTGTGCACCAGGCAATATAATAAACAGCTCTTTCCCCAGAGGTGAGAATCTTCCCTTGAATATCTCAACAGCTCCGGCCTTGTATTTTACATAGTAGTTGTTTCTGTTGGATTGGCTGGTCATTATGGTTATGAAAAGTAAACCGGCAAGGATGATAACAAAAATGTATTTTTTCTTCTTACCCATAACAAATCTCTTTCGGATAAATTATTATGGCGCTTCTCCAACTTTTTTTGAGGTGATAACTATTGAGAAATTCACTTTGATTTTATATAAAGGATACATCATGTTTTGTAAACATTTTTTGACGGCTTCATAAAATGATAATTTTTCACACGAAGGCACAAAGGCACGAAGAGAAGCCTATTAAAAATATTCAGATTTTTCTTTGTCTCCTCCGTGATCTTTGTGTGAGAAAGACTTCTTCAGAGCCAATTAATTTTAAAGAAAGAAAAAGTGATGAACAGCATTGATATTAAAGCTAAAAAAGAGAGCCTTGTTTCTATTTTGAAACAATACAATTCCCTTGCAATTGCATTTTCAGGTGGTGCAGACAGCACTTTCCTGCTTGCCGTTGCACATAAGGTCTTAAAAAGAAATGTTATTGCGATTACCGCAAAATCTCAGATTCATCCTGCAAGAGAAACGGATCTCGCAGTGAATTTTGCGAAAAAGCACGGAATTGAGCATGTAATAATCGAAACAAACGAATTGAAGATTCCCGAATTTACCGCAAACAACAGGGACAGGTGCTATGTATGCAAAACGAATCTTTTTCCCATGATGATGAAAGCTGCATCAAAAAAAAGAATAAGAGTTCTTGTTCATGGCGCAAATACCGATGATCTGAAGGATTTTCGTCCCGGTTTTTCAGCCGCCGCAGAGCTGGGGATAGCAGCTCCGATGGTTGAGGCCGGACTTTCTAAGCAGGAGATCAGGTTTTTATCAAAAAAAATGCGTCTTGGAACTTGGAACAAGCCGGCTATGGCCTGTCTTGCAACAAGGATACCCTACGGCACACCCGTCACCAAAGAAAGTCTTAAAATGATTGAAGAAGCTGAATATGCCCTGGCAGATCTCGGTTTTGGAGCCTGCCGTGTCAGGCATCACGGAACTCTTGCAAGAATTGAACTGGCAAGGGAAGAATTTGAGAGAATTATAAAGGAGAAAATGAGAAAATCGGTGGTCGGGAAAATGAAAAAGGCTGGATATCTTTACGTTTCAATGGATCTCGAAGGTTATATTCAGGGAAGTATGAACAGATGATCAAAAAATTTTAAATCCGAAATATCTCTTGACAATCGGAAGGCAATTCCGGTAGCTTCAATCAAGAAGGATTAAAGGACGGGATTTAAGGCAAATGACTCTTATTGATTCCATAATTCAGAATTTTTACTGGTGCTGGCGATGGAAAAACATCGGGGAGGGGTTTGCCGAGGATTTCATTATTTAATAATTGACCGGTATTTCAGAATAAATAAGGATTGCGGGCAGACCGAAAAAGCTCGCGATCCTTTTTTGTTTTTGTGGAAACAATAAAATGGGCAGAGGAAAGATCGTGAATCGTGGTTCGTAGATCGTAAATAGCAGATCAAAAAAACGAACGACGAATCACGAACCACGATTCTTAAGGAGGATATATAGATGCTGGTAGTAATGGATAAAAAGGCAACCAGGGAAGAGGTCGATGCGGTTGTAGCAGCCATTGAGGCAAGGGGATATACGGCTCGTCCGATTCCCGGCGGAGACAGGGTTTCAATCGGGATATTGCATAACAAGGGGCCAGTCGATCCATCAGTTGTGGTCGGGCTTTCCGGAGTAAAAGATGCGATTCCGGTTACAAAGCCTTACAAGCTTGTCAGCCGAGAAATTCAACCGGAAGGAACCGTCGTTTATGTCGGGGATGTGCCTGTCGGAAACGGACATATTGCGATAATTGCCGGTCCCTGCGCTATTGAAAGCAAGGAGCAGGCTCTTACGATAGCAGGGCATGTCAAAAAAGCCGGAGCGCATATCTTCAGGGGAGGCGCTTTCAAGCCCAGGACTTCACCATATTCTTTCCAGGGGCTCGGCGAGGAAGGACTTAAAATACTTGCCGAGGTCCGCGAAACGACCGATTTGCCGGTTGTGACCGAAGTAATGGATTTCGAGCATTTTGATATGGTCGAAGATTATGCGGACATGGTGCAGATCGGAGCCCGTAACATGCAGAATTTCAGCCTTCTCCGGCGTGCAGGAAAGTCGTCAAGACCTGTTCTTCTCAAACGCGGAATGGCGGCCACGATAGAAGAATTTCTGATGGCCGCAGAATACATTCTTGAAGGCGGAAATTCAAAAGTGGTTTTATGCGAAAGAGGTGTCAGAACCTTTTCACATCACAGTCGCAACACGCTCGACCTTTCAGCAATCCCTGTAGTGAGAAAAGAGAGCCACCTTCCGATAATTGTTGATCCGAGCCATGCCGCAGGCCGCAGAGACCAGGTTATACCATTGAGTCGCGCTGCTATTGCAGCAGATGCTCACGGTCTGATGGTTGAAGTGCATCACATTCCGGAAAAGGCTATGAGCGACGGGGCACAGTCCCTTTATCCGCAGCAGTTTGAATTATTATGCAGTCAGGTCAGGGCAATTTATGATATTTTTAAATAGGCGAAAGGCGTGAGGCACGAGACGAAAGGCAGAAGGCATGAGGCGAAAGGATTAAGCAACTAATAGTCTTCAGTCTAAAAAGCATTCATATTGTTAAGTTTTTCACTGACGACTATTCACTATCAACCATTCACCGAATAAAACAGAAA
>CAYODW010000127.1:0-4435 GCA_964402865.1 uncultured Desulfonema sp. | reverse complement strand
GAAATTTCGAGAACCTTGAAGATGTGAGAGTCTTGAATAAAAAAGGGGTGTTTTCTAGAGCCTGAGAATAAATCAGGTTCACAATGCAGTCATGATACAGAGTTTCTGTTTTAACCCCGGATGTCGTGCGTTCGATATACTGATGTTTTATCATTATTGTCCATTCCTTGCTTAAAGAACTTTCATGTCCGTATAAACGGATAGAAGGATGATCCGAATCAGGGTTTTCAACTCGTCTACGGGTACCGTTTCTTCCAGGATCCCGATTTTTACGGATTCCAAAAACTGAGACACATTTCTTTCCTTCAAAATCGAACTGAGCGCTTTATTGCATTCATACCTCCCAAGAATTGCATATCCTTCGAGTTTTTTAACATCCTCTTCCAATGTTCCGAACGCCTCACAGATATGGCGTTTGCGTAAAATATCCCTGTAATACTGCTCTGCCGCCATATTGAACTCATCACCGGAAAGTTTCATGGGAGAAGACGCGCCGGTTTGCGCCAAAATTCCACGTGTGAGCTTTCCGGCAGTGGAAAAGGCGGGGTTTTCGGTTCTTTCCAGAAGGTCTCTTATGGTCTCTCCCAGACGCATCATCTCGATTAAGTCCGACGCGTCTTCTTTCAATATTTCAATGAGCGCCCGGCGGTACTCTATATTGTAGACACGGAGATATCCTTTATACCTGTTGCTGGGGCGTATTTTTTTTGTTTTTTTCAAAATTTTTGCCATCAGAAGATTCTTTGTGTCTTTATGAATAAAAAAAGTGGGAATACCGATGGCAGAGCCGAAAAATATCTGCCTGCGTTCGCTTTCGACAAAGGGTTGGTCCGGAATATGAAAATGTGTTATTTCACCTTTCAGAATATACTTGAATGCCAATGCCGTAATCAAAGCCTGCAATGATACCGCATGTCCCATATCTTGAGTAAAATTTTCAAACAGGCTGTAATATCTGCCCTCAAAACCTGAAAACCCCTTGGCGGCATGTTCCCGAAGCCGGTAAAGCAGATACATCGGCATCGCCGTATCGAATATGCCCATGTCGGCAAGGTCCTTTTTCAGGCGCTTGTCGTTTTCGGGCATACCGTCAAGTCCCGGGCTTTCAGCGGAGCTCAGCAGCGAAACAGGATAATCAATTAACCTGAAATCATTTATAAAATCACCTTTAAGCCCCATCAGCCGGCTCATTTGGCAATCCAGCCATTCGGGGCCGAAGGGCGTAACAGTAATCCCGAAAATTGACAGCCGCGCTTTCTTTTTCCATCTGCGCCACAACATGCGGAGATGCGTAAAATCAAGCTCATGAGGCAGAAAGCCCAATGCGGTTTCAGGATGGAAATACCGGTAATCCATACGGTAAGGCGCGGCGCTGTATGTGGCTACAAACAGGGGCAGAAAATGTTCTATGATTTTGATTGCGAGATCACCGATATATTTTTCATGATTCGCTCCGAACCCCGAACTCCTGTTGCCTAATAATTGCGTGAGTTTGCGGCTTCCAAGACTGATATGCGTGCCGTTATTTGCAAGACTTATGTTTGAAATGTTGGGAAGCACGACCAGATTCCGGGAGATGATCCCGGCTTCCCTGAGTTTGGCAACTGCATTTAGCTGACTTCGGGACAATACCATATGACAAAGGTTCATATAGCCGTGTTTGACCTCGCCTTTGTCCCACCCTGAAAGGCAGGGACTCATAAAAAGTTCCCGGTAAAATGAATCGGAAATCAGATCGTTCAGATGCTTCTGTCTTGTATGCGGATGAGGCGCAAAATAAACCACTGCTCTCTGACCGTTTTCAATAAGCCGGAATTTTTTGTTGGCAAACAGGATGAGACACTGCGTCAGCAGAAACCGTTTCAGCGTTTCGTCAACAACGCCTTTCCCTTGTTTGAATTTCAGGTGTGACGGATAAAAAGAAAATGTTTCCGGCGAGGTGTTATCATTTAAAAAATGCTCCATGACCTTTTCAGCGGTTCTTTTTACTGCCGGATGGAGGTCGGAATCCATGCCGACGGCTTCTGCCAAAGCCAGTTTCAATAAATAACTGATGGGAATTCTGAAAAACCTTTCTTTGTTTTCCGAGAATACGAACTTATTCACATCGCATCTCTTCGGGCTTCCGGAATTTTTTTTATCTGACAGCAGATCCCTTGCAAACACTGAAGTAGCATACTGGCCTATAGCCGATGCCGGGAACCTGACCCAACTGTTTTCCCAGATATCTCCGGAATTGTTATTAAGATACTTTTCAATCTTTGAAACAGTGCTGCGGGGCATATCGCCGGATTCCGCGCGCCTGACAAGGTTCCGGTAGTAACGGGAGTTCTCTACGGTCACGGGAAAATCAACATCCTCTTTTTTCCCGATCACCGCTGTCTGAAGTTCATTCTCTACCCCCGCTGTCACATCATTGAGAGAGAAGGGAAGGGACTGAATAAATTTGTCGTCCGTCACCGATTCAATCCCTAAAATATCGAGCAGTTCGTTTACATATCCGGGAAAGCAGTTGGAATTCTGATCGTCAAATACTTGGATCGCGGCATCATTAACTATTTTCAAAGCCATTTTTATCCTTTCATGAGTTACAAAAGATGAGTCGCCAGTTCTGCCAGTTCTGAGCGTTCGCCTTTTTCCAGATTGATGTGAGCATAAATCTTCTGCCCCTGCATATTCTCGATGAGATAACTCAGCCCATTGGATTGACTGTCCAGATATGGATGGTCAATTTGAAAAACATCTCCGGTAAAAACGATTTTTGTCCCTTCTCCGGCGCGGGTGATGATGGTTTTTACTTCATGCGGCGTCAGATTCTGAGCTTCGTCCACGATAAAAAAAATTTTTACCAGGCTTCTGCCGCGGATATATGCCAGCGGTGAAATCACGAGCTTATCCGAATCGAGTAAATCTATGATCTGCTTATGATTAGGACCTGCCTGCGGAAACTGGTTTTGTATGACGGCCAGATTATCGTACAGGGGCTGCATATAGGGATCGAGCTTTGATCTGATGTCTCCGGGAAGATATCCGAGATCTTTGTTGCTTAACGGCACAACCGGGCGCGAAATAAAAATCTGACGGTACTGCCTTCGCGCTTCCAATGCCGCACTCAGCGCCAGGAGTGTCTTGCCTGTTCCGGCCTTGCCGGAGAGGCTCACCAGCCTGATATGCGGATTCATAAGAGCATCCGCCGCAAAGGTTTGTTCAGCATTTCTCGGCATTATCCCATACACATTGCTCTTGTTCACACGACGGATTTTTTCAAGAACCGGGTCAAATACTCCCAGAACGGATTTTTTCCCATTTCGGATGATCAGATATTCATTTGACTGCAAGGCTTCTTTCAAATCAAGCGATGAGGGCTTTGCTTCGAAAGGAGCACGAAAAAACTGTTCGATAACCTCCTGAGAAATATTTTCCTTTATACGGCTGCCCTTGTACACCGTAGAAATATCCTTCACCTGATCGCTGGTATAATTCTGCGCCGTCATGCCGACGGCTTTTGCCTTCATCCGGAGGTTGACATCCTTGCTGATCAGAATCACCTGTTTTGCGGGATGTTCTTTTGCAATCTGGTAGGCAATATTCAGTATATGATGGTCAGGGTTCTGAACCGGAAAATTCTGCTTCAAATCCTCATGGAAATCCTGCTCCAGACGTACGCTGATTTTGCCGTGTCCGGGGCCGATACACACTCCTCTGCCGAAGAGTTTATCTCCGCTGATGGAATCGAGTGATCTTAAGAATTCCCTGGCGTGATAATTCAGCGTACCGTTGCCCTTTTTAAACTGGTCCAGTTCTTCCAGAACAGTTATGGGCAGCACAATGTCATGTTCCATGAACTGACTGATGCATGAACTGTCATGCAGAATCACATTGGTATCCAGAACGAATATTTTTTTCTTCTTTTGCGCCAAGAGCTACACTTTATTATTTTTCAGCTGCCTTTTCAGGTGCATGAACCGAACCGGGAGATAAATTTTAATCAGACAATATTCCCTGCGGTCGATTCTGCCGCAATCCGCCACAGGCCGATTGCGGCGGGGAATTTCAATTAATCAGCAAGAAAACAATAAGGTTTCATTATTAGCTTTTTATTAGTTTTTTATTCAAATTATATTAAATTATATAAAATTATGATGCTGGAGTTACGAAAGACCGATTGTCTTTGAGCTTGCGTTCGATTAATATGCGGCAGTCATAACCGCTTTGGGTCATCCGATCTTTTGCAGCACCCACAGGGAAGCGCGCTTTTAAAATCGGGAGTGAACATGAAGATCGATTCTGGTAAGCGGGGTCTGCGGATTGTTTTGTTCCACGCGTTTCATCACCTCATATTTGGCGAAAGATTCCAAATTCGTTTTTCACACAGTTATTGGTTACGGACCGGAATTTGAACAGTTATCCGAGCGCTTTACGATAAGATCTATCG
>CAYODW010000126.1:0-4529 GCA_964402865.1 uncultured Desulfonema sp. | reverse complement strand
TAATCTGTCATTTACTTTGGGAACATTTAGCAGTATAAATTGTCTAAAGTATATGAGCACTGCAGAAGATCAAAATAAAAAACAAATTTTTGAGAAAGATCCGGACGCCGATCTGATTTCCGCCTTTAAGTCAGGGAATACCAGTGCTTTTGATCGACTTGTTTTGCGGTATAAGGACAGGATCTTTAACCTGTGCTACCGCTCCCTTGGTGATTACCAGGAAGCCTGCGATACAGCTCAGGAGATTTTCATAAAGGTTTATAAAAATCTGCATTCCTTCAGGGGTGAGGCTTCCTTTTTAACCTGGCTTTACACGATTGCCGGCAATACTTGTAAAAACAGATTAAAATCGTTGGAATACAGGTATCGCAGCAAAAAAGTTTCATTGCATAATCCATATAATCAGGAAGGCGAAAATCAGGAAAGAGAGATTGAGGATGAAAGCGGATCACCGCTTCTTGCGCTTGAAGAAAAGGAGAAGGTGAAAATTATCCAGAAGGCGATCGACTCATTGCCTGCGGAGCAGAAACTGGTGGTGATTTTACGCGACATCGAAGGGCTTTCTTACGACGAGATTATAAAAATTACCGGTCACAGGTCCGGCACTGTGAAATCCAAACTTGCGCGCGCCAGGCTTATCTTGCGCGAAAAACTGAGGAGTATAATTAAAGGATGAATTGTTCCCGCATTAAAGAGCTCCTTTCGGAGTATTTGGATGGTCAGCTTGACAAAGAGCAGGAAGCTCTTGTTAAAGATCATCTTTTACTATGCGGGGATTGCAGGGATGAATTTGAATCGATGAAGGCGGTTGTCCGGGAAATGGGTTCGCTGAATACGGTTAAGGCGCCTGATGATTTTCTCGAAAGCCTGCACGGGCGCATAAAAAAAGATTCATGGTTTCAAAAAATTAAATCCTTTTTATTTACACCGGATAAATTCAGAATTCCTGTTGAGCTTGCAACCCTTGCAACTGCTGTAGTTATAGCCTTCTTCATCTTTCATATCGTTCCACCTGTGATATCTCCAAAGATACCATTAAAGACGCCTTTAAAAAGCCAGATGGGCTTAAAGGATGAAAAAGCTGCAGGCGGAATTCAACCAAATGAAAATGCGCCTGCCGTGGCGGTTATTAAGCCATCTGAAACAAAAGCCGTTTCTGATAAAAACATGCCGGAACCCCGGAAAAAGCAGGAGCTTTTAAAGCAGGATTATCAGAGGAGCGAACCAGCATCAGTGCGGGAAACCGCAACCTATAAAATAAGTGAACCGCTTCAGATTGTGCTTCTGCTTGAGCCGTCCAGTGAAAAAGAGAGTTTATCCTCCGAAAGAAAAGAGGATGCAAAATTTTATTCTGAAAATCAGGAAAAAAAAGAGACAACTTTGCCTGCGCCGGTAAGACTTCAGGCCCGTACAAAAGCGGGTGCTGCTGAAGTAAAAAGCAAGGATGAGGTCCTGCCGGTCGAAAAGTTATATGTAACGAAAGAGAAGCCGGTTGTTTATCGGAAAGGGCCTTTACCGGATATCGGGGAGCATATTAAAAACGCGGGCGGCAGTATATTAAAAACAGATATAAATAATGAGACCGGCCAACCGGAATATCTTTTAATTGAAATCCCGGATCAGAATTATCGGAAACTTATCGAAAAATTAGCTGAATTAGGAAAAATTCAAACACCTGTTGAAGGTGATCCCGGCCAATCCATGGAACCAGTGCAGGTTCGCATCCGGATTATTTTATCAGACTGATAAAATCAAACCCGTACAACCATCTCCCAACTTCCATCTTCCAACCCAAACTTCCATATCCCACATCTTTTTTTGTCCTAAAAAAATTATGGAACTTTTTTGGGATGCATTTGTCTATCATGACAAAAGCAGTAAATTCAAAAAAGGAGGGAAAAACATGCAAAAGAAAAAAACAACAGCGGCTTTTTTATTAATCAGCATCTTTTTGATCTTTGTTACCATGGCTTATGCGGAGAGGGGAGAGGGGACGGACAAGACTCTGTCACCCTATTTTTTTGTAAAAAGTGATGATCCGGAAATCGACCGGCTGCCTTTAAAATCGACCACGGCAAAGGTGAATATCGCCGGGGTAATCGCGGATGTGGTTGTGACACAGATATACAAAAACGAGGGTCGCAAGCCGCTGGAAGCGATCTATGTATTTCCGGCTTCAACGAAAGCGGCTGTGTACGGAATGAAAATGACAATCGGAGAGAGGGTTATCATTGCCGATATCCGTAAACGCGATGACGCACGGAAGGCTTATGAACAGGCAAAGCAGGACGGGAAGAGCGCCTCTTTGCTTGAGCAGCAGAGACCGAATGTTTTTCAGATGAATGTGGCCAATATCCTGCCCGGTGATGTTATTACCGTTGAATTGAAATATACCGAGCTTCTGGCGCCTGAGGAAGGCCTGTATGAATTCGCGTATCCTAACGTAGTCGGGCCGCGCTACTCCAACCGGCCTGCAGAAGGTGCGCCTGCTTCTGAAAAATGGATATCAAATCCTTTTCTTCGGCAGGGCGAGCTGCCGACTTATAACTTTGATATCTCGATCCAGCTTGCAGCGGGTTTGCCGATCAAGGAGATTACCTGTTCATCGCATAAGGTTAATATTAGTTATGAAGGACCGAACAATGCGGCCGTAAAACTTGATTCGGCCGAGCGGTCCGGCGGCAACCGGGATTTTATATTGAGGTACAGGCTGTCAGGCGGAAAGATTGAGTCGGGACTGCTCTTATTTGAGGGGGAAGATGAAAACTTTTTCCTGCTTATGCTTCAGCCTCAGAAAAGAGTATTGGAAAGCCAGATCCCTCCGCGCGAATATATTTTTATCGTGGATGTTTCAGGATCAATGCATGGGTTTCCGCTCGATATATCGAAAAAATTATTAAAGGATTTAATCGGGAAACTGAGGCCTTATGATCTGTTCAACATCCTTCTCTTCTCCGGAGGATCATCCCTGATGGCCGAACAGTCATTACCGGCCACAGTCGATAATATTCAAAAAGCCATCTATTTAATTGAACATCAGCAGGGAGGCGGCGGAACGGAATTACTTCCTGCTCTTAAAAAGGCATTATCTCTGCCAAAGAGCGAAGGCTTTTCGCGCAATGTGATCATTGCAACCGATGGATATGTCAGTGTTGAGAAGGAGGCTTTTGATCTCATCCGGAATTCCCTGGGAAAGGCCAACATGTTTCCTTTCGGGATAGGTTCAAGCGTGAACCGTTTTTTGATCGAAGGAATGGCAAGGGCCGGTATGGGTGAACCTTTTATAGTGACAAAACCTGAAGAAGCGCAAAAAGAGGCTGAAAGATTGCGCATGCTTATCCAGAAGCCTGTTTTAACGGGAATTAGAATGGGGCATGAGCAGTTTGACATATATGATGTGGAACCTCCGGGAATCCCGGATGTACTTGCTGAAAGGCCTGTAATAGTTTTCGGAAAATGGCGCGGCAAGGCGCATGGTAAGATTATTCTGACAGGATTTGCCGGTAATGAGAAATTCAGGGAAGAAATTGAAGTGGAAAAAGTCAAACCGGTTCCCGCGAACAGCGCTCTGCGATATCTCTGGGCACGGCATCGCATAGCCCATCTTTCCGATTATAATCTTTTGAGTCCTGATGATAAGAGAATAAGTGAAGTGACCGATCTCGGGTTGAAATATAATCTTCTAACCGAATATACATCATTTGTAGCGATTGACTCCGAGGTGCGCCTGAAAAACGGGCAGGCGACAACTGTTACACAGCCCCTGCCGTTACCCCAGGGAGTTTCTGATCTGGCTGTTGGGGGTAAAGGTATGGCGCAATACAGCAGGCAGATGAGGATGAGCCTGCCGGCGCTTTCCGGACCGGTGCAGGAAGCAATAGTTTCAAAAGAGGATAAGAATGAAAAGGATAAGGAACCGGCAATGATCCGTCTGGAAAAAATCATTGTTTCAAGCGGGTTATCAAAAGAAATCGTCAAAAGATTAATTGAAGGGCAAATGAATCCGGTTCAAGGCTGTTATAATAAAGAAGCTCGCAATCTTTTGAAAAATAAAGGTAAAATAGTCGTAAAAATTGATGTTGACTCAACAGGCGCAATTGTCAGGATCTCTGTTGAAAGGGACGATTTGAAAAGCAATCCGGTTATGACCTGCATCAGCCGTGAACTTCTCAAATTGAAGATGCCGCCTTCAGCAGACGGAAAAAATGGAATAATAACTGTAACTTTAAGTTTCGGACAGTAACATAACACCCCTGTTAATTGACAAAAAACAATAGAATAAGCCAAATATAAATGAAAAATTATTTCTTGACTTTGCGTGTGATCTCTAATAAACAAACAATCCTTTCGAAGACTGATCCCCAGTAGCTCAGTCGGTAGAGCAAGTGGCTGTTAACCACTGGGTCCGCGGTTCGAGTCCGTGCTGGGGAGCCAAACAAATCAAGGGCTTAGAGACGTTAACCTCTAAGCCCTTTTTTTTGTCCCCACATCATTCCCCACATCGGGAAATAAAAAAGGCGGACGCTTTC
>CAYODW010000125.1:0-4841 GCA_964402865.1 uncultured Desulfonema sp. | reverse complement strand
AAATTCTTCTTGAAACAATAAACACGGCGGATTTTAAAAAGCGCGTTGAGGCATTAGGGGGGTATAGCACAAAAAAAACCGGCACTATGACGGCTTTGTAAAAATAGAAGAGGATTCAAGGATTGCGCCTAAACGGCTTGAACCGAGACAGGGGTTCGAGGGTTCAAGTGAAAAACAGCTTGAACCCTTGAATAAGTTTCTTCAGCCATTAAGAATATTAATCTAAATTATGAATTACAAGCTTATAGACCATACAGCCGATCTGGGAATAGAGGTTTACGGTTCTGGCATGAAGGAGCTCTTCGAGAATGCGGGTTATGCGATGTTTGACGTAATAACGGACACAAACCGCTTAAATGCCCTGTCGGAAACGACCCTGAATGTTGCGGGACAAGACCGGCCGGATCTCATGGTAAACTGGTTAAGAGAGCTTTTATATCGCTGGACAGGAAAGGGACAGCTTGTTAAGATAATAAATATAACATCCCTGTCAGAATATGCGCTCTCGGCAAATATAAAATTTGACCATTTTGATCCCGGTCGCCATTTGATAAAAAGCGAATTGAAAGCTGTAACTTATCATCAGATCAGAGTTGAAGAAAAAAATTCTGAATGGAAAGCAAGAATAATATTTGATGTGTAATTCGAACTTTGTACGAAACCATCAAATAATAAGTGAACCAATTTTATGGAATTGAGAAAAATAGACGAATACCGGTGGGAGGTTCCAAAAACGGGACAGATGCGTGTTCCAGGAATCATATTTGCCGACAGTGAAATGCTTGAAAGCATAAAGCAGGAAGAGGCGGTAAAACAGGTTGCAAACGTGGCAACGCTTCCTGGAATAATACGAGCATCCCTTGCAATGCCTGATATCCACTGGGGTTACGGTTTTCCGATAGGAGGTGTTGCGGCATTTGACTGGGAAACGGGGATTATATCTCCGGGTGGAGTTGGATACGATATAAACTGTGGTGTACGCCTTGCTTCAACCCTTCTTACCGGAAAAGATATTAGCGGAAAACTTGAAGAGCTTGTCAATGCCATGCACCGCGATATACCGTCCGGTGTGGGATCAACCGGATCAATAAAACTGACATATTCGGAAGAAAGAAAAGTTTTAAAAGAGGGGAGCAGATGGGCATTGAGGCAGGGACTTGGCCAGGAATCCGATGTAGAGAACACGGAAGATTTCGGTTGCATGCAAAATGCCGATCCTGACACGTTAAGCGACAAAGCGCTTGAAAGAGGTTTAAGGCAGCTTGGAACCCTTGGTTCAGGTAATCATTTTGTTGAAATAGGCATGGTTGAAAAAATATATGATCCGGATGTCGCCCGTATATTCGGACTTTTTGAGGGACAGGCAACTCTCATCCTCCATTCCGGTTCAAGAGGATTGGGATATCAGATATGTGATGATTTCCTGGCATATATGACAAAAAACAGTAATAAGCTCGGATTCGAGCTTCCGGACAGGCAGCTTGCCTGTTCAATGATCCAGTCTGACGCCGGTAAGCGCTACTTTAATGCAATGGCATGTGCAGCCAACTACGCCTGGGCAAACAGGCAGATACTTATGCACAGGACCCGCGAAATCTTTCAGCGTGTTCTTGGAATTGGGCCGCGAAACCTGGGCATG
This sequence comes from uncultured Desulfonema sp., assembly GCA_964402865.1. Lineage (GTDB taxonomy): Bacteria > Desulfobacterota > Desulfobacteria > Desulfobacterales > RPRI01 > RPRI01. The sequence continues at coordinate 3,202 of CAYODW010000125.1, read as the reverse complement.
AATCTTGTTTATGATGTCTGTCACAATATAGCAAAAAAAGAAACGCATATGATTGACGGAAAGAAACGCACAGTCTGCGTTCATAGAAAGGGCGCCACAAGGGCCTTTCCTCCCGGACATGAGGCCATCTGTGAAAAATACAGGTCTGTCGGCCAGCCCATACTTGTCCCCGGAGATATGGGAAGGGCTTCTTATGTTCTAGCCGGAACGGAAAAAGCGATGGAAGAGACCTTCGGATCAACATGTCATGGCGCCGGGCGTGTCTTAAGCAGGACAGCGGCTCTTAAAAAAAGCAGGGGGAGATCTATACAGCGTGAACTCGAAGATAAGGGAATATACGTCAGGTGGACCGGACGGTCAACGCTTGGTGAAGAGATGCCTGAAGCTTACAAAGATGTTTCACAGGTAGTCGGAGTTGTTCACGGAGCAGGCATCTCGAAAATGGTGGCGAAGCTAAGACCGATGGCCGTATTGAAAGGATAACGGCTTTGTAAAAAGTCATTCTGCTGTGTTGCGCTACATCTTTCATCATTGCAGCGTACGAAAAGTACGCTTCATTCCTCAAGACTTGCGCGCCTTGCATAATTAGCTTTTTACTTTGCCTTCTGAACGATTACTTTTTGCGAGTTTTTCAAAAGTCTCGACGGGAATAAATAATTGATATGAATATTTTACAAGCGATAACTCTGGGAGTAATCCAGGGTTTGACGGAATTTCTGCCTGTCAGCAGCTCGGGACATCTTGTTCTTTTTCAACATCTTTTCGGACTGAAAGAGGCAGAACTCTTTTTTGACATAAGCGTCCATCTGGGCACGCTTGTTGCCGTCTTCATCTATTTCCGGAAGGATATTTATGCTATCATTCATTCAGTTTTATGTTATTGTAAAATGATCTTTAAAACCGGTTCTTTTGCCGGCGCAAATGAAGATTCCGACTTAAAGATAGCCTTATTGATTATTACAGGATCAATTCCGACAGCCATAATCGGATTTCTTTTTCACAAAATTGCAGACCGGCTATTTTCTTCCGTTATAATTGCCGGCGTGATGCTTATTTTGACCGGCATTATTTTATTTTTCACACTCTTTGTGAAAAGCTCAAAAAAGGAGTCTTCACTTTTTTCCATAAGGGATTCTCTCATCATAGGAATATCGCAGGGCCTTGCAATAATTCCAGGATTATCCCGGTCAGGTACGACTATAGCAACCGGTTTGTTTCTTGGATTAAATCAAGAAACAGCGGCAAGATATTCGTTTCTTCTTTCAATACCGGCTATACTCGGAGCATCATTACTGAGCTTCGGTGATCTTTCCGGCAGTGTATATGTTCCGGTAAAAACTGCTGTTACAGGCGCTATTGTCTCCTGTATTGCAGGATATTTTGCGCTCAATTTCCTTTTTTACATTGTAAAGAAAGGACGGCTCCATTATTTTTCACCGTACTGCTTAATAATAGGAATAGTCAGTGTATTAATCGGGCTATAAAGAAAGGAGGCATCGCCATGAATCCAGGAATCTTTAGAGAATATGATATAAGAGGCATAACCGGTAAGGACCTTACAGAGGAAGATGTAATATTGATTGGAAAAGGGATCGGCACCTACCTTCTTGAGCGAGGCAAATCAAAGCTGACCGTCGGGCGCGACTGCCGGATTACTTCGGACAGATATTCGGAAATGGTTATTGAAGGACTGTTGTCAACCGGCTGTGATGTTATTGATATCGGAATCTGCCCCACCCCGGTCCTTTATTTTTCAATACAGCATCTTTCGCAGGAAGGGGCTGTAATGGTTACCGCGAGCCACAATCCTCCTCAATATAACGGATTTAAAGTCTGTATCGGCTCCGATTCACTGCACGGCAGTGAACTGCTTGAAATACTCGGAATCATAAATAAAAAAGCTTTTTCATCAGGAAAAGGCTCCTGCTCATTTGCCGATGTGATTACGCCCTATAAGGAGTTTCTTAATAAAAACATATCGATATCAAGGCCTCTTAAAATCGGAATTGACGCGGGAAACGGAACATCCGGTGTAATTGCTGTTCCGGTTTTAAAAAGTCTCGGATGTGAAGTTCATGATCTTTATTGTGACATGGACGGCACTTTTCCCAATCATGAAGCCGACCCGACGGTTTTAAAGAATATGAAAGACCTGATAGCGCTGGTCAGGGAAAAAGGTCTGGACATTGGTATCGGTTACGACGGAGACGGCGACCGCATCGGGGTTATAGACGAAAAGGGCAATATTGTTTTCGGTGACCAGCTTATGATTATTTTTTCAAGGGAAATCCTGTCAAGAAAGCCGGGCGCAACTTTCATATCCGAAGTCAAATGCTCAAAGACAATGTACGACGATATCGAAAAGCACGGGGGCCGCGCAATCATGTGGAAAACCGGTCATTCTCTCATAAAGAAAAAAATGAAGGAAGAAAAAGCCGAACTTGCCGGAGAGATGAGCGGCCACATGTTCTTTGCAGACCGCTATTTCGGCTTTGACGATGCAGTCTATGCATCATGCAGGCTCCTTGAAATAATCGCAAATACGGGAAAGAAAATTTCAGAGCTTTTATCCGATGTTCCGAAAACGTATTCAACGCCCGAAATAAGGGTTGAATGTCCGGACGACAAGAAATTTGCTCTGGTTAAAAAAGTTACGGATTTTTTCAGAAAAAGTTACGGAGTAATCGATATCGATGGAGTAAGAGTGCTGTTTGAAGACGGATGGGGACTTGTGCGGGCATCCAACACCCAACCTGCTCTTGTGCTTAGATTCGAGGCTATGACCGAACAGAGACTGAAAGAAATAAGAGATCTGGTTGAATCAACACTCGCAAAAATCAGAGAAGAGATTTAAGATGCAAAGGAGATAATAATCTCTCCTGCAGCCGGATCAACGGCTGCCGTTGCGTTAAGGGATAAAAGAAGAGCTTTCTCACGTTCTTCCGGGAACTTCTCCGATGGAATTCCGGAAAGTCCCTTTAACCCGGAGAATCTGATAATTGCTTTGTTCTGAAACCTTTCCACAGAAACACCTATTTTCTTTTCATCTCCGGCGGCATTCATTGCAAAATCAAGACAAAACCAGACCAGTGTTTCAAGCAAAAAAGGGTTTGTGTTAACAACTACCTGGGCAGCATCAACATTAAGTTCAACGGTTATCTCACGCATCATTGCCAGTCTTCCGGAAAGAGCGGAAACAAGC
>CAYODW010000124.1:0-4912 GCA_964402865.1 uncultured Desulfonema sp. | reverse complement strand
CAGTCAACAAGGAGGGTCCTTTTCTCTGAAATCGCAAGCGATGCAGATAAGTTCACTGCTGTGGTTGTTTTTCCAACCCCACCTTTTTGGTTGGCTATGCTTATAATATGTGCCATAATGCAAGCTCTCTAACATAAAACTTCATGCTTTGAAAGAATATATAAATAAAAAACGGAATATATGAAAACCATAATTAAACATATTTTAATTTACATCATAACAGCCTCATATTTAAGTCTTTTATTTCCAGGAAAAGCTTTTTGCCTGTCCGTTAAAGAGGAGGAAGAACTTTCCCGTGAATTTATGAAGGCAGTTATAAAACATTATGAACTTATTGATGATCCGATTCTCTTGAAATATGTTGGGGATATCGGCGCCAAAATACTGGCCGCTGCTCCCCCTCAGCCTTTTGTCTATCGGTTTCATATAGTTAAAGATGAAAATTACAACGCATTTGCAGGTCCCGGGGGTCATATCTTTATTCACAGCGGTCTTTTTAAAGCAATGGAAGATGAAGAAGAACTATCAGGCATAATAGCACATGAAATTTCTCATGTAGTATGCCGTCATCTCTCAGACAGGCTTGAAAGATCAAAAAAAATTCAAATAGCCACTCTCGCCGGAATGGCGGCAGGCATACTCCTTGGAGCAAAAGGAGGGGCTGATGCAGCTTCGCGCGCTTTAACAATAGGTTCTGCGGCTGCCGGCCAGTCACTCTCACTTGCCTACAGCCGTGAGGATGAAATGCAGGCAGACCAGATAGGTCTCGATTATCTTAAAAAAGCAGGATACACCGGAGAAGGAATCGTTGCCGTCCTGAAAAAAATACGCGACAAACGCTGGTTCGGTTCGGCTGAGATTCCTGCCTACCTTACAACACATCCTGCCGTGGAAGAACGTATAGGCTACCTGGGATCCTGGGTTGAAAAGAATCTGGAACATTCGGAAAAGAGATTATCTTATTCCAAGGATAATTTTAATAAGGCCCATACAAGACTAATTGTAATGTACGGCAACGATGAGAATATATTAAGGCTGTTTGGACAGGATGTAACAAATTACCCCGATGATCCAATAGCAAATTACAGATATGGGCTGATCCTTTCAAAAACAGGGAACAGGATAAATGCTGTAAAATATTTCAAAAAAGCTCTTGAGAAAAAAGCCTTTGATCCTGATATATTAAGGGAACTTGGCAAAACATATTTTCAGGATGGCCGTTATATGGAAGCGGAAAAAACACTTGATGGCGCAATCAGCCTTGCTCCGGATGATTCGGAAGCCTTGTTTTTTTCAGGACGTATAAAGGCTGAAACAGGTAAATTAACAGAGGCGGTACAAATATTTAAAACTATTACCGAAAGATACCCCTACTATATCCAGGCATTATATTTCCTTGGTGAAACAAGCGGGAAAGCCGGCAATTTTGCAGACGCACACTATTATCTCGGCTCATATTATACAATCAAAGAAGATATTAAAAATGCCCGTTTTCATTTTGGAAAGGCTTTGCAGGAGACAGACGATCAGGACAGAAAGATTAAAATAGAAGAAATGCTGAAAGATATAAAAAAGATGGAAAAGACAGAGAAAGAAAAAGAGCCTGAGAAAACATCCCTGCCCCGCCACCCGCAATTTTTTAACTTCGGTCGAAGTGCGAGAACTGCATCGTAAAAGTCCCCCGCCCCTGGGTTGCCGATCTCAGCGAAGTCGAATAACCAAACATTCGCGAAAGAGGCACTATGGCTTTTATAACCTGGACTCCTGACTTTGAATTTATCGATTCGATTTTTCCGCCGCGGGAACTTAAATCCCCGATAACATCGCCCATAAAAGAATCAGGGATAAATACTTCGGCATCCATTATCGGCTCAAGCAGAAAGGGTTCGCCCTTTTTGAACGCTTCCTTGCAGGCCATAGCGGCACTGACCGTATAAGATAGCTCCGTTCCGATCGATTCCCGGTAGGATCCCCCCGTTAAAACTGCTTCAACATCAACAACCGGGTATCCCATAACAGTTCCGCTATCAAAAGCCTCGTTTATTCCTTTTTCAATAAAAGGTACAAAAGCAGGAGGTATAATATTATCTTTCAGGTCAGACCTGAATCTGTTGCCGCTTCCTCTCTTCAGCGGTTTTAATCTCAGGCTCACATCTCCGAAGTGGCGCTGCCCTGCAATATCCCTGTCAAAAACAGCGGATCCGGTTGAATCGCATGCTATGGTTTCCCTGTAAACTACCTGCGGTCTTCCAACATTTACCATGGTGTTGAATTCCCGCGTCATGCGGCTGATTATTATTTCGAGATGGAGCTCTCCCATTCCGGATAAAATAGTCTGTCCCGTATCTTCATCCTTCCTGACCCTTAATGTCGGATCTTCATCAATGAACTTTGATAAAACTTCTTCAAGCTTTTCCTGATCACTGTGTGTTTTAGGCTCAATTGCAATAGAGATAACGGGCTCATAGAACTCTATTTTTTCCAGTAAAACCGGGTTTTCAGCAGAACAGAGGGTTTCGCCCGTTGAAGAGGTTTTCAATCCGACCACACCGACGATGCTTCCTGCTCCGGCCTCTTCGATACGGTCCCTCTTGTTGGCATGCATCCTTAAAATCCTGGAAAGTTTTTCCTTTATTTTACGGAAAGGATTATATACGTCCACACCCGATTTCAGGGTTCCGCTGTAAACCCTGACAAAGGAAAGCTTACGCCCTTCCATCATTGCAACCTTGAATATCAGCGCTGCAAGCGGGCCATTATCCTTTGTCTCGAATTCAAGTTGTTCTCCTGTTTCAGGATGTACGCCTTTAACTGGAGGGACATCAAGAGGACTTGGAAGAAAGCTTGCAATACCATCCAGCAAGGGCTGAATGCCTTTGTTCCTGAGGGCGGAACCGCATAGTACAGGTACAAGCTTCAGATTCACGGTTCCCTTTCGTATGGCAGAAACAAGCTGCTCATTCGTTATTGCAGTTTCAGACAGATAGGCTTCCATTATTCCGTCATCTACCTCTGAAAGTGTCTCAATAAGTTTTTCCCGGTATTGTTCCGCCTCACCAAGAAGACCGGAAGGAATGTCTCTTTCTGTAAAAGTGGCGCCGAGAGTTTCGTCGTCCCAGATTATCTGTTTCATTCCGACAAGATCAATCACTCCGGCAAAGTCATCTTCTGAGCCGACAGGAAGCTGGATAATAAGAGGGTTGGCATGGAGCCTTTCCTTCATCATCTCAACAGTCCCGAAAAAGCTTGCGCCGATTCTGTCCATCTTATTCACAAATGCTATCTTGGGAACATGGTACTTGTCAGCCTGCCTCCAGACAGTTTCAGACTGGGGTTCGACACCTCCAACTGCGCAAAAAACCCCTATTGCCCCGTCAAGCACTCTTAATGATCGCTCGACCTCCATGGTGAAATCGACATGGCCGGGGGTATCGATCAGTTGTATATCGGTCCCTTTCCACTGGCACGCTGTAACCGCAGAAGTAATTGTAATGCCCCGCTCCTGCTCATCCGGCATCCAGTCCATAACGGCTTCACCGTCATGCACCTCTCCCATCTTGTGAGAGCGGCCTGTATAATAAAGTATCCGCTCGGTCACGGTTGTCTTCCCGGCATCAATGTGAGCCATAATGCCGATATTTCTTATTCTGCTTATCCTGTCTTTTTTTTTCATCTTACCACAAGCGAATTGACTTTAAACGGAGACCGCAAATCCATATGCCCTGCAAGTGTCATTGATTCGCGCCCTTCTATTAATATTTTTACTCTTTTGATCTCCGGAATATTCATAGACAGAGAATTTACAATCGAATAAACCGTCAAAAGCTCGGATGAGCTTCCGCCCGGATGTTTGTCCCGTATTGCTGAAGTAAAATCAGCGTACGCAGACCCGTCTTTTGCGACATTAAAAGTCTTTAGCAACGTCTCCTCCGGAATAGTCCTTCCAAGCTCACTTTCAGGTCCCTTTATAAGGGATTCTATTATCGCCCTCCCGAATTCGACAGGATCTGATGAACGGGAAATCTTTCTCTGCTCGGATTTTAAGAAGGCGTTATCGGCATCTGCAAAATACAGGGAAACAACAGCTTTTCCCCAAAAAATATTAAAAAGGAAGCAGGCAAAACCTGCCGCAACAAGGGCCAAGACCGAAAAGAAAATTAAGTTTTTCCTGCCCATAACAAATAGCTTTCTTAAAACCTCATCTTTCCTGAAAAAAGAAGTTTGATCTCTATGCCAATATGCCTCTCCTGTCAAGTTAAGTCAGGCAAGAGTTTGCCCGGCAAACTATTTCTTCTCTTCCTCCGGAACAGCACCGGTGCTTTTTACAGCCTCTTCTACGGCCCTGTAAATAGACTTGAATGCCTCATTAAAACCTGCCGGAGAAATCCTTCCTGTTTCAATGAATTTTACAGTTATCTCCTTCGCCGTTTTTAATATATGCTCGTCCATCGATCCCATCATTTTCTCCTTTGATACCATATTTTTAATGATTATAGGATATTATCAGAATCATTCAGAATTAGTCAAGAGGCGCGTTAATAGAGACAGAAGATCATCCGCCATAATGATTGGCGGATTCGCCACAAAAATTGACGAACATTCTGTCTTCGAAAGGCGGAAGACGTGTGGACGGAAAGAAAAGTTCGGGCATCTGTCCGTATCACTCCATTTGACTTCGATCATGAGCTTAGCCTGATCATTTTTGTTTATCCGGGATGCGTTGCTGACTCTATAAAAAATTGCATGTTTTTTTAAATTAAATCTGATATAAATTAGTAGAGCAGCGGGAAAAACAATTCTGGACTCCCGTTTTTACGGGAGTGACGGGATTTTAGACCTCCAACAAGTCCGTCAAAGTTTACATGGAGAAAAATATGATCAAATCAAAAAAAATGAAACCCAGCTATAAATT
>CAYODW010000123.1:0-5087 GCA_964402865.1 uncultured Desulfonema sp. | reverse complement strand
TTTGTGCGATCTCTGTGTCAATCTGCGGGATTTCTTGTGCGGCGTACATCGCGTATGCCTCCGCGCAATCCCTTGATTTCCTTGAGCTTGCCCAAAATTGCCTATTTCCGAATTGGAAACGCAATAGAGTCCATGTTTTGTTTCCGGATGGACACAGTTAGAATGTTATCCGGAAGTGTTCTAAATAAAAAGGTATCAAAAAATTGATTTTAACAAAATTAAACGGCATTTTGTTTTTACAGTTTCCGAATCTCATCTCTTTTCCTGATTTAGGGCATGGTGTATTTACGAGAAAGGGCGGAATAAGCAAAGAGCCTTACATGAGTCTGAATGTGAGTAACGGCGTAGGTGATGATCCCGAAGTTGTTGCACAAAACAGAGCAATTGTTTCAATGTGTATGGATAACAATGAACTGATTTTTGCAAGGCAGGTCCATGACACAGGTGTTGTTATTCTTTCAGAGAACGGAGATGACAATTCCTTATTCCCAACCGGCGATGCAATGATAAGCGACCTTGATAATAAAATGCTTGTCATTAAAGTTGCAGATTGTCAGTCCGTCCTCATTTATGATCCCGTAAGGAAGGTCGCTGCAAATGTTCATTCCGGCTGGCGAGGGAGCATTAAAAATGTTATAGGCTGCACGGTGAGTGCCATGAAAGAGCGTTTTAATTGCAACCCATCGAATCTGGTAGCGGGGATAAGCCCTTCTCTTGGGCCCTGCTGTGCCGAATTTGTCAACTATGATAAGGAAATACCGGAGAAGTTCTGGAAGTATAAAATATATTCCGACCATTTTGATTTCTGGCAGATAAGTACAGATCAGCTTTTAGATTCAGGAGTCAGGCATGACAATATTTATTCGAGTAAAATCTGCACAAAATGCAACACGGATTTGTTTTTTTCCTACCGGGGAGAAAAGAATACCGGAAGATTCGCTTCTGTCATAGGATTAAAACGCAATTCCTTGAGAGGGTAACAGCAATAAGGCGTGAAGGGCATGAGAATGAAGGACGAGAGACGACCAAACGGGAATATGTTTCTTGAAAAGGCACAGGTTCTTTGGAACAAAAAAATAAGCTCCAGATATTTTAAAATGGGCTTAAAATGCAGCGATTCCTTTTATGGCGCCAAGCCCGGACAGTTTGTCATGCTGAGAATCGATAACAGGATCGCCCCTCTTTTACGCCGCCCTTTTTCAATTTACAGAATAATAGAAGGTAAAAAAGGAGTGGAAATTCTCTACAGGGTGGTTGGGGAATGCACCGGCATACTTTCGGAGATCATGGAGGGCGAAAGCGTTGATATATTGGGGCCTCTTGGGAATGGGTTTTTCCTGCCAAAAAAGGACGAGAGAGTTTTTATCGTTGCGGGAGGAATTGGGGTTGCCCCGCTGGTTTTTCTCTCCTCATATCTTGTTGGAGAAAAAGGCTTTGCCGCCTCGAGCATAAAAGTGTTTCTTGGGGCTAGATCAAAAGAGGATCTTTTATGCAGAGATGATTTCACAAGTCTCGGCCTTGAAGTTGCAATCACCACGGATGACGGCAGCGAGGGGAAAACATGTGTGGTAACAAGCCCGGTTGAGGCGGCCCTGAAAAAAACACGGCCTGATGTTATTTATGCATGCGGGCCATCAGGAATGATGAAATGTCTTGCCGGCATTGCCGAATATTACGGAGTGGCTTGTCAGATTTCCCTGGAGACTGTGATGGCTTGCGGCTTTGGCGCATGTCTTGGCTGTGCGGTTGAAGCGAATGATGAGAGTAAATATCTTCATGTATGTAAGGATGGACCGGTATTTGACAGCCGCGATGTAAAATTGTGAAGAGTGAAAAGTAAAAAGAAAGGTTTGCGGATTCAAGGATTCGAGGGTTAAAGGGAAAAACGAATAAAGGTGCGAGGCGTGGGTAGGACAACAAACGACGAATCACGAACCACGATAAACGAAGGACGAATATGGCAAAAGATAATAAAACAAATCTGACGGAAAAAGTACGGGCTTCGGGCTGAGCAGCTAAAATAGGTCCGGGGGTCCTGGATAATATATTAAAAAGCCTGCCTGTAAAAGCGCATTCGGATCTTCTCGTAGGAATGGAAACATCTGATGATGCCGGTGTTTTCAGGCTGGATTCCGAAACCGCACTTGTGCAGACTCTCGATTTTTTCACACCCATCATAGATTCTCCATATGAATTCGGCCGGATAGCCGCAGCCAATTCTCTTAGCGATGTATATGCAATGGGAGGGAGGCCGGTAACGGCCATGAATATCGTCTGTTTCCCTATAGGAGAGCTGTCCGAAGATATTCTGAAAGAAACCCTTGCCGGCGGACTTGAAAAAATATATGAAGCCGGAGCGGTATTGGTGGGCGGCCACAGCGTCGATGATAAAGAGTTCAAGTACGGGCTTTCTGTTACGGGACTGATTCATCCGGACAGGATACTGACAAACAGGAATGCAAAGACTGGTGACATGCTGATTCTGACCAAACCTATAGGGACAGGAATCATTGCGACCGCTGTTAAAGGAAAAGTTGCAGATGAAGAGGCGATTAAGGTGCTTATCGAAGTTACTGCAACTCTCAACATGAAAGCCGCTGAAATAATGCTGAGATTCGGTCCGAATGCATGTACGGATATTACGGGATTCGGCCTTGCGGGGCATGTGCTTGAAATGGCCAAAGGAAGCTGCAAGAAGATCATTATACATACCGACTCGGTTCCCTTTATTAAAAAGGCGGAAGAATATGCCCTTATGGGACTGATTCCCAGCGGAAGTTATAATACAAAAAATTATTGCAGCAAAAACATAATAGTTGATCCATCAGTAAAACAGGTTGTTCTTGATATGCTTTTCGATCCTCAAACTTCGGGAGGGCTTGTAATATCCCTTCCTGAAAAGAAAGCAAAAAAATGCCTGAAAGCAATGCAGAATGAAGGTGTATTCTCTTCAATAATAGGCGAAGTTTCTGAAGATGACCTAGACGGGCATGTAAAAATCCTGCGATAGTGAATTCGCCAAAAGAATTGGCGGACCTGTGGCAGTTAACAGTGAATGGTTAAAAGTGGAAAAAGCGGCAACCTGTTGATAGCATAAAAATCATATTATATTAATAAATTACTGGTTAATAAATTTCCCGGAAATGGTCGGATATTTTGCTTATTAAAAGGCTGTCGAAACATCATATTTTCATGCAATTTTGCGTTGACTTGAATAAAATCATATGTTAGAGGACAGAAGATTTATTGAGGTCTGCATGGACTCTCTTGCAACAATAGAAAGCGTTCTTTAATGTGAAAAGAGAAACGAGACGTTATATACGTGAGCTGGCATATTATAGCAGTCTTGGCCTCCAGGTAGCGCTTTCTATATTTATCGGACTTGCGATTGGCATCTATCTTGACAGACGATTTGAACTTTATCCTTGGCTTACGCTTGTTTTTCTTGGGCTTGGTATTGCGGCAGGATTCAGAAATATCTGGCTTGCGATAAGAAAGAGCGAGAAATCTCCACAGGAAAGAGATATAGAGTGAAAATACAGCAGCGCATCCTGAAATTTGTTACCCTGACCAACTGGATACTCTTTTGTGTTGCGAGCATCGCAGGGCTTATTATTGCTTCTCCAAAATTCGCGATGGGCATATTATCCGGAGGACTAATAGTTACGATAAATTTTCATCTGCTTTACAGAACGCTTAGAAAAGCGCTCGCACCTCCACACCTTGCTTCCCACAACGTTGTTCTGGCCAAGTATTATGCCCGTTTCATGATCAGCGGGTTTATTATATTTATATTGATATCTGGGCATTATGTTCATCCCATCGGTCTTTTTGTCGGGCTCTCCGTTGTAGTTGCAAGTATTATATTAGCGACCATGCTGGAACTTACAAAACTTATTTTCAAGGAGGCAATTTAAGGTGGAACATCCCTATCTATTCTTTGTAAAACTGTTTGAGGCTGTTGGCTTGGATCACTTTGCCCATGCTTATCCTCATGTTATTTATTCATGGGTGGTCATGATTATTCTCTTAACCCTTGGCGCTATTGGGGCAAAGAGTATCAGCCTGATTCCTGCCAAAGCACAAAATGTTTTTGAAATAATCATTTCAGGAATTGAAAATTTTATGGTTGATGTTTCAGGCGAAGAGGGCCGGTGGCTTTTCCCTCTTGTTGCAACCATATTTATTTATATTTTTACCTGTAATCTTATAGGGCTTATTCCGGGATTTTTTCCTCCCACCGCCAGCCTGAATACAACAGCTTCATGCGCGCTTACGGTCGTTATTTTTACCCACATAATCGGATTAAAATATCACGGCATAAAATATATTAAACATTTTCTCGGACCTGTCTGGTGGATGATTCCAATCGTGTTTCCGATTGAAATTATCGGTCATCTCGCACGAATTCTCTCCCTCTCATTCCGTCTTTTTGGAAACATGATGGGACATGAACTTGTGCTCGGTATTCTTTTCGGTCTCGCAGGACTATTTTTTGCTCCTCTGCCTATAATGGCACTCGGTATTTTTGTTGCCCTTGTTCAGGCATTTGTTTTCTTTTTACTTTCAATCATGTATTTTACCGGCGCTATGGAACATGCTCATTGATTTGCCGGAAAAAATAGGTTTGTTTTTATGGGATAATGGAAGAAGCAAAGTCAAAAATTATTAAAAGGAGGTAGGTAAAGTATGGAAGCTCAAGCATTACAGTTCTTCATCGCATGTGTTACAGCCGCTGGTTTCGGGATTGCAGTAGCAGCCTCATTCTGTGGTATAGCCCAGGGACTCGGCCTTAAGGCCGCTGTTGAGGGTATTGCAAGAAACCCAGAATCATCAGGGAAAGTTACAGTTACAATGCTGATCGGTCTTGCCATGATCGAGTCTCTCTGTATTTATGCACTGGTAATTGCCCTGATTCTTATTTATGCGCATCCTCAGGCAGCAGCTATTGCAGGGCTTTTCGCTCATTAATTTAAGATTTACAGTGTTTAAGAAACAGGGTTGTGCTTTTGGGCGCAACCCTGTTTCATTTGTTAATTAGTTTCCATCCGGAAATGGCCCTTTTGTGCGATCTCTGTGTCAATCTG
>CAYODW010000122.1:0-5149 GCA_964402865.1 uncultured Desulfonema sp. | reverse complement strand
TTGATATGTTTGGTAGCGGGGACAGGATTTGAACCTATGACCTTCGGGTTATGAGCCCGACGAGCTACCAGACTGCTCCACCCCGCATCAACGTTTGTTTCGAGTTCTTATTCCGCTTTGAAGGATGGTATTATTAGTCAATCCTTCCGGATAAGTCAAGCTGATTATTTTATTATTTTGGATCGGAACCGGGATAGTTCTTTGAATCATCAAACCCTTGAACCCTTGAATCCCTGAATACTACCATTCCCGTTTTACCGATTAAATATCTTAACTATTTGTATTATCTTGACATATATTTTTATTTGAGCCATATGAAATTCATATGAAACATTGATAGGGGTTCAAGGATTGAAAACTTCAATTTCCTGTCGGAGGATAATATGGGTTTTAAAAAAAGAAGCAGGGACTTGAGCTTTGCCGAGTTTACATTAAAAAGCTCGATGAATAAAAACCGCAGCCTCGAACGTCTTTTAAAAATAAACGGATCTCTTGACTGGGATATGATTGAACAAATGCTGGTAATCAACTACAATACCGGCAGGAGCAAAAAAGGAGCCGGCGCTTATTCTCCCCTGTTATTATTCAAATGCCTTCTCCTTCAGAAATGGTTCAGGATCAATTCCGATTTTGAACTTGAATGCCACATAAATGACAGAATCTCATTCAAGAAATTTCTTGGAATCCCGGTTACGGACCCTTCTCCGGCACAAAAGACTTTTTCACGCTTCAGAAAAAGGCTGTCAAAAAAGGCTCTGGAACATATCTATTCCGAAATTACACGACAGTTTGAAAAAAAGGGGCTGGCAGTAACCGACGGGATTGCGCTTGATCCAAGGCTTGTTAAATTGCAGCGCCGTCCGGATGCCATAAAAATGGAAGCTCAGCATAAAATAAATTTTAGTTAAGCCGCCAGAGACCTTATCTTTGACTTAAGGATTTCCGCCTCATCCCCTGATTTTTTATCCCCGAACCGGAACATAATATATTTCGTCCTGCCTGTATGACCTGAAACAATTTCGAGCAGATGAGGAGAGACGGAAAGGCATTTCGAGAGGTATTTGATGCACATGCTGTTTGCCGCACCTTCAACAGGGGGTGCAGTAAGTTTTATTTTAAGGGCATCACCAAAAAGGCCTGCAATCATGTTTTTTGATGATCGTGGCTGAACACGAATTTTGAATATTATTCCTTCGAGACTTTCTTTGAAATAGAGCATTAATTTGCCTGCATGTGAAGAGAGCTTTACATAACATATTATTAAAAGGTCTATCAGGGTAACGGGTTTTGGCATATCGCAAGAAATTTTTACGGTGACATGGCAACGCCCCCAGATATCCGACAGGTATCATACATGCGGATACTGCATAAGGCTTCGTGACTATTCATCCTTTGGGGCTGTCAACATCCTAATGGATGTCCGCCAAAGCTCTGTGGCGGATTGGCAAAGGCTGGATTCTATTCTTTCGAATGCCAAAATCCATTACCCCGCAGACCTGTATTCGAGAAATTCAAAGCTCTTGTGGAGAGACCTCAGTTTGTGAAGCTTCAGGATCTCAAGAGCGCGGCATAAGGGCGGCTGTCAATTCTTTTTCAGAAACCGTTGCAGTGCCGACCTTTCCTACTACTATCCCAGCGGCGGTATTGGCTACAGATGCCGCGTCTCTGAATGATGAGCCTGATGCGACACAAAGCCCCAGCACTGCTATCACCGTATCCCCTGCCCCTGAGACATCAAATACCTGCCTCGCCTCGGCTCTGATTTTATATGGTTTTTTATCTCTCTCAAAAAGCACCATTCCATCCTTACCGCAGGTAATAAGAAGTTTTTCAATGCCGGCGCTGCCTATAATTTTAATTCCCGCCTTCATAAGGGATGCGTCATTTGTTATCTCCACTCCGGCGGCAAGGGCGGCCTCTTTCCTGTTCGGGGTAATAAGCGTGACACCGGAGTACTTCGAATAATCAAGTCCCTTGGGGTCTGCTATTATTATCTTTCTGTTTTTCTTCGACGCTTTAACGACTTTTGCCATCAATGTTTTCGTAATAAGACCCTTACCGTAATCGGAGACAATCACCACATCCGATTCAGGAATTACCTTCTCTATGAAACGTGTGATTTTATCAAGAGTTTCACCTGAAATCTCTTTTTTTGTCTCACGATCAATCCTGAGAACATGCTGATGAGCCGCAATAATTCTTGTTTTTCTGGTAGTAGGCCGACCATACTCCCGGACAACTCCTCCCGCATCCACTCCTGAATTTGCGAGCCTTTTAAGCAGCATCTTTCCGTTTCTGCCGGTGCCGATTACCCCTGCGGCATAAACACCGGCGCCGAGAGAGACAAGGTTGTTTACAACATTTCCTGAACCACCAAGGGTTGATTCCTCCTTCTTTACGGAAACGACCTGAACCGGAGCTTCAGGAGATATCCGGTCCACATCTCCCCAAAGATATTCATCAATCATCAGATCGCCGATTACAAGAACCCTGCAGTTTTTAAACTTTGCAATATCTATATTCATATTCGATTTCAGGACCCGCTGTTCTTTTTTACGATATCGGTTATAAACCCTGGCGGGCGCACAACACGTCCTTTTTTATCAACAAAAGCATGCTTCGAATAACCTTTTGCCCGTATATGCTTTTCTTCTTCATCATAAATGCAGTAGTCAAATTTCATGCCGCCTTTAACGCCGGTATCGAGCGTTGTCTCTATTACCAGAAGATCATCATATTTCACGGGAGACAGAAACTTGCATTGAACCTCAGAAACCGGCAGAAAAAACCCCCTTGCTTCTATCATCTTATAAGTTAGCCCAAGGTTTCTGAACATCTCACCGCGACCCATTTCAAACCAGCGCAGGTAATTCGCATTATAGGCATAGCCCATATTGTCGGTATCTCCGTAGATCACCCTGTATGTTGTCCTGTGCTTCAGCATATCCTATCAACAGGCTCCGTTCATGGTTTCAGTAATCAGCGCTTTAAGCTCATCATAATTGTATGTTACGGGAAGCTCCGGGAACTCGCTCACAACATTGTCGGGAGGGCAGAAAAGTATTCCCTTATCGGCCTCTTTAAGCATCGTTATATCGTTATAGGAATCCCCGACAGCTATAACTTTGTAGTTCAGGCTTTTTAATGAAATTACGGCTTTTTTCTTACCATCCTTCTGGCGCAGGCTGTAGTCTTCGACTCTGCCGTCCGGACCAATAACAAGAGAATTGCAAAAGAGTGTGGGCCATCCCAGTTTTTTCATCAGCGGTCCTGCAAACTGAACAAATGTATCCGATACAATAATTACCTGTACCGTTGATCTGAGCCAGTCAAGAAACTGAACCGCGCCTTCAAGAGGGTATAACATGGCAATAACATTCTGGATATCGGATATCTTGAGATGTTCCCTGTCAAGTATCTTAAGTCGCTTTTTCATCAGAACATCATAATCGGATATATCGCGGGTAGTAAGCCTCAATTCCGAAATTCCTGTCTTCTCCGCAACATTAATCCATATCTCGGGAACAAAAACACCTTCCAGATCACAGCACACTATATACATAAATCACCCTGCTACATGGTCTCTGATTATAAAAGCCGCTTCGTCCATCGTATTTTGTACATCGAACTTCGTACTTCGAACTGCTGCATTCCAACTGGCCACTGATTACCGATCACCGGCTTTAATCCTCCTGATTATCATCTTCTATTCTTATCAGTGCAGGTTTTGTGCTCACGACATCAAGCCGGGATATTTCATCAAGCGCCATTTTCACGTCTTTCTCCCTGCAGAGGTGCGAAAGCATGACAAGCGGCACCGATCCGTTTGTCTTGCGTCCTTTCTGATGAACCGATTTTAAGCTTATCCCGTGATGACCAAGAATCCCGGAGATTTTCGAAAGAACTCCGGGACGGTCGAGAGCGGCAAATCTAAAGTAATAATGGGTTGATATCTCATCTACAGGCATGACCGGAATTCTGCCTATATTCTGCATCTGGCAGGAAAGAAGCGGAATTCTTCCGACTGAACCGGACATAATGTTTCTGGCAAGGTCAACCGTATCGCTTATAACAGCGCTTGCCGTCGGCATCATGCCCGCTCCGCGCCCTGACAGAAGTATGTCTCCTGCTGCATCGCCTGAAACAGTAATCGCGTTCAGGGAACCATTAACATTCGAAAGAATGTTTTCAAAAGGAATCATGGTCGGATGCACCCTCGCCTCAACAGAATTTCCCCTTAATTTGCTTATTGCGAGAAGCTTTATCCTGTAACCGAACTGGCCTGCGAATTCGATATCAAGGGGGGTAATCCTTGAAATGCCCTCGATATAAATATCCCTGAAATTGATCTCCATGCAATATGCAATGGAAGTTAATATAGCAAGTTTATGTGCTGTATCAAATCCTCCAACATCAAGGGTCGGATCGGCTTCAGCATATCCTTTTGCCTGAGCTTCGGAAAGCGCAGCTTCAAAGGTGCTTCCGTCATCCGTTATCTTCGACAGTATGTAGTTGCATGTGCCGTTTAATATTCCTACCATCGATTTAACCTGGTTTCCGACCAGGGATTCCCGCAAGGTTTTAATTATCGGCATACAGCCGCCGACGCTTGCTTCGTAGGCCACGTCAACGCCTCCGGCAGCAGCAGCCCTGAATATTTCATTCCCGTGAGAAGCGAGCAATGCCTTGTTTGCCGTGACAACCTGTTTCTTATTGCCTATAGCCCTTAATATCAGGTCCTTTGCAATTTTTTCTCCGCCTATCATTTCAAGAATTATATCAGTTTCAGGATCATCAACAACCTTTACGGGATCTTTTACAAATACTCCTTCATCAAACCTGATTCCCCTGTCCTTTGCCGCATCAAGATCGGCAACATACTTCAAGTTCAATTCAGCTCCGACTCTCGAACTGATAAGATCTTTTTTCTCAATGAGTATTTTCGCGACCCCTGTTCCGACAGTCCCGCAACCCAGCAAACCTATGTTGATTTTTCTCATACCGATAACTCCCGTATCAGAAATCTACAGAATTTTTTTGATTCCGCGCACCGCTTGATTAATGCGCATTGTATTCTCTATGAGAGCAAAACGGACATATTCATCACCGTACTCTCCGAAACCGAGACCCGGTGAAACAGCCACTTTCG
>CAYODW010000121.1:0-5265 GCA_964402865.1 uncultured Desulfonema sp. | reverse complement strand
TAAGTTTTTCACTGACGACTATTCACTATCAACCATTCACCGAATAAAACAGAAATCAGAGTCCGGCGACCGGAGATTATAATGGTTAAAAACATAAAGATAAAAGGGAGCACAAGCGATTCCGTGGTAATGATCGGTGAAAGCCTTTCGAATCTCGGCAGGTATATGCCGATCGAAAAGGCGATTATAATTACCGATAAAAACGTGTGGCGTTGCCAAGGGAAGAACTTTCCTCCATGCAGAATCATAAAGATTGAACCGGGTGAAAAGACAAAAAATCTCGACACGGTCCGCGATATATATGAAAAATTCCTTGAATTCGGGATTGACAGATCATCTTTTATAGTAGGAATAGGAGGCGGGGTTGTTTGCGATATTTCCGGCTTTGCTGCTTCCACTTTCTTAAGAGGCATCCGTTTCGGTTTTGTTTCTACCACTCTTCTTTCTCAGGTTGATGCAAGTGTCGGTGGAAAAAACGGCGTTAACCTGGACGAGTACAAGAATATTGTGGGCGTGTTCAATCAACCTGAATTTGTTATATGTGATTTAAGTCTTCTTTCGACTCTGCCTGAAAGAGAATTGCATAACGGGTTTGCAGAAATAATAAAACATGCGGCAATATGCGATGCCGAACTTTTTACCTTCCTTGAAAACAACCATAAAAAAGCGCTTTCCCTTGACCGGAATGTTATCGGAAAACTGGTTTATGATTCGGTTAAAATAAAATCGGGTATTGTATCCCGTGATGAAAAAGAAAAAGATGAGCGGAGAAAGCTTAATTTCGGGCATACATTCGGCCATGCATTTGAAAAAAACCTGGGGATTCTTCATGGTGAAGCAATCAGTACGGGGATGATAATTGCTTCCAGACTTTCAGTGAAAAAAGGTTTATTGAATGAGGAAGAATTTGAAAGGTTAAAGAGACTGATTAAACTCTTTGGTCTCCCGGTCGAACTCCCCTATGACCGGGTAAAAATTCTTGAAGCGATCAAGAGGGATAAAAAGAGGGAGAACGCTTTCCTGCATTTTGTTCTCTTATCCGGAATCGGTTCAGCCTTTGTAGAGGAAATACCAATCAGCGAACTGGAGAAAGAGATATAAAAGTGAATAGTCGATAGTGAATAGTTAATAAAAGGGTTCAAGGATTCCAGGGGTCCAGCGGTCAAGGTAAAATAAAGCAGAAGAACTAAATCCGATACGATTTGAACCATAGGGTTTCGGAAATTGTTTCGATATTCTAAGTACGATGTGCGATGTACGACCCGCGTTCAACGCGGATTGTTTATTTCGGGCACTCATCTCCCTTGAATTTTACTTCCACAATCACCTTATCCTTGTTTACTTCAAAATATCCGGCGCATTCGGATTTTTGCATTTGTTGTTCAACTGTCCACCCTCCGCCGGTTGTTGTTGAACCATAAGAATATGAACCTGTTTTGGTATTGAAAATATCAATATCCTTCCGTTCAGGCTGTCTGAACACCGGGACGGGATAAAGTTTTTTCACGTTTTTGATGACAACATAAACCGTGTTCCCGTTCGGTGCCGTAAATGACTGGTCGGGATATCCGTGCTTTTCAATAAGCTTGTCTATGCTGACTCCGATCCATTTACTCTTAACATCATTTATTGTCTGAGCTGCAAAACAGTTAGTTGTGACCGCGAATACAAAAAGGAATACTGTTATGGCTTTAAAACACAAAAACGTGCGCAAGTCTCTTCCGTATTTCATGACATCCTCTTATAATCTCCAGACTGTTCATTAATATTAACATCTCGAATGTTTCATACGAAAAAGAGGTTTATAATGCAATAAAAAAACGAGTAATTCGAACATATCCAGGAACTAGTTCCATTTAAGCTTAAAGTCTATTCCTGTTACTATTGAATTTTCAACGACCGGAATATCACCACTTTCCGGGATTATTATCTTCATGGGACATGAATCAATTATATCCTTTTTAATGTCTATCCCCGGCATAACCTCGATAAGTTCCATTCCCCTCTCAGTAAGTATAAAAACTCCTACATTTGTTACATAAAGGACCTTTTTATTTTTCTTGAGGGCCTGTTTCCCGCTCATTGTTATTTCGCTGACCTTGCTTATAAATTTGTGTTTACCGGGTTTTTCGATTACAAGCCCGCCGTTTCTGATCGACATTACTGCGCCTGCCATCCAGCTTCCGACAAAGATAATTGTCTCTGCCGCCGCGCAGAAATCAGGGAATCCGCCGGGGCCGACATAATTGATGGCGCCTTCTCCACGCTTTGAAACGTTTATATTTCCATGGCTGTCCGCTTCAAGGATTCCAAGGATAGTAGCATCAAGGTGTTCGTAGCAAAGGTGAAATGTCCGGGCTGACGACATTATCTCCTTTGGATTTATACCGGCCCCGAAGAAAATACCCGGTCCCGGAAGCCCGCCTATTACACCAGTTTCGGAAATGAAGGTTACATCATTAAAAAGCCCTCCTTCGTAAATAAGACGTGAAACTTCCTCCGGGAGTCCAACACCTACAACGATATTAGAGCATTTTTTGACATACCTGGTAAACACGGAGCCTCCGAGACGGGCAAGCGCATCTTCAACCGGACCGCGCTTGGGCGTGATTCCGAGAACTTTGTTGATGAACTTCAATTTATCAATGGCCTCCTGTTTATCGACATTTGCGCCTTCGGTGAACATCTTCCAGTATTTTAGCTGGGGTATGGAGGCGGCCTGCTCATTAAAGGGATGAACCGTTATGGCATCAACTTTATCGGCTGAAATGAAAATCTCTTTTTCGTTTTTTTCTATTATTTCTGCTACACTCACCAGCACCTTGCCTCCATTTGCTTTTGCAGCAAGGGCAGATTCGTAACTTTCCGTATACATGGAGCAATTGCGGATGTAGATATTTCCTTCTCTGTCTGCAGCAGGAGCGATGAAGTAGGCAATATCTATTTTGGGAAGCCGGTACTTTAATTTATTACCCGATACTTCTGTCAGGCTTTTCCCTGTTCCTGGTATTACAACTGTTCCGTTTCCAATCCGCGGATCAAGGAATGTGCCGACGCCGGTTTCAGTTTCGATTTCAAATATGCCACGGCTCTGAGCTTCAACAAGCAGGCTCTCTATTCCCTGGGGAAAAGTATGAAGCTCAACATGACCAAGATCGGCCAGACTTAGCATCGCTTTTGCCGTTTCAAGATGACCCGCGATATAGCGGGTGACGCACCCCTTTTGTTTGGCTATCTCTTCGATAGTTCCAGGCACTTTTCCTCGTCCGCCCTGAGCCCCGACGTTTATATGCGTGAGGTTCCTGGGATGCCCTGTTTCACGGAAGGACCTTTCTGTAGCCCAGAACCA
This sequence comes from uncultured Desulfonema sp., assembly GCA_964402865.1. Taxonomy (GTDB): domain Bacteria; phylum Desulfobacterota; class Desulfobacteria; order Desulfobacterales; family RPRI01; genus RPRI01. The sequence goes on along the minus strand of CAYODW010000121.1, from coordinate 1,916 downwards.
GACAGAGCAGCGCGTATTTCCGCCAAGCCCTGAAGAGAATACGTTTGCGCCATCGGGTATAAGTTTTATTGCTTCCATAGCGCTCATGAATTTGGGATTGTTAATATCTTTGACCATGTAATCAAGATTTTTACGGTTCCAGTTTATCCGCCACCTTAAAATGTGAACAAGAAGTTCTGTTTTTGTCAAAATATTCACGGCCCCTCCTTTTTCAATTTATCCGATTCCATTATGTTCGTTATTACTTGTTTTTCAGGAAAAGCAATATCCATACCATTAAAAAATTTACGGGCGATTGTATATAACCAATTGAAAATACAATTATAATTTACAATTATTAAGAAATCAGTTCTTTTTTATTATCAAAATGTGTCAGTATTTTTTTCAAACTGGAAAAGAAAACCGGAAAGGAATTATATTTTAAGGAAATATCCTGAAACAGGTTTTGTATTTGAAATAGAATTAATAAAAGGTTAATAAGTTAAGTCAAAACTGAAATGCGTGCGGAGGATAAAGAGATGACTCTGAAGGAACGGTGCGGTGATAAAGTACATACAAGAAGCGTTGAGGTCTCAACATATGAGTGCAAGGGTGAAGGAATAATCGTTGAAGGTGTTTTAAAAGACAACAGACTGAAACCGTATTACCTTATTTCAGGAGAAGCAAATCCTCCGGGGACGATTCATTACATGATAATCCGTATGCTGGTAGGTGACCGGCTTGCAATAAAAAAGATCGAGGTAGAGATGCCCCGCACTCCTCATGCGGATTGTGTTGAAACCATAAACAGCCTCAAGGCGATAGAAGGGCTTAATATTGCAACCGGCTTTTCGGCCAAAGTAAAAAAGATAACGGGCGGCATAAAAGGTTGCACACATCTGACCACTCTTCTGCTGGTAATGGCCCCGGCCGCTGTGCAGGGTTACTGGTCAAATATTGCAAGAAAGCCCTTTAACGATAAATTGTCACGAGAATCGATGGAAAAATATCTGGCCGATACATGTTATACATGGAGAAAGGATGGGCCTCTAATGAAGAAGCTTCAAAACAGAACTGCGTCCGATGAGATCGACACCTGATAAGAAGAACCAGAGAATACTCCTTATTCGGCTGAACCATATTGACAATAAAATTCATATGGATACAATATATCCATAAAATTTCCAAGTTGGACAATACCTGTATATAATATATCCGCTATCTGTTTACGTTTATAATAATTTTTTCAATTCTATTTAATTATTTCCAGCAAATGCAGTATGATATAATTATCTTATAATAATTCCTTCTAAATGGCACACCACTTGCTGCTATTGTTGAAAAGGGTTCAAGGGATCAGAAGGGATTTTTTATATAATGATCAAACAAAGGAGGAGAGAAATGAAAAGATTTACTTTCATCTTATTAATAACGATTTTTATATTCACGGTTATTTTATCAACAGGAAATTATGTTTTTGCAGGGAGTGAAAAGTTCGACGAAAAGATGCATCCGATTCTTACGGAATATTTAAAAATTGTGGAATTACTCGCTTCAGACAAGACTGATGGAGTTACCGATGCCGCAAAAAAAATCGAAAGCCTTGCCGGAAACCTTTCACCTTCTCTTGTAACAGGAGAGCACGCTTCTCATTACAAGAATATACCAAAGAACATATCAGAAGGAGCCAAGAAAATGGCTCTGGCGAAGGATATTTCATCATTGAGAGCCGCACTTGCGGATTTGTCGAAGCCGATGGTCATGTGGACCGCAATGTCAAAGCCTTCGGGGATAAATGTGATATATTGCTCAATGAATCCGGGTTCGTGGCTTCAGAAAGGAGCAAAAATACGCAACCCGTATTACGGCGCTAAAATGCTGGCGTGCGGCGAGATAATTTCAGGCCCTGATGCGAAAAAGTAAGTAGCAGAAGTCAG
>CAYODW010000120.1:0-5306 GCA_964402865.1 uncultured Desulfonema sp. | reverse complement strand
GGCATTTATATTGTAGTCGATTTTTTTGACGAGACAGACATTTTTCTGAAATCCGGGCTTTCCTTTTCAAAAGCTTTATTTTATTTTATTTCAAAAATGCCCATCGTTGAATTTATTCCGGCCTGTGTTTTATTGTCAGTTCTTGTTTCCTTTGGTCTTATGAACAAAAACAATGAGATTGTGGCTCTAAAAAGCAGTGGTGTCAGCATATTTTATCTATTAAGGTCTATTCTTGGGATCGGCATTTTTTTCTTTGTTGTGATTATTATATTATCAGAAGCTTTTATTCCCATAATAAAGAATAAAGCTGAAAGCATGTGGACAAAAGAGGCCAAAAAAAAATCGACCGCAACCCTGAAAGAGAATGATATTTGGATCAGGGGTAATTATTCAATTTCTCATATAAGATATTTCAATTCAAAAGATAAAACCATACAGGGGATTACTCTTAATTATTTTGATAAAGATTTCAAAGTAACAAGAAGAATTGACAGCGAGAAAGGTGTTTTTAAAGAAGGGAATTGGTTTTTATATGATACTTTAGAACAAAAACTTGACGAAGGCGGCAGGATTTATTTTCATAAGGAACTTGTCGTTAAGCTCGATTTTTCTCCTGATGAGTTGAACAGGGTGGCCGTTAAGTCTGAAACAATGAGCGTAATAGAGCTTTATAATTATATAAAAAAAATTGAATCTGAAGGATATGATGCAACAAAATACCAGGTAGATTTTTACTCCAAAATGGTTTTTCCTTTTGTCTGTATAATAATGAGTATTGTGGGTACGGGCATATCGCTGAGAATAAGTTCTAAAGAAAGTCTGCCTGTAAATATAGTTTACGGAATAGGAACAGCCTTTTTATACTGGGTATTCTACAGCTTCTGCCTGTCACTTGGAGGGGGAGGGATGCTTAATCCTCTGCTTGCTGCATTGGTTCCGAATCTTTTGTTTTTATTTTTCGGTATTTTTACGATTCTTAATGCCGATTAGCTTTGTCATTAATGATCTGTTCTTTAGATATTTTTATCATATTTCATGAATGCAATCAGAAAAAAAATTGAGAAAGTAATGTATTCTGAAGAAAAAGGCCGCTTTTTTTCAGCAGAGTTTTTTTTGCTCATCGCTTCTGCTATCTACGCTGTAATAGTCAGAATAAGAAATGCTTTATACAGATTAGGAATATTTAAACAAAAAAGGCTCAAATGCAAGGTCATTTCTGTAGGGAACATAGCAGTTGGTGGAACAGGCAAAACCCCCATTACTATCTATCTCGCAGAAAAGCTAACCAAACTTGACTATAAAGTTGTTGTGATAAGCAGAGGTTACAAGGGGAAATTTGAAAAAAAGGGCGGAATTATAAGTAATGGAAAAGAGATACTCACGGGGCCTGTTTTTTCTGGGGATGAGCCCTTTTTGATGGCTTCAAGACTAAAGGATATTCCCATTGTTGTTGGACAAAACCGTTATGATGCGGGCTTGCTTGCCATAAAAAAATTCAACCCGGAAGTTATTATTCTTGATGATGGTTTCCAGCACATCAAACTTTCTCGCGATATTGATCTTTTACTCTTAGACTCGAGGCTCCCATTCGGTAATTTTCATATTATCCCGAGAGGTATTTTACGAGAGCCGGCTGCTTCAATCAAACGGGCCGACGCATTTATTCTTACAAGATCTTATGCCGATAATACAGAAGCAAGAGATACAATAAGCGCTGTTTCAAATAATCAGCCTGTTTTTGAGGCTTACAATACATTTTATTTTTTTAAGATTGAAAAAGGCGGTATTTCAAATCCGGCTGCCGGCTTTCGGAATGAACTGTCTGAGGACTTCAGTTTTGTGGCCGGGAAAAAGATTGTGGCTTTTTCAGGAATAGCCGGAAACAGTCATTTCAGGAAGACTCTTGAAGAATTCAAATGTGATATTCTGAATTTTTTCGATTTTCCTGACCATCACAGGTATACCGCCGGCGACATGGAAAGAATCTTGAAATCTGTAAGAGATAGAAGAGCTGAACTTATCATAACAACCGAAAAGGATTTTGCGCGAATGGGCAGCGAATTTAATTTTCGGGTTGACATTATCGTCGTCGGTGTAAAAATGTACTTAAAGGATGAAAAGTCTTTCATGGAATTTATACTGGGTAAACTTTGATGGGCTTGTTGGAAGGATTTCATAAATGATAGTACTGGGTTTGTCGGGTGCACTCACACATGATCCGTCAGCGGCGCTGCTTATCGACGGCAGGCTTGTTGCAGCCGCTGAAGAAGAGCGTTTTATAAGAGAAAAGCATGCCAAGAATAAAAGACCGTATCATTCGGCCCGGTTCTGCCTTGAATATGCCGGCATCAGTCCAAAAGAGATTGATTGCGTGGCTTTCCCTTTTGCTCCCATCGGTCTTTTGAGACCTGACAGATGGCATTTTGCGAGAAGATACTGGTATGCTCCGGACAGGGCTTTTTCGGCGATTTTTGACGGCAACCGCCATTTCCGCCGCAACAGGAGCAATGTTTTTGAGCTTATGGACAGGATTGGGATAGATAAGAAGAAAACTCCATTTGTACCAGTAGAGCATCATCTATCCCATGCAAGCAGCGTCTATCATATGAGTGGTTTTAAGGAAAAAACGGCGATCCTGGGGATCGACGGAAAGGGTGAGTATGCCACCACCTTTTTCGGATACGGTGAAAACGGAGTCATACATAAGATAAAGGAATTTTATGATCCCGATTCTCTCGGTGGAGTTTACGGTGCACTTACCCAGTATCTCGGCTTTGAAATGCTTGACGGAGAGTTCAAGGTCATGGGTATGGCGCCTTACGGGGATCCGGATAAATTCGATTTTTCGCGTCTGATAAAATGTGATGGGAAGTCGATAGAAGTCGATACTGAAATGGTCAACACGATAGGTCTGAGGCGTTATAAACAGGGCGGAATCGGTTATTACTTCGGGAAAAAAATGGTCAAGTGGCTCGGACCGAAACGGGAAGGCGATGAAATTGATGATCCTTATGTCCATTATGCGGCGGGCATGCAGAAACTTCTTGAGGATATCTCCCTGCAGCTGATTGAAACTTATCTTGGCAATATACTGCGAGAAACCGGAAAAATCTGCTTTGCCGGAGGTGTAGCTCTTAACGTAAAGCTGAATCAGCGGATAATAGGCCTTCCGCATGTGAAGGAATTGTTTGTGCAGCCGGCCGCAAGTGATGCCGGAACCGCGATAGGGGCGGCGACTTATGTCGCAAACTCGGCAGGCGACAAGATAGAAAAACTCGAACATGTCTATCTTGGCCCTTCATATACTACAGAAGAATGCGTAGAAGCCTGTAAAAAGCATCCGCAAAAACCTTCCTGGGAAATTATCGGCAATGCCCCTGAAACGGCTGCAAAGATTCTTGCTGAAGGGAGTCCTGTCGCATGGTTTCAGGGAAGGATGGAATTCGGGCCGCGTGCCCTCGGGAACAGGAGCATTCTCGGAGACCCAAGCAGGGCGGGTATTGCCGAGCGTATAAATTCCCAGATCAAATACAGGGAGCGCTGGCGTCCGTTCTGCCCGAGTATTCTTGACTCCGCAGCGCGTGATATTTTGCAGACGGATCATCCTGCACAGTATATGACCTTCACCTTTTGCGTCGCCGAACACTGGAAAGGGAAGATTCCCGAAGTGGTTCACAAAGATGGCACAGCCCGTGCCCAGGTTGTGAGCAAGAATACAAATCCGAAATATTACGCACTGATCAAAGAGCTTGAAAGATTGAGAGGAATACCGGTTGTTCTCAATACGTCGCTGAACCGGAGGGGCGAACCGATGGTCTGCAGCCCGGAGGATGCCTTAAATATGTTTTTCGGATCGGATCTGCAGTACCTAATAATGGAAGATTTGCTGATCCGGAAACAAGGCTGAAGCCTATCTTCGTAATAACTCTTCTATTATCTTGCAGGTAAAGGCTGTCCCTCCCTGCCGGCTCTTCATATATTTCCCGGCTCCGGATATGACCTTTTCGCGGGGTGGAAGATTCTCCATGATTTCAACCAGGGCATCCGACACACCATTCCAGTCTTCAGCAACACGAAGAAGGCCTTCATTTACTATTTCAGATCCCACCCATGAAAAGTTATTCCAGAAGGGTCCTGTAACCGGAATCACTCCGCAGTTTAAAGCTTCAAGAAAATTCTGGCCGCCAAGAGGCGCAAGGCTTCCTCCAACAAATGCCGCGCCCGCGTATTTGTATGCATGAACAAGCTCCCCGAAAGCATCCCAGAGTATTACACTACCATTTGTGGCAGGTTTTGCCATATTTGTTCTCAGAGCCCATTTTATACTCATTCGGCCTAAGGCATCACTCCAGTATTTTATTCTATGCATATGTCTGGGGAAAAGACCTATTACCGTTTCAGGTTTTCTTTTAAGAATATCGAGGATGATTTTTTCTACAAGAGGCTCTTCCTCTTTTCTTATTGAGCCTAAAACAATAAACGAAGCATCTCCGGGCATGACTTTTTCAAGAGGATTTTCAGACGATAAATCGGTATCTTCACATCCGAACCTGTCGAACTTGATGTTCGGCATTACTCCTGCTGTTTTGCTTCCGAAAAGAGTTGCAAAGCGGTCCGCATCTTCTTCCGATATCGCGTATATGTTATCCGGTTTTATTGAATTCCAGAATGATTTCCATAAGAGATATCTTTTCAGGCTTTTTTCGGTCATTCTCCCATTGATTACAATTGTCCTGCACCCGTATTTTTTCAAGGCTGAAAGATGCCCCGGCCACATTTCTGATTCCAGAAGGATCATAGCTTTTGGATTAATGTTTTTTACCGCTTTTCCCATTATAGCAGGCTGATCGAAGGGAAAGAAGGATGCATGGCCAATAATGTTGTTTTCCCGGGGGACTGCATCTATTGAGCGCTGAAGGATATCAACACCCTGTCTGGTTCCGGATGTCAGCAAAACTTTGACAGGTCTGTCGGATTTAAATTTATTAATAATTGCTTCAGCCAGATAAGCTTCTCCCGCTGATGCGGCCTGAATCCATATGTCAGTCTTTGAAGGCGCATCTTTTTTTAAAGCCCTCTGATCATAGCCGTCCGCAAGCCTGCTGTTTAAGCGCAGAAAAGGCATGATCATCTTCCAGATGAGGTTATATTTGAAAAATGCTAATTTTATCAAAAAGCCCTTCGGCATATGCTTCTCCCTCTTTCAAACGGTTACAATTTGTAACCGTTTCAATCGCTTCTCTCCTATACCTGACCGACCTTATCTGGATATTCAATGCATCTTGAAATCATTAGATATTCAGATT
>CAYODW010000119.1:0-5632 GCA_964402865.1 uncultured Desulfonema sp. | reverse complement strand
GGACTCCCGTTTTCACGGGAGTGACGGGATTTTATACTTTTTACGATACCATCAAGTTTGACGGTTCGTAAAAACCGGTCTTTGTAAGAGCATATAAACTATTATGTTGAATAAATTTGCAAGCTTTTTTTCCAGATTAACCCTTCCCTTAAAGACGGCAATAAGAAGATGACCGATATTCTGCTTATTCAGCCGCCGATAAGAGATTTTTATCTGACAGCTAAAAGAACGGTTCCTTACGGCCTTTCATGCATCGCGTCATCACTTATAGAGGAAGGGTTTTCTGTTGGGATTTTTGATGCTCTTGCCACTTCAAAATCTCATAAAATTGAAATTCCATCTGAAATGTCCTACCTTAATGAATATTACGGGAAGGGAGATCTTTCACCGTTTGCTCTTTTCCATAATTTTAAGCATTTTGGTTACAGCTTTGAACATATCGGAAAAGAGGCGGCGGAATCGGGCGCGTTTCTTGTCGGAATTTCATCATTGTTTACTCCGTATGCCGATTATGCACTGAAAACTGCCGAGTCTGTTAAGGAATTTAATCCGTTATGTAAAACGGTGGTCGGGGGTCATCACGCTACAGCGCTGCCGAATAGTGTTATGGAAAACAAAGCCGTTGATTATGTTATCAGGGGAGAGGGTGAAGTTTCCATGCCCCTTCTTGCGCGGGCATTAAGGGAGAAGAAAAGCCTTGATTCGATACCCGGCCTTGTTTTTCGTGAAAATGGCGGAACCATAAAGGTAAACGAGCCTGCCATGATGCCGGATCCGGATAAATATCCTTTGCCTGCAAGCGGGTTGTTGAAAAACAGTTTTTACATCCGAGGGAAGCTTGCAAGCGCAGTTATTTCGGCAAGCAGGGGTTGCCCGATGAAGTGTTCATATTGCTCTGTAGGGGCATCATCTTTTCTTAAATACAGAAGAAGAAGCATTGAATCTGTTCTGGAAGAGATGAGCAAGCAGATTGCCTTATATAATGCTCGGTTTATAGATTTTGAAGACGAAAACCTTGCTTTGGATAGAAAATGGTTTGTAACACTTCTCAAAGAAATAATATCAAGGTTTGGAAACAAGGAGCTTGAACTGAGAGCAATGAACGGTCTTTTCCCGTCATCCCTTGATGAAGATGTGATTTGCCTTATGAAAGAAGCAGGTTTTAAGTCGCTTAATCTTTCCCTAGGTTCCTTTTCTGCAGACCAACTTGAAAGATTTAACAGGCCCGATGTCAGGAAATCCTTTGACAAGGCACTCTTTTTTGCTGAAAAATACCATCTTCAGGCCGTTGGATATATTATCGCAGGCGCACCCTACCAGAAGCCTGAAGATTCCATTTCAGATCTTATTTGCCTTGCGGAAAGAAGAGTTCTTGCCGGAATATCAATTTTCTATCCTTGTCCGGGAAGCCCTGATTATAATCTTTGTAATGAACGTGAAATATTCGTAAAAAACTACTCACTGATGCGTTCAACCGCTTTTCCTGTTTCCCATACGACAGGGCGGAAGCAGGCCGTTACAATTCTTCGTCTTGGTAGAATTGTAAATTTTATGAAATATCTGATCGACAACGGGCATACTATACCCGAACCTTCACGCTGTCAGGGAATGGATATCAGCGGAACCTACAGAATTGAAAATGGAAAAAAACTTCTTATGATGTTCCTCTTTGATGGTAAGATAAGAGGAATAAACCGCAGGGGTGAAATCTATGAACACATCATCTGTGGAGAAACGGTAGGAGAATTTCTGGAAAGATTAAAAAAGGTTAAAATAAGGGGAACTCTGCTTTAAGTGCGGCTTTCCTTGACATAGAGGTGCATTTTCTCTAATATCTGATGACTTTGTAAAAAGTTAATCTGCTGTGTTGCGCTGCAGCCTTCGTCATTGCAGCGTACGAAAAGTATGCACCCTTCGGGTCCCGCGTTTGCGGTATTCCTCAGGAATTGCGCGCCTTGCATATTGAGCTTTTTACAAAGCCATCTAAATTATGGATTTTTGGGTTTCATGCAAAACATAGCATTAACCCTGGAGTATAATGTCTGATAAAAAGCCTATATCTAAAAGAGTCACAGCAATACTAGTTTATGGCAGGCTTCCGCTCGTTTTTCTGGGGATGCTTTGCGCAATTGCCGTTATGTGGACGCGCAGCCCTGTTCTTTATGCTATGGGCGTCGCTTTTCTCTTTGTTTCGATGTCTTTTGACCTTGTTGACGGATGGTTTGCTGCGCGGTTCAGCTCAAATCTCACTTTTGCGCATCTTGCCGAACGCGTAATGGACAAAGTCGTTTATTCGATTATATTTCCGCTTGTTACAGCCGGAGTTATGTGGCGTCTTATTTATATAACTCCAGGACATACACGGCCTGAATTATTTCACGCCATTTTTGTTCTTATTCTTTGTATCATTGTACTGCTCAGGGATAATTTTGCACATTTCATAAGGAGCTTTGCAATAAATAGAGGGCAGGAACCGGAATTGAGTGAATTTTCACGGCTCCGGACCATTGTTGCCGCGCCGGTTGGGGCGCTTTTGTATGCCCACGCCTTTTATATTTCTGATGGTCCTGGATCAGCATTATACAACTGGGCTTCATGGCTCGGAAATCTCCCTTTGAGGACCCTGTTCGTAATTGAGATAATTTTTCTCATAATAAATTTTGGATCTATTGCAGGATACTGCCGTAAATACGGATCATACTTTCTTGATGATATATGTGATGACGATGAACCTCTGCGGCGTAAAATCCTTTCCTTTTTTCCTAACTCATTGACCGTAATGAATGCTGTTATGGGGCTTCTCGCGGTTTTTTTCGCATACCAGGGAAGGATCAAGGAATCTTATCTGTTTCTTATCGGAGCAGCTATGTTTGACAAGCTCGATGGCTCCCTTGCACGTAAGCTTGGCCTTACCGAGCCACTCGACGATAATAAGGCGAAAATCAACCTTGGAAGCATACTGGATGACATCGCCGATGCAATCAGTTTCTGCATTGCTCCCGCATGGATATTTTACATAACCCTTTCTGATGCACAGAACATTTTTGTTTCGAAGCTTCCCATTACCTTTGCCGCTTCACTGTATGCAGTTTTGGGCATATGCAGGCTTATCTATTTTACTCTGGATAAATATCCCATTCCCGGATTCTTCAAGGGAATGCCATCACCGGGGGCGGCATTGCTTGTTGTGGCGCCATTGATAATGTTCAACCAGAGTGTATATAATGATCCTGAAAAGATTTATTTCTGGGGGGTTTTTTGTTTTATTACAATGATAGCAGCTGCAATCATGATGAATGTGTATCCCATAAGATACTTACACATGGGACGCTTTGTAAGCCGCAAGCCATGGTTTGGCCGAATAAGTTTTCTTGTCCTTCTGTCAGCCTTTACGACTTATTTCGGGTATGTTATGTTTTCATATATGGTTTTGTACCTTATATCGCCTCTTGTTACATGGCGTATTACTCCAGAAGATGCCGCCAGGGAGACAAAAGACTGACCCTCCTTCTATATTATATAGCCACATTGACGGAAATGGGATTTAAGATCCTTATCAGGTCTTTTGTGAACATTTGAGCAAGAAGACCTCTTCTTCCGGCGTTTATGTAAATTTTTTCAAGTGAAATTATCGATTCTTCCATATAAATCTTTAAAGGCTTTCTTGTTCCAAAAGGTGAAATTCCGCCCACAATATATCCTGTAAGCTTATGGGCGATCTCCGGTGTGCAGAACGAGATTTTTTTTGCCTTTAATTCAGACGCAAGAGCCTTCGTTGATACTTTCATATCTCCGTGCATAAGCACTAAAAAAGGCTTTTTTGATTCGGTTTCCATTACAAGGGTTTTGATTACTGTACGCTCTTTTAAATTAAGTGCTTTCGCGGCTGCCTCCGTCCCCCCATTTTCTTCATACCTATAAGGATGCAAAGTGAAAGCGGCTTTTTGTTCCTTAAAAAAACGAACAGCCGGCGTTTTCGGTAATCCCTTTGACATAAGAGCCTTTTCAATTCCATCAAACATAAGGCCAGAGCAAGGCAATCAGTCCTGCCAGCACAAAATGAGTTTCAACGAGAAATTCAAGCTTTGTACCGGGAAGCATATAATCCTGCTCGTGAACTGTAAGCACAAAAAACAAAAATAAAGGGCAAATAAAAAGAATATAACCGAGCTTTGAGACAAGATTAAAAGAGCTTGACAGAATCAGGAAAGCGATCATGAAGACAAGGATGTATTTAAGCAGCCGTATCGTCCGCTTTTCTCCGATTAATATTGGAATTGTTTCCCTTCCTACGATACGGTCACCCTGCATATCGAGGATGTCAAAAAAGGCGGTTCTCACAAAAACCATGCAGACAGACCATGTAAAAACAATAAGGATACCCGGCCTGAACGGTAATGACAATGCAGGCAGAAGTGAAGTTACAATACCCCAGGCAGCGGAAATGAGAGCTGTTTTTGAACCCGGAATATCTCTTATGCTCCTGTATCCGCCTTTTGTCAGGCTTTCAGGAATTATCTTCAGATTATAGGAAAGACCCATTATGCTCATACTCAAAAGAATTAAAAACGGGGTCAGGCCTGTTGAATAAGCTGTAAAAAGGCCCACAGCACCTGCAGATATCGCAAGGAAAGCAAGGAGCGTTTGATGCTTTTTATAAAAGGAAGCTCTATCAGGATCGTTGTAATGATCTGCCTTTCTTCCTATAAGATTGTTAAAAGTGTGCATTGACAGAACATAGAGCATTGACATGATGACATACGGGAAATAGCCGGTATCTCCCAGCATTTTTATATTCACATAACAAAGGCATCCGGCTCCGATTGAAACGTAGATATTCGTTAGAAGAAGAGAGCGCTCTGCATTATAATAATATTTGCGCCAGCCTCCTGCTTTCTTATATGTGATATTTTCGATTGCTCTGTGAACCCTTTTTATCACCCAGTTCGGAGTTGAAGCGCCAGCCGTTATGCCAATATTGCGCGCTTGTGACAGAGCCTTTATATCGAGTTCGGATTCTGTTTCAATATGATAGGCCTGCCTGCCTGCCTGCGCCGCGGCTTCAGCAAGCCTCTGGGTATTGCCGCTGCTACGTCCTCCCACAACAACTATTGCGTCGACCATTTCTGCAAGCTCTTTTACTTCTTCCTGTCTCATGGAGGTTGAATTGCATATGGTATCAAATATCTTATAATGCGGAAATTTATTTCCGACCCATTCTTTTACTTTTTCGTAAAATAAAATGTTCTGAGTAGTTTGCGCAACAACTATGGCTTTCCCGAATTCCGGTAGCGATTCAAGTTCTTCAATACTTGCAACTGCGTGCCCTTTTCCCCCGGCATAGCCTATGAGGCCGATTACTTCGGGATGTTTATTGTCTCCGATGATTATGGAAGTATAATCTTTTTTTGCATGTTTTCTTATTATGCTCTGAACCTTGATAACACGGGGACATGTGGCATCAATTACCTTAAAACCTGAGTTTTTGAGGTTTTTTTTTATTCCGGGGGGCACCCCGTGGGCTCTGATAAGGACAGTTCCAACTCCCTTTTCGGGAATATCGTTGATAACGGAAACGCCTTTTTCATTGAGAAGATCAAGAACCTGCGGATTATGGATAAGCGGACCAAAA
>CAYODW010000118.1:0-5703 GCA_964402865.1 uncultured Desulfonema sp. | reverse complement strand
ATAATAGTTAATGCCGAATATTGTAACAATGAGGATGACGCATGAACACAAAAATATACTTAATAATCCTTGCTTCAGCATTTGGTTTGTTGATTGTTGGCGCTATTATTGGAAATCTTCTCGAATCCAACGGAATATTAGAAGCACTGGGTTCTAAGGGAATTACCGCTATAAAATTGACTTATTTTGTATTGTTTATTGTTATTGGATTTACTATTGTGCCCATTGCTCTGAGGTATTTTATTATAATTCAGATAAAAATCGGCAATGGGGAGTTTTTTCTGATAAAATGGATTCAAATCCACGAACGTGCAGTCATATACGGTTCCTGGGGCCTGTTTGTAATTGGGTTATGCATAGCCGTTCCTGCAGCTATAAAGGACTGTTTTTTCAAATAGAATTGGTTCGTTAATATGAACTGTATACAGTGCAACAAAGCGTTTTTAAATGAAGAGCGAATTGCCTCCATATCAGGAAGTATTATGGGGGATGAATGTACCGACACTTATTACCTGTGTACGGTTTGCAGAGTCTACACTATGGCAAGCTGGTGGGATAACTTTACAGGTGTCGAAACTATGAATCTGTCCGGCCCCATAGCAGAGCAAAAGGGTAATGAGAGAGTTGAGCTTATTAAGAAGTGTTCCAAGCCATGGGCTAAAAAATGCCGCTGCGATGCCCACCGCGAATATTTTAATAATGCGCTTGATTGAGAGTTGTGAACGCTGAGGTTCCATTTGTACGGCCTTCTCGAACGTGTATCTCAAAGGGTATAACACATGAGTGGTTCTCAATACTGGACAAGCTTGTGGGGCGTAGGATTAATTATATTTCTGTTTTTTTTCATTCTGTTTCTTGGCCTTGCGTTTTTTACCTTTCTTTATGACCGAATAAGTGTATTTGAGATATGGAACTCTCCGGTCTGGCTTAAAATGAAAGTACCGCTCATCATCATCTGCGTAACAGGTTTCCTTGCCGCCCTCATCACATATATACGTTATGAGGGCCGCAAAGAGCTGCAGGCAGCTCGTGAATATGCGCAGGACCAGGGCTGGAGCTTTTCACTAAAGGATACACAGGGGCTTAAGGCCAGGGTTACGGAAATTTTATGGGATCTTAACTTCGAAATGTATAACATTAGGACGGTTGAAACAGGGCAGCGCAATCTTTACCTGTTTGACTGCTCATACAAGCATCGGGAGGCAAGCGCCCGCATGCGTGACTCTCATGGAACCGCATGCCTTATCCAGTCCAACCGTTTTCATTCAAGAGGCGCGCCCTTGGATATTGCCGGGCGGGACTGGACGGAAGTGATGCAATCCGACAAGGTTGATATGGGTGAATCTCTCTTCTCGCAGAAGTTTCTTGTCTTGTCCAAATACCCTGCAATGGCGAAAGAGATCGTCAATAAGTCGATTCAATCGGTCATGCTTGATCACTCGAAAAAACCTCTCTACAATCCCGTGTGCATCTCCATCGGCCCCGGCGGTGCAGTTGTGCTGACAGGGCGAACACTGGAGCATGAACGGTTGCAAGATCTCATTGCCCTTGCTCGCCGGATTGAAGCAGTTGTTAAGTAACTCGGACGGCCTTACTTTTAAGGGGTTGAGATTGTCGCGTCATAACAATTAAAGGAACAAAGCACAGGAGGAATATGGGAATGAAGAGATATCTTAATGCAGCAATCCTCATTTTAATCTTTGTTTTAACTGGTGCAATAACTTCACTGAGTAACGAGGAGGTTTGTATGGCAAAAGAATTTGATGCGTCACTCTATGTTAGCGGCGATGACCGGGACGTTACCATAAAAATCAACGGCATTCATTTGAGCATGATAAAGGGAGGTGGATCAGAGTTAATCCAGCTCTACCTTGCAGATGACCCCAAGATAAAAAACCTGCCTCCCGGAATGCCCCCTGAAACACTGAAGGAAAGGAAGGAGCTGTTTTGCCTCAGGAAAGGTGAGAATACTATAGAGATAGTCTTTAAGGAAAAAGGCAAGCCAGAATTTCCGAGTCTTTTATCGGTCGAGATACGGTCATTCAACTATAAGGTTCCTGTGCTTATGTACGTTAAGAATCCAGATATCAAAGAAGGGCATGCAAAAGGAATATTTAAAATATATGCTGACGAGCCGGCAGGTTTTACTACGGTCACTTTGCAAAATGAAGAAAAAAAGCAAAAAGTGACATCCGAACTCAAAGGCGGAAAAGCTATCGACGTTCAATATTCATTTGATTTCAATGATTTAAATAAAGATATAATTCGCCAAAATTATGTTACCGTTCCTTATAAAATACATAAAAACAAACTTTTTAATTTTTCAATTCTGATGAACAAGAATTGGAATGGCATAAAAGTGGCAGAGCCGGCAAAGCTTCCCATGGATGGATCTCTTGCGGAAATCGGCATTTTCAATCTTTATTCGCCAAGCCATGACCCCAAAGGTGAGATTAAGGCTCAGTTAATTATTTATATTGCAGGGATTCCGAAAAATATCAGTGCCGCTGATTATCTTGACAAACAGATTCCAATGATGTTCAAAGACCAGAAAATCAGGACCATCAAATCAAAGACGATGGAAACAAGACTTGGCCCGACCAAGGATGTTTTGTTTTCTTATAGCAGTAATAATACCATATTTCTGTCAAGAATCTGCGCTTTTAAGGTCAAAGATGATACCAAGGCGTATTTGTTTGGTGAAAAAGATCTCTTGTATTTAATCCAGATAAGTACAGAGGAAAATGATTATGAAAGTTTTGGCGCCGAAGCATTTTATGTGTCGAAAATCTCATTTCAGCCTGGAGCAGAGTGAAAACGAATGAGCACTCTGGAACGAGCCATTCAAATAGCTGTGAAAGCCCACGCGGGTCAAACCGATAAGGCGGGTGAGCCGTATATCCTTCATCCGCTTCGTCTGATGTTTGCTGTGAATGGTACGTATCCCCGAATGGCCGCCGTGCTTCACGACATTGTTGAAGACACTTCAATTACTATAGACAACCTGAAAGCAGAGGGTTTCCCTGCTGAAGTTATAGAAGCGGTCCAAGCGCTCACGAAACAAAAGGGCGAAAGTCGCATTGATGCGGCTAAACGAGCCTCAGAGAACTCTATTTCAAGGGCCGTTAAGCTTGCTGATATCACAGACAACATGGAAATCACACGTATATCGCAACCAACGGAAAAGGACTACTTGCGTCTCAAGGAATATGAGCAGGTTCGTGCCTTGCTTCTTTCGCATGGCATAATCTGATTTATTGTTCGCTTTCGTTAATCTTAAAGAAGAGAGGAGGATCATTGTATGAAAATTATTATTTGCCTGAGTTTAATAATAGCCTTTATAGGCGGCATTGCAAACGCGGATGTTTATTCCGACAACGCTAAAGCAGCGCAGGATGTAGCGGATGCTTTTTTCAAAGCCATTGCCGATAAGGATTTTGAAGCTTATAAAGCCAAAATAGCTGCCGCACTTATTACGGAATACGATAAAAATAACGCTAATTGCAAAATAAAAAGGTGGTGGGATAGCGCCCGCAAAGGAATTGATAAGTTCAATGCCAAGTGGACTTTTGTGCGAGTCAAATCCAACATGGCAAAAAGTATCGCTTTGGATTACAAACGCACCATGAGCACCGGTGAGACAACCAACACTATTTACCTGATAAAAGAAGGCGATAAGTGGCTGGTAGATGCAGCCGGATCAATCTAAAACAGGGGAATTAAACGCCGGCTCAGACTTGAGATTATGCCGGAAGAAGATTGGCTGACGACATGAAGAGGAAATTGTCCTCTGCTTGCCGAACGGGAAGAAAATTATCTCAACCAACGGACAGAAGGTGCCAACACCGAAAAACTCGTTGATCTTTTGGCCGCAGGAGGCCAGCCGCTTTGAATACGTTGTAACCGAGCAGTGATCGGAAGGAATCTCCCTCCTACCCTGCTTCTTGAAAGAAAAGAATGCTGATAAATAAAAAGGCATAACCAACCTGTGAACTTTTTATATATTCTCGTCTTCGCCAGTATCTTTTTTATAAGCTGCCAGAAAACTGATATTAATAAAGATATTTCGATTAACCGCAAAACTGAAACTCAAAAAGAAGCCGGAGAAAGCTTCTTTCAGGAAACAACAACCTTAAATGGAAAGCTTTTCCGACTCGGACCAAATCTTGAAAAAAACTCCCATAATATACAAAAGATAGAAACTCTTCTTCGAGAAAACTATCAACTTCTTTCAGAAAAAGGAACTTTAATCAAAGAAGAAAAATTTAAGCCGCTTTACAGGTGTATTCCTGGAACTGACTCTCATTGTAATGAAC
The DNA here is from genome assembly GCA_964402865.1 of uncultured Desulfonema sp. Lineage (GTDB taxonomy): Bacteria > Desulfobacterota > Desulfobacteria > Desulfobacterales > RPRI01 > RPRI01. Next base: position 1,387 of record CAYODW010000118.1, on the reverse strand, counting down.
AAGTTGAAGAACAAATATCTTTTATTCCTAGTTCCAAAGATAAAGACATTTTTTATAAATATGTATATGAAAATGAAATTTATATGCTCATCCAATCCTCCAATGAAGGATACATTGATGAAACAAAACCCGTTAACTTAATGAAAGATGAAAAGGTAATCTTTTCAGGAGTTGTTTGCCAGGGGACTTTTGATTATCCGCTTATTTATATGCGTTTAATTAAAGGTAAACTCGCTTTTGATTACTTGGATGGCCCTTGTTTTGATGAACAAACAAATGAATATGCCCATATGAATATTTTTTATGAGGGTCGAAATATCAATAAAGAGTATGGTTTCAATAGAAGCAGATATTTATTTTCCTATAAAGATAAAATAGGATTTATTATTGGAGAAGAAAACCAGGAATATATTTATTTTAATGGGAAGAAAATTTCATCGGGATTTGATGTTATCCGAAGCTACAGCCATGAAGACCCTTCACCCCCACTCTTGAAAATCTATGACAATGGAGCTTTGCTTTTTGGCGCCAGAAAGGGAAAAGATAACTATATTTGTGAAATCGATCTAAATAAATTCTGAAAACTTAAGGCAGGGCTCAAGATGAATGATCAATCCGAGACAAAACAGGCGTTGATCCATGAACTGAATTCTTTAAGGCAGAGAATTGCAGAACTGGAGCAATCTGAATCAGAGCGAAAGCCGGCGGAAGAGGCGCTACGGGAGAGCGAGAGTCGTTTCCGCAGCATGGCCGGAGAGATGGCAGTCATCGTCGAGATCACTCGGGTGATCGGCTCAACGCTTGAGATCGACGAGGTATATGAACGATTCGCCGCCGAGGCTAAGAAACTGATCCCTTTCGACAGCCTGGCCATTAATCTGTATAATTTTGAAGATAACACCATGCGCGTTGCTCATGTTTCCGGAGTTAACATTGAACGCAGGAAACAGGGCGATCCCCTTGTAGTGGAGGGCTCTTTGAGTGAAACTGTAATCCTCGCACAGACCGGCCTTTGCATTCAGCCTTCGAATATTGACGAGATAGTCAGCCGGTTCCCCAGGCTTTCCGCAATATTTAAGGCGGGACTGCGATCGATCATGTGTGTTCCCCTCGTTTCCCGTGATGAGGTGATCGGCGTCCTGCACTTCCGGTCGAAAACGCCGAACGCTTACACAGAGAAGGATCTCCGGCTGGCGGAAAGAATCGGGGCACAGATTGCCGGGGCTATTGCCAATGCTCAACTGTTTTCCGACCTCAAGCAGGCGGAAGAGGCGCTGCAACGCGCACACAATGAACTGGAAAAGCGTGTAGCGGCCCGGACGGAAGATTTGATGCGGGTTAATGAGGAGTTACGAACAGAGATCACCGAGCGCAAGCGGGCGGAGGA
>CAYODW010000117.1:0-5709 GCA_964402865.1 uncultured Desulfonema sp. | reverse complement strand
GTCATCGCATTCCAGGGAGACGGGGCATATGGTATCAGCGGAGTTGCCGAAGTGATGACGGCAGTGCGTGAAAATATTCCGGTAATCGCAATCGTCGCCTGTAATTACGAGTGGGGCGCGGAAAAGAAAAATCAGATCGACTATTACGGGAACAGGTTCGTGGGCTCCAATCTGCCGGACAATCCGGATTATGCCAGGCTGGCCGAAGATATGGGAGCTCTCGGTTTCAGGATCGATCACCCCGATCAGGTAGGAGACGTTATGAAAAAAGCCGTTGCATCCAAGAGGCCTTGCGTAATCAATGCCATGATTCAGGGAGGCGAAGAAGTTCTGGCGGAACCGTTCCGCCGCGATGCCCTCAAAATGCCTCACCGGCTGCTGACAAAGTATGCTCATCTGAACGCCAAATAGAATATTTGAGAAACTGATAATCCGATTTAAATTTAAGGAGACAAAAATGATAGTAGGAATTCTAAAAGAAATCAAAGTGGAAGAGAACAGGGTTTGCATGACTCCGGCCGGCGTCGAGGTTATGAAGATTAACGGACACACGATTCTTGTTGAAAGTGAGGCGGGCGTTAGCAGCGGGTTCTTGGACGAGGCTTATCTTGCGGCGGGCGCTGAACTCGTTGATACACCTAAAGAGATATATGACAGAGCCGAAATGGTTATGCACGTTAAAGAACCATTGGCTTCTGAATACAGCATGATCCGTAAGGGACAGATTGTTTTCACCTACCTCCATCTGGCGGCAGACGAAGTCCTTACAAAAGCCATGCTCAAAAGCGGTTGCATCGGCATAGCTTACGAAACCATCCAGAAAGCCGACCGCTCCCTCCCACTGCTTACCCCCATGAGCGAGGTTGCCGGACGCATGGCAATTCAGGAGGGCGCAAAATATCTTGAAATGCACCATGGAGGCCAGGGTGTTCTTCTCGGCGGAGTTCCCGGCGTGAATCCGGCAACAGTCGTTGTTATCGGCGGCGGTGTAGTAGGTACAAATGCGGCGAAGATGGCCTGTGGTCTTGGCGCCAAGGTCTATATCCTCGACATGAATCTGGATCGTCTCCGATACTTGAGCGACGTCATGCCGGCAAACTGCTTTCCTCTCATGTCCACTCCCGCCATGATCCGGAAACTGCTCAGAGAGGCGGATCTGGTAGTGGGCGCCGTCCTTATTCCCGGCACAAAAGCCCCGCGTCTGGTGACCAATGATATGATAAGGGAAATGAAGAAAGGCGCCGTGCTGGTTGACGTTGCCATCGACCAGGGTGGCTGCTTCGAGTGCTCACGGCCTACCAGTCATTCCGAGCCTACATTCAAACAGGATGGCGTCGTTGTTTATTGTGTGGCCAACATGCCTGGTGCAGTTGCCAAAACCTCGACCATGGCGCTGACCAACGCTACTTTGCCATATGCGGTTCAGATTGCAAATAGGGGATGGAAAGAAGCCTCCCGTCAAAACGATGAGATCAAGTCCGGTCTCAATATCGTAAACGGCAACATTACTTTCAGGGGAGTTGCAGAAGCCTTCGGTATGGAATATACCGACGCCGATACTCTAATAAAATAGTACATCGAATATCGAAGTTCGAAGTACGATATTCGATGTACGATGTTCTATGTTCGGTTTTTCAGAATCGGTCCTGAAGCCCCATAGGATCTTTAAACTCGAGTGAAGGGTTGAAACGGATTTTCTTCTCGCCCCGCTGGTCTACATATTTCATGAGCTCAAGATCCAGTTTCACAGGAACGTCGACACCCGCACGGGTGAGAAGCTGTCGCAGGAATGCTTCCGATTTTGTTGCAAAGGCAACGGCATCTCCCAGAATCCGCATGCCTTCAGTGGGGTTGTGAAATCCTACCGAGTTCTCAGCTCCCATAAAAAGGCCGCGGTAAAACGCCTCTTCATAATAATCTTTAGCTTTGTTGTAGAGTTCCTGGTCGATAGGCTTGCCTTCATCCCTTGCTTTATGCGTTATTTCAAACAGCTTTGCAACCGTGGCTGTGGCGTATCCGGAGCGTATCATCAGAGAAACCGTCCTGTCTTGAATTGCAAACACACGTTCTTTCAGCCATCCGGGATTTGCGGCGTGACACTGCTGGCAGGCCCGCATTTCGTTCTGGATAGGGCTCATCACACGGTGATCGGAAATTTTATATACGCCCGCCTTTGTATAAGGCATATGGCAGTCAGCGCATGATGCCCCTGCCTTGAAATGAGAGCTGTTGTTGGTGAAAAATTCAAATTCAGGATGGCGGATGAAACCCATTTTGAATCCGGTGACGTTCTGTTTCCACTCTCTTACCGTCTCATCACTTCGTATTTTCTTAATTATATCCTCAACAGTAATTGCCCCCCATTTGCTGTTTTGCCATGGAAAGAACAAGCCTACGGATTTTCCATCTGCATCCTTATTGATATTGTATGTGACATGGCACTGAGCGCAAACTACCGAACGCAGATCCTGGCGTGAGAATTCATTCACCTCTTTTCCCATTCCCTGCAGAGCTTTTACCAGTGTGAATCCTCGTGAAATCTGAAGGGTCATATCCCTGTTATTATGGCAGTCAATGCAGGCGACGCCCAGAGTTCTGTCTTTTTCAGGAATTTTACTGAGGACTTCCTTGAAAGGCGTCTTGTAGTAATCGGGACCCATCTCCTTCTCTAAACCAGGAGCGTATGGGGTTTTGCAACTGAGGCAGACTCCGCCGGCCTTAAGACGGGAGGAATCGATTTCGAGCTGGTCGCGCACCATATAGGCATGCCCTCTCGGTTCGTTGTATTCTACTCCAAATCCCCAGCCGTTGAATAAGAGGGCCATGTACGGAAACTCTGAAAGTTTATCCACTGAAATTGCGCTGCTGTCCATACCTGTCTTGTATTTGCTCAACCTCGCGCTCACAGGGGATTCCGTTTTTTTCCAGAGCTCATATTCTTCATTATATGCTTTTCCCCAAAGTTCAGGATTGATTTCACCGTCCGGAATAACAACCGTCTGCCTTGGTTCAGGCTTGGATGGCTGACAACCCAAAACAGCAATCAGGACCGACAACGTAAGGCATATGAAAATTCTTTTATTATAAGGATAAATCATCTGTCCCTCCTGTTTTTCCGAGATCTTTACATAAATCTATCTTTATTTTTCAGTCAACCTGGTGCCTGCAAGGCTATGCTGAAGCCAGCGGTGGCATTCCCAGCAATTGCGTTCCCTGTCTATTTTTTCAACGGCGGCTTCATGACACCTGTTGCAGTTGGCTTGAACCGTCTTCTCTCCGTGTGCAGAAAGCGTTATCATTTCAGGCACTCTGCCGGAATAAAAGACATAAACATCTTTCATCCCGTCGATTGTTTTCCATGCATAATATTTGCCTATATTATCGTGCGGTAGATGGCAGTCAACACATCTTATGCTCCGGTGGGCGCCGGTATGAAACCAGGCTTCATACTGGGACTCCATTACATGGCAGGATGCGCAGAAATCAGGAGTCTCGGTTCTGGCCATGAGTTTGGGAGGCCCGAACATGACAAAAAGACCGCCTGCCGCTGCCAGTAAAATAATTGCAAAAATTATTTTCCGCGACCCTGAGCTCATATCCGGATCTCCCTGCGTTTTCGTAAAAAGGAGAAAAGTTTTTTTAGTATGCGAAACCGTTTATGGATGAGTTTATAAAAAAGATATATCTTCAATAATTAATTTAGGATAATATTTCAAGATAAAAAAAGAGGCTGTTTTCAGAAACAAACTACAAGGCAAGGAGAAAAGAAAATGAGCTCTGAAAAAAAAGATCGTGACGACACCTTTTTATGGCTGGCCCCTTTTGCTCCGCCAAAAGGATATAAAAATGTTCCGCCGGGAGGAATGTGCCTCTGCGTTTTCCTTTTTGCAGTTCAGGGAAACAGGGTTCTTCTCGGAAAATACAAAGAGCATCCGGCGTGGGAAAAGATAGCCGGAATGGATGAAAAACGTGTAAAGAACAACATGCACGGCTATACCCTGCCTGCAAGCCACCTTAAATTCGGTGAAGACCCGATGGATGCCGCCCGCAGGATCGTAAAAGAAATTCTGCTGCTCCCTGAAGGGCTCTCATATTCTGAACCCCTTGTGCAGACTTTTTTCTATGAACTCTCTTTTGCTCCCGGTGAAATGCATTTTGACGTTCTTTTTTTATACGAAGTTATCCTTGATGAAAACAGTGAAATCACACTGCCTCCCTGGTACGCCTCGCTTGAATGGTTAAATATCGATATTCTGATGAACCAGAAATTCGCCCGCCAGCATGAAGATGTCGTATTTGCATGGCTTAAGAAAAAACGAGAGTCTCCCTGAAGTTTTAAGGTCGCAAACTGCGGTCTCAATTACTATTTTTCCGGCTTTATCCTCAAATTGTGGGGACGCTGTCCCCACAATGAAGAACTCTATTTTTTAAAGTCTAAAACCGGCAGCCATTATCCAAAGTTATTGACAGAACCGTCATGCTTTATTATTCTATAAGCGGAATACAATAGGCACACTTTTATGAAATATTACGATTGGAATGATGAAAAGAACGAACTGCTTAAGAAACTGCGCGGAGTTTCTTTTGAACAAGTTGTACTGGCTATTATTTCGGGAGATTTAATCGATCGCATCAAGCATCCGAATCCTGAGAAATATCCTAATCAAAAAATATTTCTGGTAAAAATTGAGAACTATCTCTATTCGGTGCCATATGTCGAAGATGACAAGAAGATTTATCTGAAAACGATAATACCTAACAGCAAAGCAACAAAAAAGTATTTGGGCGGTAATATATGAAAAAAGAAAAATACCTCGATAAAGATGAGATGGAATTGGCAAACTCCCTGGAAACCGAAGAGTGGGTTTCAGACCTCACCGCGAAAGAGAAAAAGCAGTTTGAGAAATATGCCCTTAACAGCATCAAAAAACAGAAAAGAATCAATATCCGGATGACCGAGCGGGATTTAAAGAAAATCCAGGCAAAAGCAATCGAAGAAGGCATTCCATATCAATCTCTCATCGCAATGCTGATTCATAAATATAACGAAGGTAAGATTTCCATTACCACCACTTGAACCCTATACTTTTAATATTCTTTGACAAACCCAGCAAACTGCGACCTTAAGCTTAAAAAGCGCCGACAGCGTCGGCACAATCGGCTTTCCTGTCGATATTCTGAATTTATTTTATGTGAATAAAAATAATGCGACGCACGGTTGTCGTTCGGGTCTTTATTTATCGCTTTATCAATTTTATAATATCAGTTCATAAAACCCGCTTTTAAATAGTGTCCATCCGGAATTAAAAACATGGACACTATGTGTTTCCAATTCGGAAATAGGCAATTTTGGGCAAGCTCAAGGAAATCAAGGGATTGCGCGGAGACGTACGCGATGTACGCCGCACAAGAAATCCCGCAGATTGACACAGAGATCGAACAAAAGGGCCATTTCCGGATGGAAACTAAATATGCTTTGACAAAAAATTCTCAAAATGCAAAGGCATTACAAACTGTTAGCATAAAGAAAGATAATCTTTTCATGTGAACAGCTTTGTTCCCTCCACCGTACCGGCAGGTCCCTCGGTTCGGCCGCTCAAGCAGTTCGAGCTGTTCAGTCTATTTTATTGGGTTAAGCGGTTCAAGCTTCTATATATAAAGAGGAAAACCAATGCCCATCTCTTGTTTTGAAGATCTTGAAATCTGGAA
>CAYODW010000116.1:0-5747 GCA_964402865.1 uncultured Desulfonema sp. | reverse complement strand
GATTTCATGAATTTGCGTCTGGCAGGTGTGTTGATAAAAAGGTCTTTGACGGTAATCATTGTTCCGTCGGGAGAGCCCTTGTCATTCACCGACACTATTTTTCCGCCATCAATTTTTATTTCTATTCCTGACTGGGCATTTTTCTCTTTTGTTACAAGTGTGAAGCGCGAAACAGAAGCAATGCTCGGGAGGGCTTCTCCCCTGAACCCGAAAGTGGATATGGAAAAAAGGTCTTCATCTTTGAATATTTTGCTTGTGGCATATCGCTCAATAGACAACAAGGCGTCATCTTTGCTCATTCCCGCGCCGTTGTCCGAAACCCTTATAAGAGATTTTCCGCCTTTCTCAACCTCGATAATGATCTGAGTGCTTCCGGCATCGAGAGCATTTTCCACAAGCTCCTTTACAACGGAAGACGGGCGTTCTACCACCTCTCCGGCAGCTATTTTGTTTGAAATAATTTCGGGAAGGATTTTAATTTTCATTAATAAACCGCAAAGCCAGCTATTTACTGTCTTTTAAAAAATTCGCCAGGTATTCCGCATCCATGGGAGTCAAGTCGAATTTCAAACAGGCTTCCTGAATAACTTCTGCACGGCTTTTGCCCGGCTCATATTTCAGTGTTTCCAAAATCCACTTCGCCGCTTTTCTCAATTGTTCGCCTTCGGGTTGTATGGGCATGATAAATAATCCTTTTATTAAATGGTTCAAAGGGTCGTGGGATCAAGGGTTCGAGGGTTCACTTGACCCCTCGAACCCTCGACTCCTTGAACCCTTTTTCTATATTTCAGGTTTTCTTTTGTGAAAATCCGTAGCCTGCTCGAAATTATAAGCAGCCTTAAAGAGGATTTCCTCGCTGAAATGCTTTCCCATTATCTGAAGTCCGACAGGAAGTCCGCCTTTCGAAAAACCGCAGGGAACCGACATTCCGGGAATACCCGCAAGATTTGCCGATAAAGTAAATATGTCGGAAAGATACATGGTCAAAGGGTCGTCCGACTTCTCTCCTATTTTAAAGGCGGGTGTAGGCGCAACCGGAGATACTATTATGTCACAGATATCAAAGGCCTTTTTAAAATCCCTCATTATAAGTGTTCTAACCTGTGATGCTTTTTTATAATAGGCATCATAATAACCTGACGAAAGACAGTAGGTTCCGATAATTATTCGCCGTTTTACTTCAGCGCCAAAGCCTTTTGATCTTGTGCTTCTGTACATATCCATAAGGCTTTTCTTCTCTTTATCCCTGAAACCGTATTTGACCCCGTCATATCTGGCAAGGTTTGAACTGGCCTCTGAAGGTGCAATTACATAATAAACAGGAACCGCGTATTCGGTATGGGGAAGTGAAACCTCAACACAGGACGCGCCAAGCTTTTCCATAACTTTGACGGCATTTTTTACCGCATGGGAAACTTCAGGATCAAGACCCTGCGCAGCATCATACTCCTTTGGAATTCCAATCCTGAGTCCTTCAAGTCCTTCGGAAAGATAAGAAGTATATTCAGGCACATCTTTCGGCACGGAGGTTGAATCGGAAGGATCATATCCGGAGATTGAACCTGCAAGGATTGCGCAATCCGTGACATCCTTTGTGAGAGGGCCTATCTGGTCGAGGGAAGAGGCAAAGGCAACGAGACCAAAGCGTGAAACCCTTCCATATGTCGGTTTCATCCCGACAACGCCACAGTGAGACGCGGGTTGGCGGATTGAGCCTCCCGTATCGGAGCCAAGGGCGCCAAGGCACATATCGGCAGAAACTGCCGCCGCCGAACCTCCGCTCGATCCTCCCGGAATTCTTTCTAAATCCCATGGATTATGAGTGAGCTTGATACCGGAGTTTTCTGTCGATGAGCCCATTGCAAACTCGTCCATGTTAAGTTTTCCGACTATTACCGCACCCGCTTTCTTAAGTCTGGTTATCACTGTCGCGTCATAGGGAGGAATAAAGTTTTCAAGTATCCTTGATCCGCAGGTTGTCCGTATGCCTCTTGTGCATATAAGATCCTTTACTGCAATCGGGACTCCGGTAAGGGCTGACATTTTCCCCTCTGATATGGCCTTGTCTGCCATCGCTGCCTGCTCAATTGCCGATTCTCGTGCTACAGTGATGTAAGCCCCGACTTTTTCATCAACTGCTTCTATCCGGTCAAGAACCGCTCCTGTCAGTTCCTGCGAAGAAATCTCCTTGCGTTTCAGCAGGTCGTGAGCTTCATGTATTGTCAATTCATACAGCTTCATTTTTGTTATCCTACTATCTTCGGAACTACATAATTTCCGTTTTCTTTTTCAGGAGCATTTGAAAGAAGGGAGTCTTTGTCATAATCCTGTTTTTCAATATCGTCTCTGAAAGCATTAGTCATAAAAATGGCATGAGAAGTCGGGACAATCCCTTCCGTATCAACGCTTTCGAGTGTCTCAACATATTTTAATATCTCATCAATCTGAACGGCAAATTTTTCAATTGATTCTTCATTCATATCAAGGCGTGCAAGATTCGCCACATGGGTAATGTCGTCTCTGGTTATTTTCATAATTATATATCCTGTAAAAGGGTCCAAAAGGTCAAGGATTCAGGGGTTCAAGTGAAACCTTTTCACTGATTACTGATCACTGGTTTCTGGTTAGTACTTCGAATTTCGTACATCGAACATCGAACTTAGAATTCCGATATTCGATGTTCGGTCCTCGCGTCTCGCGCCTTTCGCCTTTATTTAGTCACAATTATCCCCTTGATCTTATCCTTACCAAGCCTGGAAAGAACTTTTTCTGCCTCTTTTCTATCTTTGTATTCTCCAACTCTCACCCTGTACCAGGTTCCTTTTTCAGGAATTTCCGACATGGTCATGTAAGCAGGATAACCTTTATTAATAAGGGTCTTCACTGTCTTTTCCGCACCTTTCTTATCTTTTCCTGAAGAAGTCTGCACTGTAAATAACGGTACTGAAACTTTCTCCGGCAATGGAGGCTCGGGTGGTTCAACAGCTTTTTTATCTTCAACTGTCACCGGCTCAGTCTCCTTTACCGGCACAGGTTCTTTTAAAGGAACTTCATCAATATCCCCTTTATCCATTTTTATACTTCCGGTAGTATCTTTTGTGCTTTTCAGATCCTCATAAAATTCCAGATTCTGCTTTCCATCGGAAGAAGTTTGACCTGTTGTATAACTTTCCGCACCTTTTTTTTCTTCTTTCTCCTTTTCGATGGCAGTCTTCAATTCTTCTTTGAGGTCTTTCTTAAAATTTTCGATATCAAACTGGACGGGGGCGGTTCCCCTACCTACCAGAATACCAAGAACAAACATCCAGCCGCAGATAAAAAATACTCCCAGAAGCCAAAGCAGGGCCTTCTTGCGGGAAAGCTCAATGAACGGTTTTTTTTCAAGCTGCTTCTTATCGACAAAACTATTTTTTTCTTTTCCAAATATAAACATTTCACCCACTCACATTATTTATATTAGAATACAGGAGTCAGAATACAGAAGAAAAAAACCATGGTTATTTTGGCTCCTGACTCCTGGCCCCTGTCTTCCCATGCTTCGTTATGCCCGCACCGGACATGAATGTTAGTTGCAAGATCTTTGGATAACATCTTATATAAAGCCATACTTTCACATTTTCTCAGGGGCGCTGACACCAAGCAGCATAAGTCCGTTTCTTATAACCTTTTTTATTGCAAGAACAAGACATAGTCTGCCTTTTGTCACAGCAGAGTCATCTGAAAGTACCCTGTGCTTATTATAATAGCTGTGAAAGGCGGCAGCAAGATTCATAAGAAAATATGTTATACGATGCGGCTCAAGCAGCTCAGCACTAAATCTTACCACATCCGGGTACGAAGCAAGGATTTTTAAAATCTGAATCTCTTCGGGCTCTGTTAATACTGAAATAATCTCCTTATCCCATCCGACTTCACCAATTCCATCTTCAAGGCCCTTCCGGATTATGCTTGAAATTCTTGCATGAACATACTGAACATAAAAAACAGGATTATCGTTTGATTTCTTCTTTGCAAGTTCGAGATCAAAATCAAGATGGCTTTCATAATGGCGGGTTAAAAATATAAATCTGGCCGCATCAGTTCCGACCTCTTTGATAACATCCTGCAGAGTCACAAACTCACCCGATCTTGTGGACATGGCAACTGGAACCCCGCCCCGCAGGAGGTTTACAAGCTGAATCAGGATAACATGAAACTGATCACTTTTCCTGCCCGAAGCCTCAATTGAAGCGCTAAGGCGCTGTATATAACCATGATGATCGGCGCCCCAGACATCTATAACACGTTCGAATCCACGGCTGTATTTATCCATATGATAAGCTATGTCTGAAGCAAAATATGTGGTAAGGCCGTTATTTCTTATTACAACACGGTCTTTTTCATCCCCGTATTCTGAAGTCCTGAACCAGTGTGCCCCGTCTTTTTCATATATGATATGACGATTTTTAAAATCTTTGATTACAGAGTCGACCTTCCCCGAATCAAAAAGACTCTGCTCGCTGTACCAGTTGTCGAATTTCACGCCGAAATTCTCAAGATCGTTCTTTATGCCCGCAAGTATTTCAGCCGCCGCAACACGCGCGCAAAACATTACAGCTTTTTCTTCCGGCTCATCAAGGATGCTCCCGCCCTTATCCTCTTTTATTTTTAAAGCTATATCGCTTATATAATCGCCCTGATAGCAGTCTCCCGGAAATTCGATTTTTTCCCCGAAAAGTTCCAGATAGCGCAAATATACTGAGTTCCCTAGTGTGCTTATCTGTCTTCCGGAATCGTTTATGTAATACTCCCTCTGAACATCATAGCCGCAAAAAGAAAGAATGTTTGCGACACTGTCGCCCACTGCGGCGCCTCTACCGTGGCCGACATGAAGCGGGCCTGTAGGGTTTGCGCTTACGAATTCCACCTGAATCTTTCTGCCTTTTCCGATATCGCAGGAGCCGAATCTTTCATCATCTTCATAAATCTGCTGTAAAACAGGATGCCATGAGTTCTGCTTTACAAAAAAATTAATAAAACCGGGACCTGCGATTTCAACCTTGTCAAGAATACCTTCGTTGTCTTCGATTTCATCTTTTATGGTTTCTGCAATCTTCCTGGGCGCCATTTTCTGAACCGAAGCCATGACCAATGCAAAGTTGGTTGAGAAATCACCATGAGCTGCTGTTTTCGGCTCTCCAATTTCAGGCGCCTGAAACTCCCCTGAAGCAAGTTTCCCCTTTTCGAAAGCCTTTATTGCGGCAAAAAGTATGATATCGGCTAATTTCTGTTTCATATATTTATTGTAATCCTTATATGTCTGTAGAAAAAAAGGTCAGGGATTCGAGATGCCCAAAAGTCAAGCGCACCTTCTTTTTTCACTCGACCCATCGACCCTTGGAATCCTTGAACCCTGTTTTCAGTTCATAGTGTCATTTCACTTTCAAGTCAAGACAGTTTCCCCCTGCATTGGAACCGGTTTTATTGTTGACAGATAACCAATTTGCGGATAGATATTGTTTTAAAGGTGGGCAGAAGCTCTCCGGACAACATAATAATTCTTTAATAAAATCAAACCACGAAGGTTGCTTATCAGTAATTGGATATGCGGTTTCGTGGTTTTTTTTGTAAAAAAGCCATGCCCGCGTTAAAAAGGAGAATTCCCATGCACATGGCAGACGCTTTGATATCTCCCGCTGTGGGAGGAACTATGTGGGCGGCTTCAGCCGGATTGATAGCGTATTGTTCAAAAAAAGTCCGCGATGACA
>CAYODW010000115.1:0-5767 GCA_964402865.1 uncultured Desulfonema sp. | reverse complement strand
TGAAATCCGTTTATGATATGGAGCGCCTTGGCAGCAAAATAGTAATGGGACATTCGAATGCAAGGGATCTTGTTGCGCTGAAAAATTCACTCTATGCGCTTCCCGCCATAAAAACCGCTCTTTTACATTTAAAGACGGATTATCTTAAATGGGATGCCGATATTGATGATCTTATGATTCTTGCAGATCTTATAGACAAAGCAATAAGAGATGATGCCCCCCCTTTTATAAACGAGGGGGGATTAATTAAGGCCGGTTATAACGAGGAACTTGATAATCTGGTCAGAACAGGGAGCGATGGAAAAAACTGGCTTGCAAGGCTTGAATCGAGGGAGAGAGCGGAAACGGGAATTAATTCCCTTAAAATCAGGTACAACAAGGTTTTCGGGTATTACATAGAGGTTTCAAAAGCCAATGCGAAAGCGGTTCCGGATAAATATGTCAGGAAACAGACTCTTGTTAATGCGGAACGTTATATTACCGAAGAGCTTAAGCAATATGAAAGGGATGTTTTTAACTCCGAGGAAAGAAGAAACACTCTTGAATACGAACTTTTTATGAAAATACGGGAAGAGGCCGCAAATCATAACCCGGCTGTCCAGAGATCTGCAAAGTTTCTTGCCGGTCTCGATTGTATTGCATGCCTGGCCGAAATAGCCCACGAGTATAATTATTCACGTCCTGAAATGAATAATGACGGACTAATATCTATTGAAGACGGGCGCCATCCCGTTGTTGAAAGGATGATAACAGGCGAGCGTTTTGTGCCCAATTCCATCAGAATGGATGATGATGAAAATCAGGTGCTGATAATAACCGGACCAAACATGGCCGGCAAATCAACCATTCTCCGGCAGGTTGCCCTGATAGTTCTCATGGCACATATGGGGTCATTCGTACCGGCAGCAAAAGCTTCCATTAATATTACAGACAGAATTTTCACCCGGGTTGGAGCTCTTGACAACCTTTCTTCCGGACAGAGCACGTTCATGGTGGAGATGCAGGAGACTGCAAATATTCTGAACAATTCAACTTCTAAAAGCCTTGTCATTATGGATGAAATTGGAAGGGGCACGAGTACATTTGACGGTTTAAGTATCGCCTGGGCGGTTGCCGAATATCTTCATGATCTTAAAGGCGAGGGGGTTAAAACCCTTTTTGCCACTCATTACCATGAGCTGACGGAGCTTTCGGCAACAAAGCCGCGTGTGAAGAATTTTAATATTCTGGTTAAAGAGTGGAATGATGAAATAATTTTCTTAAGAAAACTGGCTGAAGGAGGGACGAACCGGAGCTACGGTATTCAGGTCGCGAGACTGGCTGGTATTCCTGAGAAAATCATTGTGCGCGCAAAAAAAATTCTTTATAAAATAGAAAATGAACACGGGGTAAACGGTTCTCCCGTATTTGCCGGAGATGAGGCCGCATCTAAAAAAGGCCATTTGCAGCTTGAGATGTTTTCCAGACCGGAACATTTTCTTGTTGAACGGCTGAACAAAATTGATATATCTAAAATAACTCCTTTGGATGCATTATATTTCCTGAACGAGATGCAGGAAAAAATAAAAAAAACTGACGCATGATTTATTCAGACTGGGCGAGCCGGTTAATGGAAAAAGAGACGAGCATACGGAGTATCGTTATTAATCGTAGATACCATTTAAAGCGGACAATAAACATCTTTTGTCTGGCGGCGTTTGCTTTTGCATTCTTTTTTCAGCCCTGTCCGGGATTTGCGGGAAACGCAAAAAATAAATATTTAAAGGCAGACCGCTGTTATAAGTCTCTGCGAAATAATCCCGCCAGGCAAAAATACAGACAATACTGGCTTGAGTGCATTAAAAAATTCGATGAGGTTCACAAGGAAGATCCTTCAGGCCCCTGGGCTCCGGCCGGTCTTTATATGTCAGGAACCCTCTATTATGAACTATATAAGCGTTCCAGGAAAGCTGCGGATAAAAATGAGGCTGTAGACTCTTTTGAAAGAATAATTAAAAAATTTCCAAACAGCAAATACCGTTCAAAAGCTTTAAAAGCGATAGATCAAATTCCCGGCGCAAATATCATTAAAGGTCTGACTGAAAGCAATGGATATCATGCAAAAGATAAAAAGGAGACGCCGGCTGATATAAATCTTAAAAAGTCCGGGCCTCCCCATACTCAACCCGAAAAGAAAGAAATTTATAAGGAAGCTGTTGATGCCGTTAAAAAGGAAGAGATAAAAGAGCAGCCTGCAGACGGGATAAAGGAGATAATTGCCGCAGGTGAAGAGAAGACAAAGAGCAGCGAAGAGGTTGCTTCCCCGGCAGGAGGAGGCGCAGTTACTGTTTCCGATTTAAGGTACTGGTCAAATCCGAACTATACCAGGATTGTCATAGATGCTGACGGTGAAACCGGCTATAGCCACAGACTTTTAAAGCAGGACCCCGCCCTTAATAAGCCGCAGCGTTTATACGTCGATTTGAGCAACAGCAGGCTCGGGGGAGACATTAAAAGAGTAATCCCGATAAATGACGACCTGCTAAGTGATGCGCGGGCCGGGCAGTATGAGCAGGGGGTTGTAAGGGTTGTGGTAGATATAAAGTCTTATAAAACCTACAAGATATTTTCTCTTAAAAACCCCTTCAGAATTGTAATTGATGTCTGGGGAAGCCGGGATGAAGAAGTAAAGGAAGAAGCGCCTGAATATAAAGAAGGAGAAAAAGGCGATAAAATGTCTGCCGGCGCTCTGGCAAAGCAGTTTGCCCTGGGTGTAAAAAAGGTAACCGTAGATATGGGGCACGGGGGAGATGACTACGGCGCTCCCGGTTATATGAGAGGGGTTCATGAAAAAGATATTGTCCTTATACTGGGCAAAAAGCTTGCAAGCAAACTGAGGAGCGAGCTTGGTTGTGAAGTAATAATGACCAGGAACAGCGACAAATATCTTACCCTTGAGGAGCGGACAGCTATTGCCAATACAAAAAATTCGGATATTTTCATATCCCTGCATACCAATGCCGCAAGGAACAAAAATGCATACGGCATAGAAACTTATTATTTGAACCTTGCAACAGACGATGAGTCTATTCTCGTGGCAGCGCGGGAAAATGCGACATCAACAAAAAACATCAGCGATCTGCAATCGATACTTAATGACCTTATGCAGAACGCCAAAATAAACGAATCGAGCCGCCTTGCCGGGCATGTTCAGGATGCTATATACAAAAAACTGAATTCCAACTATGATAATGTAAAGAACAAGGGTGTCAAGAAGGCGCCTTTCTATGTTCTTCTGGGTGCACAGATGCCGGCAATTTTAATCGAGACTTCATTTGTCAGCAACAAAAGGGAATGTCTGCGCCTCCTCGATCCCGATTATCAGGATCTCTTGTGCGATGCCATCATTAACGGCGTGCGCGGCTATATAAAGGAGATAAATCCCGGTGCGCTCATCGGGCCACCAGTAAAGAGCGGCAAGGGAGGTTAAGGGTATCCAGATTAAGTCCGAATTTTCCGTAAACCACTATATAGCTCTTGGAATAGGTGTTGCGGCTGTTTCAACCGGAGCTATTTTCGCAAGGCTTGCCGAAGCTCCTGCGATAGTCATTGCAGCATACAGAGTCGGACTAGCATCTCTGATTATAGCTCCTGTTGCGTGGATATGGGCAAAAGATGAAATAATAAACCTGTCAAGGCGTGAGATTGTTCTTTCCGCATTGTCAGGACTCTTCCTTGCGCTTCATTTTGCCGCCTGGATTTCATCTTTAAGTTATACTTCCATAGCAAACAGCGTTGTACTTGTTAATACCAACCCTCTGTGGGTCGGTCTTCTTACGCCATTTATAACAGGGGAACGGCTTAAAACCGCTTCTGTTGCCGGGATAATAATCAGTGTTATAGGCGCCGCGATTATCGGAGCGGGTGATTATGCGGCAGGAGAGAAAGCCTTATTCGGGGATTTTCTTGCTCTTATCGGAGGCATATGCGCGGCATTTTATCTTTTGATAGGACGAAACTTACGAAGGAAACTTTCTCTTGCGGCATATATAATGGTTTGCTACGGAAGTGCAGCCGTTTTCCTGTGGATTGCAGTTTTATCGCTGGGTATGCAGATCACGGGTTACAGCACATCGACTGTCGCTTCTTTTTTAGGGCTTGCGATTGTAAGCCAGCTTATCGGCCATACCTGCTTTAACTGGGCTTTAAGATGGCTTACCCCGGGGCTTGTCGCCGTTACGCTTCTTGGCGAGCCGATAGGAAGTACCATCCTTGCATATGTTATTTTCAACGAGAAACTGACTTTGTTGAAATTGGCCGGAGGAGGTTTAATCCTTGCGGCAATATATATTTCGGCATCAGCCGAAAACAGTAAAAAAGATCAGTTTTGACGGCTTCGTAAAAAGTCCATCAACTTTTTATTTAACAAAAAAAAGTTTTTTCACGGAGGGAGATTGAAGAATGGAATACAGTAACATTATATTCAAAATTGAAGAAGGGATTGCAACTATCACCTTTAACCGACCCAAGGCGCTTAACGCTTTGAATTCGGAACTGATCGGAGAATTTTCCCACGCGCTCGATGAAATTTCGGGAAATGAGGATATCAGGGTCCTGATACTTACCGGTGCCGGTGAAAAATCGTTTGTTGCGGGAGCCGACATCACCGAGCTTGCAAAATTCAATTCTCTGGAAGGTAAAATCTTTGCAAAAAAAGGTCAGGGCGTAATCACCAAACTCCAGGAATTGACTATACCCGTGATAGCCGCTGTAAATGGTTTTGCTCTTGGCGGAGGGAGTGAAATTGCGCTTGCCTCCGATTTTATATATGCCTCTGAAAAAGCGGTATTCGGTTTGCCTGAAATAAACCTTGGCATTATTCCAGGATTCGGGGGCACTCAAAGGCTTCCAAGGCTGATAGGAATAAACATGGCAAAAGAGATGATCTTTACAGGCAAAATGATTTCAGCTTCTGAAGCTCTCGGAATAGGAATGGTAAACAGAGTTGTTGCCCCTGAAGCCCTTATGGATGAAACAATTAAAACAGCCGGGATTATCGCACAAAAAGGTAAAACCTCTCTCCGCGCCGCAAAGCAGGCAATAAATAATGGCCTGAATGTCGATCTTTTTACAGGTTGCAGTATTGAAGTCGATTCATTCGCATTATGTATGTCAAGCATTGATGCAAAAGAGGGGACAAGCGCTTTCCTTGAAAAAAGAAAGGCTGCTTTTAAAGGAACGCTTAAGAATTGACCTCTTCGTAAAAAGTCCATCATTGTTAACCGTTTGACATTTTATGATTAATTAGCTACTATGCCTCCGTATCCCGATATGGCGATAGATTAGAGGTTACGCAGGTTTTTATATTGAGCCGGGGAAATTATATGGAAAACAACAGAGCAACGATTCAGTTTGTCTGGGGTATTATTCTTGTTCTTGCCGGAATCGGGGTGTTCTACAGAATACCCCAGGTTATGCCTCAGATAGAAAAGATCGGGCAATTTTCTTCGGTAATGTTTTTTATTCGATTCTGTTTTTATCTTTTAGGTATTTTGCTTATAGGTGGTGGGCTTAAGAAAGTCTATCATAACTATACCAAATTAGAAGGCAAAAAGCCGGATAATTAATTTATACCCCGGCCCGGATAAAATTTAAAAACGGCGGTAATAAATATGATGGCAAGCAATAATTTCAATATAAACGGCTCCGGCGTTAATGACTTGAAATCCGAAGTCGAGTACAGGACAAAGCTGCAGGATATCGGCAACAAGATATATGCCGCTTCAAA
>CAYODW010000114.1:0-5862 GCA_964402865.1 uncultured Desulfonema sp. | reverse complement strand
ACCCGCAGCACCTGCAGATATCGCAAGGAAAGCAAGGAGCGTTTGATTTTTTTTATAAAAGGATGCCCTGTCCGGATCGTTGTAATTATCGGCCTTTCTTCCTATAAGATTGTTAAAAATGTGCATGGAAAGAACATAGAGCATTGACATGATAACATATGGAAAATAGCCGGAATCTCCCATCATCTTTATATTTGCATAACAAAGGCATCCGGCTCCAAGGGAAACATATATATTCGTCAGAAGAAGGGAGCGCTCTATATTATAATAATGTTTGCGCCAGCCTCTTGCTTTCTTATAAGTGATATTTTCAATCGCTCTGTGAACCCTTTTTATCACCCAGTTCGGGGTTGAGGCACCCGCTGTTATGCCTATATTGCGGGCTTGTGATATTGCCTTTGCATCGAGTTCGAATTCCGTTTCTATATGATAGGATGGCTTCCCTGCCTGCGCCGCAGCTTCGGCAAGCCTCTGGGTATTGCCGCTGGTATGACCTCCGACAACAACTATTGCATCAACCATTTCTGCAAGCTCTTTTACTTCTTCCTGCCGCAGAAATGTTGAATGGCATATGGTATCAAATATCTTATAATGCGGAAATTTGTTTCCAACCCGTTCTTTTACTTTTTCATAAAATAAAATGTTCTGGGTAGTTTGTGCAACAACTATGGCTTTCCCGAATTCCGGAAGCAATTCAAGCTCTTCAATGCTGCCTACGGCGTGCCCTTTTCCCCCGGCATATCCCATGAGTCCCATCACTTCAGGATGTTTATTGTCCCCGATTATTATGGACGTATAATCCTTTTTTGCATGTTTTCTTATTATGCTCTGCACCTTGATAACACGGGGACATGTGGCGTCAATAACCTTAAAACCTGAATTTTTAAGGTTCTTTTTTATGCCGGGGGGTACTCCGTGAGCCCTTATAAGTACATTTCCAATCCCCTTTTCGGGAATATCGTTGATAATGGAAATGCCTTTTTCATTGAGAAGATCAAGAACCTGCGGATTATGGATAAGCGGACCAAAAGTGAAAATAGGCCCCTTGTGTTTGCGGGGTATATCAAGAGCCATTTCAACGGCTCTCCGCACGCCCATGCAAAAGCCTGCAGTCCTGGCAATATATATTTTCATCAGGCTTTATTTATGTTTAAGGAAAATTTTATGGTCAACTAGCGATAGGGAGTGAATTTGAGCTTTAATATATTTCTGGTCCCCGAATATACTGACCAGCCTTACGCCATCTTCCTGAGGTTCAACGGTATCAACCGATTCCATAACCAGTTTGTTGTCATTATCACCATCACCGATCAGATAAGCATTTGCTTCACACATTTCTACCTTCCTTGTTTTGTATATGCTTTCAGGTGTTCTTCAATCATTTCATCGATAATATGGGGAAGAGGCACTGAAGATACTCCGATAATCTCAACATTTTCCTGTGAGAGCGGTATGAGGATCTTCCTTGCCGGGCTGGCTGAAACAGCCTCGGAAATTCTCGGCGTTACCTCACCCATCATGGAATGGGCGAGAACGATGCCGACCGGCCCGATTATGATATCTACCAGTTTAACGGTATGTACTATTGCGTTTTCACCCGACGCGCCACGGTTTGCGCCGGCTTTCAGCATTTGGGACGTCGCAATCGCATTTGTTCCGAGGGCAAGAAGTTCAATCGTTTCGCATACGGCATCTTTTAATCTTTTGATTATAGCGCTTCCTATTCCGCCGCCCTGCCCGTCTATCACGCAAATCCTGGTTATTTTTTTCTGTTCTATTGTCTGCATAATGCCGCCGCAATATTCATATTGTGTTAATTGTTTTTTAAAAACTACCAGATTATAATAATATCGTCAATAAAAAGTCAGACTGCTTTTTCACTAAAACACTTGACCCCCCGAATCCTTGGCCCCTTGAACCCTTATGATATGCAACATGCGGTTGTTGACTTGAAAGTTTGCTTCTGGTATGGCTCCGTACACAAAATTACCTTTGAAAGGATTATATAAATATGGAAAGAACATTGTCTATTATCAAACCGGATGGAGTATCGAGAGGACTGATTGGTGAAGTTTTAAAACGCTTTGAAAAAAACAAAATTAAAATAGTCGCCATGAAGATGATCCATATGACCAAAACAGAGGCTCAGGGTTTTTACGCCGTACATAAGGAGCGCCCTTTTTTCGGCAGCTTAACTGATTTCATGTCATCAGGTCCTGTCGTGGTGATGGTGCTTGAGGGCGAGAATGTAATTTCAAAAAACAGGGAATTGATGGGAGCAACAAATTACAAGGAGGCTGCTCCCGGAACAATTCGCGCTGATTTTGCAACAGAGATAGAAAAAAATATTGTACACGGTTCCGATTCTCCTCAATCGGCAGCCTTTGAAATAGGATACTTTTTCAACAGCTTTGAAATTATCGGTTGATGACAGCAGGCATAAATTCTGACAATTTATCGATAGTCATGGTCCGGCCCCGGTATTCTGAAAATATCGGGGCTGCCGCCAGAGCAATGTGTAACATGGGCTTAAAAACACTTGTTGTAGTTGCCCCTGAAAATTTTGACATTGAAAAAGTCAGGAAACTGGCAACTCATGCGGCATCAGATGTTGTTGATAAAATAGAAATGTACGAACATCTCAGAGAGGCTCTTGCTCCGTATAACTATGTCGTCGGCACCACAGCCCGTTTAGGAGGAGAGCGACTCACAATTTCTTCTCCTTCAGAAATGGCCGGTAAACTTGTCGGAATATCAAAGAAAAACAGAATAGCTGTTCTGTTTGGTCCCGAAGACCGGGGATTATTAAACGAGGATATCCGGTTGTGTCATGAACTTGTTAATATTCCGGCTTCTGATTTTTCATCACTGAATGTTTCACAGGCTGTTCTGATAATCTGTTATGAACTTTTTCTCTCCGGCCTTGAAGAAAAACCAAAGTTTGTTCCCAGACTCGCTACCCGCCATGAACTTGACGGGATGTACGACAATGTAAAGGATATACTCGTCAGAATTGACTATATTAATCCGGAAAACCCTGATTACTGGATGAACAAGCTGCGCCATTTTTTTACACGTATGGAGCTTCGCGCAAGAGAAGTGAGCATTATCAGAGGTATATGCAGGCAGATCGACTGGTACGGCAAGAGGTGCTATAAAGATGGTCTTGTTTCGGGCAAGAACGAAATAAAAAGTAATAAACTTTGAAACTTATACGGCTTGGTGCAAAGGGAGAAGAAAGCCGGGACAAAAGAAGGATAATACATACGGAGGAACATGGATAATAAAGATCCTTTTAAAATAAAAGAAGACAGCCACATTGTATGGCTGACCCTCAACAGGCCGGAGAAACGGAATGCCATGGATTCTGTTTTTTTCAAAGAACTTGCCGCGCATTTTGAAAAGTTTGACAAAGACCCTGATATCCGCACAATTATAATAAACGCCGAAGGAAAGAGTTTTACAGCAGGGCTTGATCTTATGGAGGCAGGGGGTATTTTAGGGAACGGTTCCGCCGGCTCACGGGAAGCCACGCGCATCAAGATACTTGAGCTTCAGGAGAGCATGAATATAATAGAAAAATGTCGTAAGCCGGTGATTGCGGCAGTTCACGGGCACTGCATAGGAGGCGGTGTTGACCTGCTTTGTGCCTGTGATATCCGCATTGCGTCAAAAGATGCGATTTTCAGCATCCGGGAGACAAGAATGGCTATAATCGCCGATCTTGGAACCCTTCAGCGGCTTCCCCGCATAATCGGCGACGGGTGGTTCAGAGAACTAGCACTTACCGGGCGGGATTTTTCAGCACAGGAAGCATTGCAGACAGGTTTTATTACAAGGCTTTGTGAAGACAGGGAGGAACTTGAAAGAGAGGCCGGAAACATTGCATTAAGCATTTCGGAGAATCCGCCATTAGCGGTACAGGGAGTTAAGGACGTTATTCTATTCAGCAGAGACAACGGTGTTTATCCGGGGCTAAAGTATGTTGCCCAGAAAAACTCTGCGGCGCTTCCTTCAGAAGATCTGATAGAGGCTGTCGGTGCGTTCCTCGAAAAGAGGAAGCCGGTTTTCAAAGGGAAGTGAGCTTAAATATAACCGGAGGAGAAATGATTATTAAAGGCGCGTTATCCGGAATAAAAGTATTAGATATGTCCCGCCTTTTGCCGGGACCCTACTGTTCCATGATACTTGGTGATCACGGGGCGAGGGTAATTGCAGTTGAAGACAGGCGTTTTCTGCCGGACGGCCTTTTCTTTGATCCTGTGAACAGGAATAAAGAACATATGTCGCTTAATCTGAAGACAGGAGAAGGAAAAGAAATATTCTTCAGACTGATAAAAGAGTCCGATGTTTTCATGGAAGGATTCAGGCCGGGTGTTGTCAACAAGCTTGGAATAGATTATGAGTCGGTCCGCAAAATTAATTCCCGGATAATATACTGTTCAATAACCGGCTACGGCCAGACCGGGCCTTACAGGGACAGGGTCGGGCACGATGCTAATTATTTGAGTTTTTCAGGAGTTCTCGATCTGATCGGTGAACCCGATAAGGCTCCCGCCATTCCGGGCGTCCAGATAGCAGACATAGCCGGCGGAGGGATGAATGCCGCCATCGGAATTCTTCTTGCCCTGTACGCAAGGGAGAAGACAGGCGCAGGGCAATACATAGATATATCAATGACTGATGGAATGGTAGCTCTTATGCCTGTCCCTTTATTTTATCAGGAGATTTCAGGGCAGATAACAAAGCGCGGAGATGCTTTTCTATCGCACCGCTATGCATGTTACAACACATATGAGACACTTGACGGGCGTTACATCTCAATAGGAGCCGTTGAAAATCGTTTCTGGAAAAGGCTGTGTGAAATCATGGAGGTTCCGGAGTATGCCACACTTCAGTATAATGAAGAAAGAAAGGCTGAATTAATCGGTTTCATGAGAACAGCCTTCAGGGGAAAAACCCTGGATGAATGGTCGGCGATCCTTTCATCGGAAGATGTATGCTGGGGAAAAGTACAGAATTTGCCCGAAGTCCTTGAAGATCCACTTTTTGCCGAAAGGGAGATGGTTCTTGAGCTATCGGGAAAGGACGGCAAAAAAAGAAAGATCATAGGCATCCCCGTAAAGCTAAGCGGATCTCCCGGTTCTGTTCGTACACCGCCGCCTGGTTTCGGAGAAAATACGGAGGATATACTTCGTGAACTAGGCTATAATGACGAGAAGATAAGAGAGTTCGGTGAAAAAGGAATAATATAAGAGTATTCATCAGTTTGAATTTCCAAGTATTTCACTCGACCTCTGAATCTTTTATTATTATTTTACACTAATCCCCGCTTTTGTTATTCCGGTACTTCCGTGAATATTGCAGTTTGCTTCAGCTTCGATCTGAGCAGGCTCATCAACCGTATATTTTATTTCTCTTGTGAAATTTTCTGATTCGGGTGTATTGGTTGCCGAAAATTTCCACCTTGCCACCTCTTTCCCGTTTATATTTACATACGCCCAGTTGGTGTGATGGAACATGTTATTGCCGCTATGAGCAACATTAACCTTTATAGTGACTTCGGTGCCTTTTGGAACTGAATCGGGGGCTGTTAATGATACAGAGGATTTATTTGCAAATGCGATGCCGAGGAAAAGGAAATAAAACAGAGAAAAAAAGAGTATTAGTCGGATAAATTTTTTCATAATAAATGTCTCCTTTATAGTAAATGTCATAAATATGTTCCGTTTGGTTATGGGTGCGTATGCGATCCGCAGGAATAATAACCTGCCCTTCGTCAACGGCGGCATATCCGCATCCATGAAATCCGGGCAGCCCCAGAGGAGTTATTCCCACGAAGCCGTATATCGTTTCCGCCTG
>CAYODW010000113.1:0-5994 GCA_964402865.1 uncultured Desulfonema sp. | reverse complement strand
AAAAACTTCTTCCTGGGGCGTTTCGAAGCCCCGCTTCCTGCTTCTGAAAACTGCAACGCGAGATGCATCGGCTGCATATCGCTCCAAAAAGAAACCGGAATAAAAAACAGCCAGGAGAGAATTTCATTCACCCCGTCTCCCGATGAGATTGCAGAAATTGCGCTTGCGCACATAAGAAAAGTCAAAAAAAGCGTTGTAAGTTTCGGGCAGGGATGCGAAGGCGACCCATTACTGGCAGCTCACGTGATTGAACCGGCCATAAAACTGATCCGGTCAAAAACAGACCGCGGAACAATAAACATGAATACAAACGGAAGCCTCCCTGAAACAATGGAAAGGCTTTTTGATGCCGGGCTTGACAGCATCAGGATCAGCATGAACAGCGTAAGAAGCAAATGTTACAACGCCTATTTCCGCCCCAAAGGATATGTTTTTTCAGATGTCTTAAAAAGCATCAACATGGCTCTTGACAGAAATGTTTTCGTTTCAATAAATTATCTCAACTGCCCCGGCTTCACAGATTCACCGGAAGAAGTGAACGCTCTTTTTGCTTTCTTGAAAGAACATCCTGTAGATTTCATACAGTGGCGGAACCTGAATATTGATCCTTTGAGATACTGGAAGGTAATGTCAGGAGTTACTTCAATGAGCGCGCCGGTTGGGATAAATGAAGTGCTTTGCCTGTTAAGAAAAGATTTCCCGGGCTTAAATCACGGTTATTTCAACCCTCCGAAAGAGAAACTTAAGGCCTGAAGGGAAAAGCCCCTGCGATGAAGAAATCATTATGGCGTGACGGCTGGCTGATGTCAATCTGCATCGGCCGGATCTTCATGTACACTAACTATATGGTTTATGCCGCCTGCCTTCCGATCCTCAAGACCGAATGGGGGATGTCGGCAACGCAGGCAGGGTCGGTTGCGTCCGGATTCATGCTCGGTTACTCTGCATCGCTTGCTGTCGCATCATGGTTGTCGGATCATTTCGGCGCCCGCCGGATTTTTGTACTGTCCGCGATCCTCAGCATGGTCACGGCACTCGTGTTTGCTTTCTTTGCACGCAGTTATCTCTCGACATTGCTTCTCTATACTTTAATAGGCGTCACCCAGGGAGGAATTTATACTCCCGGCATAGTTTTGCTGGCCGAAAGGTTTCCGGTTGATTGCCGCGGAGGCGCGGTCGGATGGTTTATCGCCAGCACATCTCTCGGATATGCGGGTTCCCTCGCGGTGTCGGGAATATTGATCGCGCTAGGAGGTTACAAGATTGCATTTATAGGCTCAGGAATTTTGCCGGTTGCCGGAGCTATTATCATATGGATAACTCTCAGGCGCACACCGAATATCCTCCATGACCAAAGCTCCGGAGCAAGCATTCGGGATGTCCTGAAAAACGGACGGAATGTCAGGTATCTGATAGCAGGTTACACATTTCATTGCTGGGAATTGCTGGGCATGTGGTCATGGACCCCGGCTTTTCTCGCCGCAAGCATTGCTTTGTCCGGTGTTGCTTCAACAGAGTCCGTGGAGCTTGCGGCATATAGCGTGGCAGCCATGCACATTGTTGGCGCCGTCGCTTCATCCACAATGGGGCATTTGTCGGATCTTCTGGGAAGGCGGGCCGTACTTACCGGACTGGGCGCCGCGGGAACTCTTTTTTCCCTGATTTTCGGCTGGATGGTCGCCGCGCCTGTGCCGGTTGTGATCGGTTTGATGCTTATTTACGGATTTGTTGCTCTCGGCGATTCCCCGGTTCTTTCGGCTGCAACCACAGAAGTTGTTGCACCCAGTCGTCTCGGGTTGGTGCTCGCTGTGCGGTCCCTTTTAGGATTCGGCGCAGGTGCTATAGCACCGGTGGCTTTCGGAGCAGTGCATGATTATCTGCGCATAGGCAACAGCGCCGCTTCAGTATGGGGTCCTGCCTTTATGGTTTTTGCGATCGGCGGGCTCGGCGCTACCTGGTTTGCATGGCGCCTTCGCCCATACATCGCTGCCGGGCACATTTGACGGCTTTGATTTTGGATACAGTATGAAATGGACAGAAGCAAAAGTAGTTTTTGATTACAACAACAAAGAGCTTGCAGCCGATTTGATTTCGGACATATTTAATCATTTCGGCCTTCAGGGTGTTGTCATCGAAGATCCGGAAGCAGATCCTGCCGAAGGCTGGGGAGATGGGGCTGTTGAAAAACCCTCAGACAATTCAGTTACAGGCTATTTTCCGTCAAACTCAAGCCTCTCAAATAAATGCGCAGCCCTTGAGGAAAAGCTTAAAGAGCTTGAAAGCAAATCAAGTATTTCCTGGCATATATCATACAGTGAAATAGACGAGAAGGATTGGGCGGAATCATGGAAGGCCTTTTTCTGGCCGGTAAGAATAGGCAAAAACCTGATTGTGAAGCCGACCTGGAGGGAATATGCGCCTTGTGAAAATGATATAATTCTTGAAATAGATCCCGGAATGGCTTTCGGAACCGGCGCTCACCCGACTTCCGCTCTGTGTTTGAGAATGATTGAAAAGCACCTTAAACCGGGGGATTCTTTTCTGGATATCGGAACCGGCTCAGGGATTCTCATGATTGCGGCAGCAAAGCTTGGAGCAGCGCGGCTCATAGGAACTGACACTGACGAAGTCGCGGCAGAGATAGCAAGAGCGAATCTGATTTTAAACAATATTGAAGAAAACAAATTCACCGTTCAGGTTTCAAATCTCGTAGAAAAAATAAATGAACGTTTTGACATTGTTGCGGCGAACATTCTTTCTGAAGTCATAATGATCCTTCTTGACAGCGTGCAAAAGGTTATTTCAGACAATGGAATGCTCATATGCTCTGGAATAATAGAGAAAAACAGTGGCATGGTTGAAGAAAAAATGAAGGAAAAGGGATTTGAAATTATTGAAACTCAGGTAATGGATGGCTGGGTTTGTATAGCCGGAAGGCTTCGGGCGTGAGGATCTTAGATTATCGGAGTTTTTGCACATCTTCGAATAATCTTTATTTTGGCAGGATAGAGGTGGTCTGGATTGTTTGGACAGGAAACAGGGGTTTATAGGTGGGAGCTGCGTTCATGAGAACAGCACGTCTTTCGAGCGGCCAGCATTTTTCTATCGGCAAGATTCTTTGCATTGGTCGCAACTATGCCGAACATATCAAGGAGTTGGGGAACGAGATCCCTGAAGCGCCGGTGATCTTTATCAAACCGGCATCTTCGGTCATAGGCGATGGAGAATTAATTATCATTCCGCCCTATTCGAATGATTGCCAACACGAAGCGGAACTAGCGCTCCTTATCGGCAGGAAGGGAAAAGATATTCCTGTGGAACAGGCGATGGAATATATCGCCGGTTACGGCGTGGGCATCGATCTCACCCTGCGCGATATTCAGGGTGCGCTGAAGAAGAAGGGGCTGCCATGGGAGATCGCCAAGGGATTTGACACCTCCTGTCCACTCTCCGTCTTCATGGAAGCATCCAATGTGGCTGACCCGCAGAACCTGCAAATCCGACTGACGGTAAATTGTGAGATACGGCAGGATGGAAACACCTCGATGATGATCCACAATATTCCAGCGATCATCAGCCACATGTCGGGCCGTTTCACCCTTGAATCCGGAGACGTAATCCTTACCGGGACCCCTGCTGGCGTCAGCCGCATTGTATCGGGGGATGCTCTGGTTGCGGAAATTCCAAAAGTGGCTATGCTCCGTGTGTCAGTAGCATAATCCGAGAAATTCCCTTTGTTATCTTAGTTTATCTGTATTCATATGTGTTTTAAGAAAAACGAAGAGGAAAAAGAGAGGAGTGTTATGCAACGCTGTTTATTCCTGCTTCAGTTGGCAAAGCAAGTTTTCAAATTCCATCGGGAAAAGCTGTTTTTTTGCGTTATTGCACTCCTTACAGGCTGTGACGATGTTGCCTTTCGTGCTTTTTCCGCCACGAGCAACCGGCACTATGTGATCCATTGTAAGCTCTTTTGCAGGGAAAGCCCGGCCGCAGTAATAGCAGATACCTTTTGCGAGCTTGCGCTTCCACCACTCGGAGCCTCTCAATTCTCTGGCTTTTCTGCGTTCCTTTTTAATGTCTTCTTCTTCAAGATTGTAAGCGTAAGGTTCCATTAAATATTTTAATCCATTCCCTTTTCTTTCAGATCCAGGCTTTTCAGCCATTTCTTAATTTCACCGTTTAATATCTTATAGAATTTTTCGGAACCTCCAAGCCCTTTTCTTCCAAAAAAATAGTTTATCTCAAGAAACAGAGGTTCATCATTATTGTTTTCCAACGAAAAAATAAAATCAAACCCGGCAAGATTTATTCCGGTTTTTCTGCTGAATTCTTTTACATTCCTTTCCGCGGCCTTAATAAGTTTCGGGTCCGATGAAAAATTTGCAACCGCCCCCTGAGATAATCCGGCGCAAAAATTATCGGAATCCTCCTGAACCCGCCAGTAGGAGATAAGTTTTCTCCCTATCAGGGCTACCCTTAATGATCTTTTATCTGATGGTATATATTCCTGTAACAAAAATCCTTTTTGCCCGGTTTTTTCAAACTCATACGCCTTTTTTAATATTTGCATAAGGTCGGACCGGGTTCTTATCAAATATACAGCCTCTCCTTCTCCTCCCCAGTCGAATTTAAAAACAAAGGGATAAGAAAAAGGCAATTGCTTGTTTAAAGCTTCTTCGTGAAAATTGTATAAGGCAGATACTTTTTGATACGTCATTGTCTTAGGATGAGGAACACCTGTTTCCTGAAACAATAGAATCTGGCCTGTCTTTCCGGGATATTTAAATCTCGCGTCATAGTTGGGGAAAACATTCCTGCAGTTTTCTCTTGCCATATTGTACAATATCGCACTGCAGCCTTGGGGAAGAATTATCGCATCGGCAAGATTTATTTCCTCAAGCTCAGCCTTGCCGGGTTTTCGCCCGGCGCATATTATATTTTTATCCGCCGTAAAACAGGGATGAAATGAAAGAATCATCAGTAACCAAATTGTCTTAAGGTTCTGTCGTTTTTGCTCCAGTCTTTATCGACCCGCACAAACAGTTCCAGAAAAACTCTTGAGCCGATAAGCTGTTCAATTTCCTTTCTGGCCTCTTCACCAATCTGTTTCAGCTTACTCCCTTTTTTCCCGATTATAATTCCCTTCTGGGAATCACGTTCAACATGAATCGTTGCCTCGATTCTGACAATTCCCTTGTTTTTCTTTTCCGAAAATGAATCGATCGTCACCGCGACAGAGTATGGAATCTCCTGGCCTGTCAGCCTGAATACCCTTTCCCGGATCATCTCTGCTGCAATAAACCGTTCCGGAAGATCGGTAAGAGTATCTTCCGGGAAAAACGGGGGACCAACCGGGAGAAGCTTTTCCAGCATACGAAGAAGAGCCTCTATCCCATCCCCTCTTTTTGCCGAAACAGGCACAATGGCTTCAAAGTTATAAACCGAACTCCATTCGATTATGGCGCCGGGCAATTTGGATTTATCAACAAGATCAATCTTATTTAATGCAAGAACAACAGGTTTTTTTATTTTCCCCAGATTCTCAATCAGGATTTTACCGGATTCTAAAGCCGCATTTGTTGAATCTTCAAGCAGTAGAATAATATCGACATCTCCCATAACTGAAATAGCGGTATCCACTATTCTCAGATTCAATGCGCTTTTTGCTTTATGAACGCCGGGGGTATCTATGAAGACAAGCTGCGATGAAGCCCTGTGAACAACTCCGAGTATCCTGTTTCTTGTTGTCTGGGGCTTTCGGGAAGTAATGGAAATTTTGAAGCCGAGCATCTTGTTTAAGAGTGTCGATTTCCCGACATTCGGGGCACCGGCTATTGCTATATAACCTGATTTGAATTCTTTAATATGACTCTCCTTTATGAGATCTTTGCATAACATCTGATTAAAGGTTTTGGCATGGGTAATGGGTTTTGGCATTGGGGGGGTAGTTTTTTAGGGAAAATATGGAAGAACCCTAATTGTGAACAAAAATAA
>CAYODW010000112.1:0-6238 GCA_964402865.1 uncultured Desulfonema sp. | reverse complement strand
TTGGTAGGCGGTACTGGGTTTGAACCAGTGACTTCTACCGTGTGAAGGTAGCACTCTCCCGCTGAGTTAACCGCCCTTATTGCATGACTTCATATAAAAGAAACTGGATTCCCGTTTTCACGGGAATGACAGATAGAAATTACCAAAACAAACGGGTTCTCTTTTTCACGGAAATTACAATCTTGTTGAATAAAATAACGGCTTCCCGAGTTTCAAGTCAAGTTAATTTTTTCATTCTCATTAATGAGAGTATCCTTTGGAACGTTATCAGGATATTCAGATACTATAAGGGGGAGCTGATCCGGGTGTTGGCTTTCAGGAATCTGGGGATTTACAAGTCCTTTTATTTCTTCAGGAGTCGGAAGGTCTTTTAAATCCTTTAACCCGAATATCTCAAGAAAACGCTTTGTCGTCGAATATATGAGGGGACGGCCCGGTATCTCCTTTCTTCCGAGGACACGTATCAGTTTGAGTTCGAGAAGCATTCTTAAAATACCCCCGCTGTCAACACCTCTTATGTGTTCTATTTCGCTCCGGATAATTGGCTGCTTATAAGCAATAATTGTCAGAGTTTCGAGGGCGGCTTTGCTCATTCGCAGAGGGTTAGGCTGTAACAGTTTTTTTATCCATTCGGCATATTCAGGTCTGGTGCGAATCTGATATCCGCCCGCTACTTCAACAAGTAAAAACCCACCATTTCTCTCCTCGTATTCCCTTGCAAGCCCCCAAAGGGCTTCTTTAATTTCTTTAGTGCCGACAGGAACGATATTTTTAATCCGTTCGGTTGAAAGGGGTGTGTCTGCTACAAAGAGCAGGGTCTCTATGATGTTTTTCAGATCTTGTTCGGTTGGAATAGTCATAGTATCCTGATATCACCAATTTGCGGCTTTAAAAAAAATCATAAAAGTGATTCTCCCGATTAGTTGAGAGAAAGGAGTCAAGGGTTCAAGTGTTTGTTCTCTGAAGTTCTGACAGTTTTTCCTTTCACTTGAATCCTTGAATTCCCGACCCCTTGGACCCACAATTTTTCTATTGTCATAAATAAAAAAGCCTTATCACACCTGTTTGAACATTCTGAACGATTCCTATCAGAGCAAGTTTCACCATTTCGAGTATTGCAAGAAAAGTTACAACAAGTTCGCTTTTTGTGGCATTTTCATCAAAAAGCTGATCGAATGTAACGCTTCCTTTTTTTTCGAATATATCCACAAGCTGGTTAATCTTTTCTTTTACGGAAATTTTGTCGGTTGTAAAATCAATTCCCCTGGAAGCCGGGATCTTTTCAAGCAATTTCTGGAAAGCATCCATCAGTTCAAATAGGCCGACTTTAATAACCCTGTCTTCATTATCTATCGGGAGATCTCTCCTGTCAAGAATCCTGCTGAAAGTATTTTCACCCAGGATATCCCTTTCAGAAAGTCTTGCCGCGGCCGATTTCATCTGGAGATATTCAAGAAGAGGTCTTGTAATTTCCATGCGCGGGTCATCTTCATCTTCAGCTCCATTTTCATTTACAGGAAGAAGCATCTTCGATTTAATATGTGTCAGGGTCGCAGCCATAAGAAGAAAATCGCCGGCTATGTCGATGTTCATCGACTTCATCCAGTTAATGTACTGAAGATATTGATCCGTTATAAGGGCGATCGGGATATCATAAATGTCAACCTCGTTTTTTTTGATAAGATGAATGAGAAGATCCATCGGACCTTCAAATACGTCTTTTAAATGAACCTCATAAATTTCTTCTGATTCTTCGGACATGGCAGCTTATCTTTGCTATATTTTTACTGAAGCCCTGACTTCTTCCATTGTTTTTTCGGCTGTTTTTCTTGCTTTCAATATGCCGTCTTCTATTATTTCATCAACAAGGTCAGGATGTGCTTCGTAATATTCTCTTTTTTCCCTGATCGGTTCAAGAGCCTTTGAGAGATTTTTTGCCATTATTTTTTTGCATTCAACACATCCGATTTTTGCGGTGCGGCATTTGAGAAAGATGTCATTTATTGTCTCCTTATCCGTGTATATTTTATGAAATTCAAAAACGTTGCATATGTCAGGATCGCCAGGGTCGGTCCTTCTTGCTCTCTGAGGATCTGTAATCATTACGGAGACTTTTGATGATATGTCATCCGGTTTATCGGAAAGGAATATCGCGTTGTTGTAACTCTTGCTCATCTTGCGGCGGTCAAGGCCGAGAATTTTGGGTGTTTTGGTTAATATCGCTTCCGGTTCGGGAAAGACCTCTCCGTAAAGGTAGTTAAATCTTCTGGCTATTTCCCTTGTGATTTCCACGTGCGGAACCTGATCCATGCCGACCGGTACTCCGGATGGTTTATACATTATGATATCCGCCGCCTGAAGTACCGGATATCCAAGAAATCCAAAGGTTGAGAGATCCTTGTTGCTGAGCTGGAGAATCTGATCTTTGTATGTAGGATTTCGTTCAAGCCATGGAACCGGTGTGATCATGGAAAGGATCAGGAAAAGTTCGGAATGTTCCTTGATGCGGGACTGGATAAACATCGTGCTTTTATCGGGTGAAAGACCGGCGCTCAGCCAGTCAATAATCATCTCTCTGGTGTATTCCGAAATCATGCTTGTATTTTCATAGTCGCTTGTCAACGCGTGCCAGTCGGCAATGAAATAGAAACATTCGTATTCTTCCTGCATTTGAATCCAGTTTAAAAGCGCTCCGTGCAGGTTTCCCAGATGAAGTGGGCCGGTAGGACGCATTCCGCTTAATATCCGTTTTCTGTCAGTCATTTAACAGCTCCTGTATACATTAGAAATGTATTTTTTGTGTCAACTTCCAAGAAGAAAGCCGATCAGAGGTACAGTGAAATATCTTATGATTTTTTGAATAAGGCCCGTCACCAGAAAGAATATAATAATTGCCATTCCAAAACGCTCCATGCGGGCGTATTTAATCCTCATTGCCTCAGGCAGAAACATTGCCAGAATTCTGCTTCCGTCAAGGGGCGGGATTGGTATTAGATTGAAAATGGCAAGTACGCAATTAATAATCACGCTGTAATAAAGCATGTAATTTATGTCTGAAATCATGGAGGCTGTTCGCGGATTATAAAAAGCATTTCCATCTTGCGTGAGAAACTGAAAAAGAGCGCCTGATATGATTGCAACAGTGAGGTTGGAGAGTACACCCGCAGATGAAACCAGAATTGTTCCCATACGATAATCTCTAAGGTTTGCAAAATTCACAGGGACCGGTTTTGCATAACCGAAAATAATTGGAGACCCCATAAACTTAAGAATGGCCGGCAATAAAAAAGAGCCTACAAAATCGAGATGTTTTAAAGGATTTAAAGTCAGTCTGCCGGCAAGCCTTGCAGTATTGTCCCCCAGTCTGTATGCGACATAACCATGCGCAACTTCATGAACCGTTACGGAAAAAATAAGAGGAACCATCATTAGAAAGAGTTTATATAAATTAAGATCTTGAAGCATAATCCCGCGCAAAATTTAGTTCGTCGTTTTTTGTTTTAAGCTGTCCGTTCAGTTTTGCGTCCAGTACAGCCTGTAAAATTGTTCTGTAAAGAGGTCCCGGTTCAAGCCGCATCTCTTTCAGATCTTTTCCTGATACCGATATCTTTATTTGCCTGAGTTGTGTGATAAAAAATGAAATAGCTTTTTTTGCCCTTTCATGTTTGGTAACAGCCATCATATACAGGATCAGTTCGATCCTGAAAGCAGAAAGCTCCTTGTAAAGCTCGACATTTTTGATTCTATGATCAATTTCAAGCCTGTAAAGGCATCTTTCGGCCTCAAAGCGCTCTTTGCAAAATATCTCCTGGTATTTTGGGGCTATTTCAAACTGGTCACAGATTTCCTTTGATACGTCAACTTCGCAATGCCTGAAAAGGACCATAAAATAAACGGCCCACTTCATATATGATTCCTCTAGAAAAAGCAAATCATGCCATGACAGAACCTGTTTAACAGAGTTAAGTGATGAAATCAGATCCTTATTAAGTATTAATGAAGGGTGAA
Source organism: uncultured Desulfonema sp. (assembly GCA_964402865.1). Lineage (GTDB taxonomy): Bacteria > Desulfobacterota > Desulfobacteria > Desulfobacterales > RPRI01 > RPRI01. Next base: position 2,230 of record CAYODW010000112.1, on the reverse strand, counting down.
TAACTTTCAGGAGGCCGTAATCATTCAGGCGGACTATCGACGATGTGGGATTTTCCTCCCCAAGGATCTGTTTGAGTTCAGAAAAAACCCTTCTGCCGCTTAACCGTTTGAAAAAATCCATTTTAACAGCGTTTTCTATTAGCCCGGAAGTAAGTTTGCCTATATTAAATCCGAACCTCTGTTCGAATCTTATTGCCCGGAAAACACGGGTCGGATCCTCAACCAGACTCAAATTGTGCAGGACTTTAATCGCTTTTTCCTTTATGTCTTTTTGTGCAGCGAAGAAATCAATCAGAGTGCCGAATCTTTCGGGGTTTAGCTGGATTGCAAGTGTATTTATGGTAAAATCCCTCCTGAAGAGATCAAGCTTTATGGAACTCATTTCAACTGTAGGAAGAGCGGCCGGGAATTTATAATACTCCATTCTTGCTGAGGCAACGTCTATTTTAAAGCCATCCGGAAAAATTACAACGGCTGTGCCGAATTTCCCGTATATGTGAACACGCGCCCCCACGAGTTGCGCATATTTTTTCGCAAAAGCAATGCCGTCTCCTTCAATCACAATGTCAACATCTTCATTGTTTCTGTAAAGAAGCAGGTCACGGACGAACCCGCCGATTACATATGCTCCGAATCCGATCTCATTCGCTACCTTTCCTATTTTTCTTAACAGATCTATGAGATGTTTCGAAAGACGCTCTTCAATAAACTTGACAATATTTCTTGTTCGAGCGCTGATCTGTTCTTTCGGCTGATCGGAAAGTTCGGAGTAATTCTGCTGCGACTGCCTTACTAGAATGTTTAAAAGGTCTGTCCGTGTGACAACTCCAAGTATGGTGTTTTTATCTATAACAGGAAGAATGCGCTGTTTGTTTTCTATGATTTTGTTCTGGATTTCCAGAAGTTCAGCATCCGGTTCCACCGATTCAATTTCAGTAGTCATATATTCCCCGACATGGACATGATCCAGTTTATGGTAAAGCGCTTTTTCGATAACCTGCCGGGTGATATAACCTATAAGATTGACTTTATCATCCGTCTTCTCGGTTACAAGCAGAGCATTAATGTTGTAGCGCGTCAGGATATCACTTGCCTCTTTGCATGATACGTCACGCCCTATCGTTATTGGCGGAGAAGACATAAGCTGTCTGGCCATTCTTCTAGCCTTTATTTTATCATAGAGAACTTCAATCAGCTTCTGTTCAATCTGTGCGAGTGTTTTACCTTTTATTGTTGCTGAGGCTGCAAAGGTATGTCCTCCTCCGCCTAAGGGCGTGACAATAGTTCCGACATCAACTTCCGATATCCTGCTTCTTGCTACAAGATATATTTTGTTTTCCATCTGGGCAATTGCGAATATGGCGTCAAGATTTTCCATCCTGGCCATCTTGTGAACAAGAAAAGCGAAATCATGAATATAGGTATCTGATGATATTGTAGTAACAGCAATTTCAATACCATTTATATTATATTTCACAGACGCCTGTATCATGTCGTTCAGCAGCGAAATCTGCTTCGGATTGATTTCCCGTGAAATCAGATTTGAGATTACGTTCAGATTTGCGCCCATAGAAAGCAGAAAAGCCGCTGCTTTGAAATCATCTTCAGTAGTGGATGGGAATGTAAAAGAACCGGTGTCTTCATAGATGCCAAGACACATTATTGTTGCTTCATCAGGTGTAATTCTTATCCCTTTTTCCTGTAAAATTCCGGTAAGTATTGTGACCGTTGAACCAGTCTGACGATATACTTCATAGTGACCTTTAATGTCATTTGCTGCGGGCGGGTGGTGATCGTATATATGAATATCAACATCATCGCGTTCAAGAACGGATGACAGCTTTCCGATTCTGCCTGCCTGGCGTGTATCAACCAGAACGAGCCTTTTAATGTTTGAAAAATCTATCTTTTTTAAATCTGCCATGTTAAAAAGATAGACCATTGAATCTATAAAAAAATTTCGCAGGCTTTTTTCCTGTGAGCCGGGGAAGATAACCAGAGAATTCTCATACAGTTTCTGTGCCGCAAGCATGGAAGCTATTGCGTCAAAGTCGGCGTTCATATGGGTTGTTATGATTGTGATACCCTTATTTTCAGAATTATTTATTGCTTCCATCATAATTCCCTTTTATTGATATAAGACAACCGAACCGGTTTGACGATTCAGAAAAATATGAAATTTTATCATATACATATATGAGGAAGTTTATCAAGCTCAAGATATTATTTA
>CAYODW010000111.1:0-6296 GCA_964402865.1 uncultured Desulfonema sp. | reverse complement strand
TTTTATCTCTGCTGATCGCGGTTATTTCAGTAGGAACATTAGTAGGATGTGCGGGTTATGAAGTAAATACCGGTCTCGGCAAAATTCCGGGTATCTATATACGGTCTGAAATGCAGGAAGCAGATCGGGCCATAGAAGCAGCGCGGCAGGCGGGAAAGGACAAAATCTGCCCCGATGAATTTAAAGCTGCTGTTGATGCCAGGGACAAGGCTTATGATGTATTCAGATCATGCCGCACAGAGGAGGGAGCAGCTCTGGCAAAGAAGGTGACGGCGCAGGCCAATGCCCTTTGTCCTAAAAAAGAACCTGTCGCTATTGTGCCGGCTCCGGCCCCGGCCCCCGTTGTTCAAAAGGCTCAGGAGCCCGTGAAACCTCCTCTACAAGAGGTAAAGAAAGATGCAAGAGCCGCTGCCATGCAGGCACTGATGGGCGAGGATGTGTACTTTTATTTTGACAGTGCAGCTCTTACTCCTGCCGCTCAGGAACTTTTGAAAAAGGATGCCGCCATACTTCAGAAATATTCCGATGTTTCAATAACATTAGAAGGTAATTGCGATGAGCGCGGAACCAATGAATATAACCTCGCACTCGGAGAGAGACGTGCCGAAAGTGTAAAGAATTTTCTCATCGATCTTGGCATTGCTGCATCACGTTTAAAAACAGTCAGCTATGGTGAAGAAAAACCCGTTGATCCGGGCCATAATGAAGAAGCCTGGGCAAAGAACAGAAGAACTCACCTTGTAGTGGATTAACATGAGCTGATTTAAACAGGCGCAGACCGCATGTGACTATCCCCCGGCCTGATCTTATGATTCAGGCGGGGGAATAGCTCTGTCAGAAATAAATGGATTGAAGCAAAAAATTCCCTGAGCGCCGGAATTTTATCCATACCGGATATGCAATTATATTAGAAGGAGAGAGTTATGGGAAAAGAGGTAAAATATAAGGATAAGCCCTGGCTTGCGTTTTACGATAAGGGCGTTCCGCCGACCATCAATTATGATCCGATCTGCCTGCCGGAATCTTTTGAGAACTCGGTAAAGAAATATCCCGACAGGATGGCTTTATCTTTCCAGGGGTATGAAGTCACTTACAGTCGCCTTAAGGATATGGTGGACAGGTTCGCATCATGCCTGGTCGATTTCGGCATAAAAAAAGATGACAGGGTTGCCATTCTTCTTCCCAATCTTATTCCTTGTGTTGCCGCCTATTATGCAATAATGAAGATAGGCGGAATAACGGTAATGAATAATCCCCTATACACCGACAGGGAACTTGAACACCAGTTCAATGACTCGGGCTCAAAGGTTCTGATCACGCTTGACCTGCTCGGAAACCGCATGATCGATCTCAGGAAAAAAACCGGAATAAAACAGATTGTTTATACTTCCATAGGTGATTATCTGCCCTTTCCGAAAAATTTTCTTTTCCCTCTTGTTGCCAAAAAGCAGAAGCTGGCTGCCGATGTTAAACCGGCTCCTGATGTTTACAAATGGAAAGATATTCTGAAAAAGTATTCTCCAATTGCACAGGGTGTCAAAGTTACTTTTTATGATATTGCAATGCTTCAATATACCGGCGGAACAACCGGTGTATCAAAAGGGGTCATGCTGACTCATGGAAATCTAAGCAAGCAGATACAGCAGATAGATGCTTGGTTTCCGGAGTTCCGCGGCCGCCATGAGATTATGCTTGGCGCTCTTCCTTTTTTTCACTCTTTCGGTCTTTCCTGCTGCATGAACCTTGCTATATGCGCGGGGTGGGGCAATATCCTTGTACCTAAACCGCAGCCTGATCCGCTCATAGAGGCAATAGCAAAGTTCAAGCCCACTTTTGCACCTCTCGTTCCAACGATGTATATCGGTTTGCTGAACCATCCCAAAATCAAAAATACCAATCTTACTTCCATAAAAGGTTGCTTTTCAGGAAGCGCGCCTCTTCCGGTTGAAGTGATAAAGGAGTTTGAAAAAATTACCGGTGCAACAATTTCGGAAGGATTCGGTATGACGGAATCATCTCCTGTAACCCATGCGAATCCATTTACCGGGATGAAGAAAATAGGAAGTGTCGGCATTCCTTATCCTGATACGGAATGCAGGATCGTTGACTTGAATGATGGTGCGACGGATGTCCCCGTCGGCGAGACGGGAGAGCTCATTGTAAGAGGCCCACAGGTCATGAAAGGCTATTGGAACAGGTCTGAAGAGACGATCAAAACCATTATAGACGGCTGGCTCTATACCGGCGATATCGCTAAAATGGATGATGACGGATACTTTTACATTGTTGACCGGAAAAAAGACATGATTATATCAGGCGGCTTCAATGTTTATCCTAGGGATGTAGATGAAGTCTTTTTTGAGCATCCGAAAGTACAGGAAGCATGTGCTATTGGGATACCGCATCCTACACGAGGTGAGCAGATAAAGGTTTTTGTCGTGCTGAAAGATGGGGAAACTTCCACCCAGGAAGAGCTGATCGAATATTGCAAGACAAAACTTGCCGCTTACAAGCTTCCGACGCAGATAGAATTCAGGAAAGAGCTTCCCAAAACAAATGTCGGAAAAGTATTGAGAAAGACTCTGAAGGCTGAAGAGATGGAGAAAGGGAAGAAGTAAAAGGCACGAGGCGAGAGGCGTTAGGCGTGAATCGGGAATTAATAACGTCTCTGGTTCACAGTTCCTGGTATCTGGTTAAAAAACAAACGTAAACCGGAAACTAGGGACCATGAACAAGAGACCAGAGACCGTATTCAGATCTTCAGCGCTGCAAGGAAGCCGCCATGTATGGCTTCGTTTATCCGACCCGGCGCGATGCAGTCGCCAACTGTCGTAAACGGAATTCCGAGAGTCGAGACTTCAGCCGAAAGTTTTTTTACCGGCCTTGATCCTGATGCAAGGATAATATTTCCGAATATCATCTCTTCTTTTTTTCCATCTTTCTCAAAAAGTACCTTTCCATTTCTTACGGAAGATACTTTTGCTCCTGTAATGGTTTTTACACCGTATCTTTTAAGATTATCGAATACAACCCATCTTGTTGATTTACCAATGTCTTTTCCTATCTTGTGGAGCATTTCAAAGACAGTCACGGAACATGAGCCTTTGAACATAAGCTCCTTAAGGCGCTCGGGAGTTTCCGCATCATAGGCAAAAAGGAAATAGAGTATTTCAGGAGATATTGTTCCTTTCGAAGCTATAAAAAGCGCTGTTTCAAGGCCAACCGAGCCACCGCCGATGATGGCGACATTTTTTGCCAGTGGAGGATTATTTCTTAAAACCTTCCATGCAGATATAACATACGGATCATCCGTTCCTTCCACCGGAGGAACAGCCGATTCAGCCCCTTCGGCAATGATAATATGGTCCGGTTTCTTTTTTGAAATAATCTCCCTGTCCACGAAGGTATTCAGGAATAAAGGGATCTTGTATTTAATGACCATTGCCCTGTAATACCGGATGAATTCCCTTAACTCCTGCTTATGGGGAGGAGCGCTTGCAATCCATAACTGTCCGCCGATATCGTCATCTTTTTCATAAAGTTCAACATTATGTCCCGCTTTTTTAGCTGTGATGGCTGCTTCGAGCCCTGCCGCTCCGGCTCCGACAACCATGACGTTCTTCGGGCTACCCGTTTTTCCAATTTTTCGTTCGGCTTCAAAGCCTGCTTGAGGATTTCCGACACAGAATACAGGCCGACCGCTGAATACCTCGTCGGTGCATCCCTGAGAGCAGGCAACGCAGGGCCTGATTTCATCCGCCCTTCCTTCAAAGGCCTTCAACGGCCATTCGGGATCTGCGATAAGAATCCGCCCGAGATTGACCATATCCGCATAGCCGTCCCTGATTATATTTTCCGCGCTTTCCGGATCGGCTATGCGGTTTGAAGCAATTACAGGAACCGACACCGCCTTTTTGATATTAAGCGCAAGGTACGAGTAGCCTGATCTGGGAAGCTCCATGGGAAGCTGGGGCACCTTCGTTTCATGCCATCCTCCGGTAACATTGATTGCGTCTATTCCCGCCTTCTCATAGACCTTTGCAAATTCAGGGGTTTCGATATCCGTGTTGCTTCCGGCCACAAAATCATTACCAGCCATTCGTATCGTGAGAGGATAATCGGGACCAACCCGCATCCGAATAAGCTCAATTACTTCCCTTGGAAATCTGATCCTGTTTTCAAAACTTCCACCGTATTCGTCGGTTCTTTTGTTTTTAAGGGGCGAAAGGAATTGAGTGATAAGGTAACCGCCTGAAGCAAGGATTTCGACTCCGTCAAATCCGGCCTCAACAGCCCTTACAGCGGCATTTACATAAGCCTTCTGAACTTCTCTGATGTCATCTTTCGACATTTCGCGCGGAGTGGCCTTTGAATATACCGAATAAACAGGAGACGGGGCTATGGGATCTTTGCCATCTATAAGAAAAGGATGAGAATATGCTCCCGCATGGAAAAGCTGAACCCAGGCGCGTGCCCCATCGTTTTTAATTATTGAAGTAAGCTTTTGAAACGACGGAATCGCCTCGTCGTTTGCCAGCGAAAGAGCAAGAATTCCGGAACCTAGGAAATCGATTCCGACCGGCCCGACAGTTACAAGGCCTGTGCCTCCCTCGGCTCTTTCCTTAAAATAGTTGTAGTAGCGGTCATTCAGTTTGCTGTCATAGGAATAGAGCAGCCCGAGAGCCGGGTATGCAATCCTGTTTTTGATTTCAAGCTTGTTGATTTTGATCGGACTGAACAAGTATCTGTACATGAAATTCTCCTAAAATTATTGTTTCTGGTTTCTGGTTCGAAAAAACATACATTAGACATCGGACTTCGTTGATCGTGATTCGTCGTTCGTGGTTCATTAATCGACTAACGATTCACGATCTTCGATTCACAATCTTTGGCTTTCGACATTCGATGTCCGATATTCGATCTTTATATCATACAACATTTCACACTTTTTTCTTCGGGCTTCCATATCATGCAGTACCCTGCTGCAAGGCTTCCGCAGGTAATGATACATGGAAGTCTGCCGGCAAGTTGAGTGTTTTCACCGGGAAAAATGCTCCTGAAAATCATCTCCCCGCTTTCATTTGATATGATCTCAGGGTTGTGTCCGTGTCCTCTGAACAAAATATTTTCCGGATGTTCCTTAAAAAAAAGGGCGGCCTCATTCTTGCCCATCCCTCTTATCATGCATGAAAGGCCAAGCGTTTCGGCGAAAGGTAGCGAATGAGTTAAAAAAACCTCCCCATATTCAGCAACAAGCGGTAAAGCGGATAAATACACGATCGTTTCTTCGGATATTTCCCCTCCCGGATGATTTGCCGATATTGCATGGTCGTTGTTTCCTTTTATAGCCTTAACATTATTTGCCTTTAGCATGCTGACGCATGACTCGACTGTTTCAGGATAACCACTGTCACAGATATCTCCAAGATGATATATAAGGCTGCATTCTTCTCTCCGAAACAGCCTGACAGCACCGGCTATAGCGTCGGGCATTCCATGACTGTCGGCCATAATTCCGATTGATATGCTTCCTGTCATAATATCATTCCATGATAAGTTCGAAAAAGGCTCAAACTTCTCTTTTTCGTCATTCCCGCGGAAGCGGGAATCCAGAAAAATCGGACAGCTCTGGACTCCCGTTTTCACGGGAGTGACGGGATTTTAGGTCGTCATTCTGTAGTGAATTCATAATGTACAGTATAGTGGGCGAGAATCTCCGATACACGTTTTATAATCTTTTCAGGAGCAACGCCAGAAGCAGGTTTAACCTTTATATACGCGCTTGTCCCGTATATTTTATCCTCGCCCACCGAAACATCAAAGGATTCCGCGAGACTCCCTAAAGTCTTCAGTTCCTTTTCATAAGTTCTTTTAATCGCATCCCACTTCAGTGCCGGTTTAAAAATCTTCCCAACAGCCGTCAGTGGTATATGATCGGTTATAATTACTTCCTTTGGGATGGCCGCCCTTTCTCCAATATTTGACGCCGCCCACTCCAAGACCTTCTTATCGCTTATGGCGGCATCCTTTGAAACTTCTACATAGACAACCGGAACTTCTCCGGCATGCGGATCAGGACGCCCGACCGCTGCTACAACCTTTATCCCTTTCATTTTGTATATCGGTTCTTCTATTGTTGCAGGATCTATATTGTGCCCTCCTCTTATAATGAGATCTTTCTTTCTGCCTGTGAGCCAGAAAAAGCCGTCTTTATCTTTTCGTCCGAGATCTCCAGTATTGAACCAGCCGTCTTTGAGCCATATTCCCTTGTTGTGTACATCTTCAACATAGCCCTT
>CAYODW010000110.1:0-6299 GCA_964402865.1 uncultured Desulfonema sp. | reverse complement strand
GTACAGGATAAGGCATATATGGATTTAGCACTTTAATACCCCCCTTTATCACTTTACTGGGCAAGCGCATGCTTTTGGATCATAACTGTTCATCATGTCACAGACCCTGCGTATATCAATGTTAACCGGACAGGAGCGAATGCAGCGGCCGCAGCCGACGCACTGAATTCCATCATCATATTTGTCGACGTAATATTTCAGTTTATGCATGAACCTCTGGCGCACCCTTTGAAGCTTTGTACCCCTCGGATTATGCCCTGTTCCATGAATTGTAAAAAGCGGAAACATGCAGCTGTCCCAGTTTCGCATGCGTACTCCTGAACATCCCGAATTTTCATCCTGGATATCAAAACACCAGCACGTCGGACAGAGGTATGTGCAAGTTCCGCAGTTAATGCAGGAAAACGAGACATCTTCCCAGAAGGGAGCCTCATAGAGTTCTGTTGTCTTCTTGTTTCTAAGCTGGCCTGTCATTACCGAAGAACCTATCAGGGACTCAGCTTTCTTTTCAAGAGCAGCAATTTTGTCAGGAGCAGCCCCATCAGCCTCGGTTTTCCACCCGGCCGCATTCAAAAGGTTTTCTCCCTTTGCTGTAATCACCTTCGCATATCGGCAATCTCCGTCATCGACAAGGAGCACATCCAGACCTTCTTCATTAAAAGGACCCGATCCGGCTGTTGTGCAAAAGCAGGTGCTGCATGGATTATTGCAGGCGTATCCGACAAATGTCGTTGCTTCATATGATCTGATCCAGTATGGATCCTTGTATTCAGGGGTATCAAAGTTGCGCTTTACAAGCAGAAAAGAGGCCGCGTCACAAGGCCTGATTCCCAATACAGCCTTAGGCGAATAATCCTTTGCTGCATCCTTCAATATATGATGCCCGGCATCTTTTTCATCCAGAGAATATTCGAACATAACCTCGGATTGGGGATAAACTACCGATTTTGGGGAAATGCGCGTATTAAAAAAATCCAGATCCGGCAACTCTCCCTTTTCAAGCTCTTTGAAATCGTGAAATGCATCACCCTTGACCGGACCGTACAATCGGTAAGAACTCTGAATTTTTCCTATTCCGCCGGCCCAGTCATTTTTATCGATTTTAATAACCTTCATAGCTATAGCCTTATTCTTTATATTACGGGTTACAAGTTATTTATTTTATAAAATCACCCGGATCAGCTGGTTTATAGGTATCAAGCGGCGGCCTCTGATCCGGAGATAGTCCGGCTTCCCAGCCAAACATATCCAGGCAGTCCTTGTTGAGCTTGCTTGTGAACTGACGGACTTTTATTCCGACCGGGCATGCCCTTTCACACGCGCCGCAATCGGTGCAACGGCCTGCGCAATGATAGGCCCTCAGAAAATGAAAGGTTCGGGTGTCAATTTCATCCTGGCTCTTACCGCACCACTGGGGTCGTGATTCATCAACAAAGCAGGTGGGGCAGTAGCAAAGGGGACAGGCATTCCGGCATGCATAGCACCGGATGCACGGGGAAATAAGATTCTTAAAATACTCCCATTTTTCCTGCGGTGTCATGGCTTCGATCCGGCGGACATCGGCGTACCGGTCAACATCTTTCTGCTCCTCAACCAGAGGGCCGGCCAGTTCATCATAAATGACCGGATTGCGGTGAACGCAGAGTGCGCAGTTTTCCTGAAGCAGCTCGGATTTATTCAGGGTGGTCTCAACACCCATACTTTTGACCCGAACTGTGTTGCCGTCTTCACTTATATCATCAATGCCGTTTTCAAACATCCCGGCGACTTTCCGTTTATCTATCATTCCTTTGCAGGGAATGCCTATGATTACGAGTTTCTCCCGCTTGATCTTATTTTCAATAATGTGGGTTACGATATTCCTTGAATCACATCCCTTGGCAACAATTCCTATCTTTTCCTTCCTGTCTGTAAGATAATTGGCCAGATTGATTCCGCAATTACTGTCCCAGACAAGCGTTGACAACTCACCGGAATTCTTGACAAAGCATGGTTCATTCATCATAGGGATAGTTCCTTTACGGAAACCTATTACCATATCCACCCTGCCTTCATCCAAAAGCCGTTTAGATATTTCTCTTATCTTATCAATATATCCTAGCATGTTAAGCTACCTTGGCTGCTTTCTTAAAGTTATTATTGGGACCCAGGGCCTTTACCGTCGCCGTAACATCCTTCACCACTTCAACAAATTTGGTTGATTCAGCGGAGGAGATCCAGGAAAAACTCAACCGGCCGGGTTCAACACCCATGTGTTCCATAAGATTATTGAAAAGTCCGAATTTTCTACGAGCATAATAATTACCTTCCAGGTAATGGCATTCGCCCGGATGTCACCCGGATACCCATACACCGTCAGCCCCCTGCATGAGTGCGGCAAGGAAAAACTTGGGGCTCATACGCCCGGTACATGGTATCCTGATGACCCTGATGTTCGGCGGATATTCCATCCTTCCGACACCAGCAAGGTCAGCGGCTCCGTAACTGCACCAGTTGCACAAAAAAGTCGCTATTTTCGGTTCCCAGTCTGACATAATATTCTCCTTCGTTGAATTCCAAATTTGAAATTTGAAATCTCAAATTATCTACACGGCTTTATTTAATTCATATATCTGGGCAAAAATCTGGTCATTGTCAAAACCTTTGAGTCTTATGGCGCCGGATCTGCATGATGCCACGCATAAACCGCATCCTTTGCATAAAACAGGATTTATCTGCGCCTTGCCCGGGAAAAACCTTGCTGTCTCTTCAATAAAAGAAGGAGCGGAGTAAGGACATATAGAAACGCAGACCCCGCATGAACTGCAGGCAGCAGGCATGGTTTCGGCTATTGTTCCGCTCGTGTGGATCTTTTTCCTTGCAAGAAGCGTAACAGCCCTTGATGCCGCCGCTTTTCCCTGTGCCACCGATTCATCAATAGGCTTTGGATAGTGGGCAAGGCCGCACAGGAAAACACCGTCCGTCGCAAATTCGGACGGGCCGAGTTTTGCGTGCCGCTCAATGTAGAATCCATCATCATTTACAGGCACTTTGAAGAAATTGGCAAGCTGTAAATCCCTGTTCGGAATAACAGCGGTTGCAAGGGTAACGAGATCAGCTTCGATCTCCATACGCATGCCCAGTATATGGTCAGTAACTCTGACTTTTATCTTTCCGTTCTCAAGACTGACTTCCGGTTTTTTGTCCGTCGAATATCTAACAAAAATAACGCCCTTCTCCCGCGCTTTCTTATAAAGATATTCACGTTCACCATAAGTTCTTATGTCCCTGTAAAGAACGTAGACGTTCATATCAGGGTTTATTTTTTTAAGCTCTATGGCATTATCGATCGAATGTGTACAGCAAACCCTAGAGCAGTATTGCCGGTCAGGCTCCCTTGATCCAACACACTGTATGAAAACTGCGGATTCGGCTTTTTTAAGAGAAGGATCCTTTTCAATGAATTTTCTGTCAAGCTCAAGGCTCGTCATTATACGAGTGTCTTTGCCGTAATTGTATTCAGAGGGCTTGAAAGCACTCGCGCCCGTTGCGATAATCGCTATTCCATGCTCTATAACATCTGCATTTCCGTTTGAGGAAATAGTAGATTTAAAATTTCCAACAAAGCCTTCGACATTTGTGATGACAGAATCAAGATGGACATGAATTTTACCATCCTTTTTTATCTCAGCAACAAGTTCTGAAAGCTTTAGTGCTATATCTTCGCCTTTCGGAGTCCTGAAAATATTGAGAGCCTGGCCGCCAAGAGATGAGCCTTTTTCAATGATATGGGTTTCATAGCCCTGTTTGGCAAGACTTTTTGCAGCCGACATCCCTGCGATTCCGCCACCGATTACAATGGCTGTCTGATTGACCTGAAGTTCAGCCTCCTTGAGGGAATCCATTAAGGCAACTTTGGCTACCGCCATTCTGACAAGGTCTATCGCTTTTTCGGTTGCAAGCTCGGGACTGCTCTTGTGCACCCACGAATCCTGATTTCTAATATTTGCCATCTCGAAAAGGTATTTATTTAGACCCGCATTCGTAAGGGTCTCTTGGAAAAGCGGTTCATGTGTCTTGGGAGTACAGGCGGCAACAACGACCCTGTTTAATCTCTCTTTTTTGATTATCTGGGCCATATTCTCCTGCGTATCTTGGGAGCAGGAATAAAGGTTGTCGGTTGCAAATTCAACATAAGGAAGTGTCTTTGCATATTCCGCCACTTTTGGAACATCCACAACCCCGGCTATGTTGATGCCGCACCGGCAGACGAAAACACCTATTCTCGGGCGCTCACCTGTAATATTTGTCTCGGAAACAGCCTCTTTGTGCTTTATGAGCGTATCGCGGGCCTCGCTTAAAATTTCACCCGCCGCAGAAGCCGCAGCGCTTGCATCTATAACTGCCTGGGGAATATCTTTAGGCCCTTGAAACACCCCGCAAACATATATTCCTTCTCTTGAGGTCGCAACCGGCTCAAATGTTTCAGTTTTACAGAATCTTCCTTCCGTCAGTTCAATTCCAAGCCTCTTGGCAAGGTCGGAGATTTCCGGTTTTATCTGCAATCCAACAGAAAGGACTATCTGATCGAAAATCTCGGTTTTAAGTTCTCCGTTTTCGGTGATATAACGGATTTCAAGGTCATCAGTACCCGCAATCGGATTTATCGTGTGTACCCTGCATCTTATGAACCTAACTCCATGTTTGTCTTTGGCATTGTTGTAGAATCTTTCAAATTCCTTCCCGTGGGTCCGCATATCCATGAAAAAAACGGCACAGTCGAGATCCTTGCCTGCATGCTCCTTTGCAATGACTGCCTCCTTAATCGCATACATGCAGCATACCGAAGAACAGTAGGAATTGTCGCACCTGTTCATATCTCTTGACCCGACGCACTGGAACCATGCTATTTTTTTAGGCTCCTTATGGTCGGATGTTCGGACGAGATGCCCCATAGTCGGCCCTGAAGCGGAAAGAATACGCTCAAACTCCATTGCGGTCATGACGTTGGGAAGCTTGGAGTACTGGTAGGAATCAAAAACGGTCGGATCAAAGGGAGCAAAGCCGGGGGAAAGAATTACGGATCCTACATTCAGGGTCTTAACCTCTTCCTTCTGGTCAAAATCAACCGCTCCTGTCGGGCAGACTTTTTTACAGGCCCCGCATTTTCCCTTCTTTACAAAATATATGCAGTTTGCCTTGTCAATACTGTATTTTAATGGAACCGCCTGGGCATACTGGACATAAATGGCCTTTCTTTTCGCGAGCCCCATATTATATTCATCGTCAACCTTTTTGGGGCATTTTTCGGTACAGGCACCGCAGGCGATACATTTTGTCTCGTCAACAAACCTCGGATGGCGGATAATCTCAACCTCGAAATTTCCGGCTTTACCCTTGATATTTTTGACTTCGCTTGATGTTATAATCTCAATATTCAGATGCCGGCCGACCTCGACCAGTTTCGGGGAGATAATTCACATTGCGCAGTCATTGGTGGGAAATGTCTTGTCAAGCTGAGACATTACCCCGCCAATTGAAGGGGATTTTTCAAGCAGGTAAACATAATATCCGGAATTGGCCAAATCGAGAGCAGACTGCATTCCGGCAATCCCGCCCCCCACAACCAGTACTGATCCGATAACATGATGAGACATCTCTTAATTCTCCTGATAAATAATTATCTTTAAACCGGGCGGAAAACACCCGGTATGAACTCTTCTGCTACTATCCAATTAGCTGTTTATACTGCAATTTATGTAACTAAAAAGGGTTGAAACCGGTTAATAACACATCCGGAGAAATGATTTCTGTATCTATAGAAATCATACTTGTCAATATTTTTTGAAAATTATTGCTAAAGAAGGGGGTTAAGGGAAACTCTCAAAATTTCATTTGAAAACTTTGGCCGCCTTTTCTTTAAGCGTCTTTTTTGTCAGTTCACCTCTGACTATCTCTTTCATCTTGCCGTCAACTCCGATGAATACCGTCATAGGCAGGCCGTAAACACCGTATTCCTTTCCGGCTTTTCCATAAGGGTCGCTCAGAATTACAGGTTTATTCACCTTCAGATCTTCAAGCATGCTCATAAAAGCTTCAAAGCCTTCTTTGTAGCCGATTATTACAACCTTGATATTCTCCTTAGCGAACTCATCTACAAGAGAGTTTAACGCCGGGAGTTCTTTTTTGCACGGATCGCAAGTTGAGGCGAAAAAATTGACGATTACGCCTTTTACGGGTTTCTTTGCAGAAGAACCTGTATAATCGCTTAGATAGAAATATTGTCCGCTGCTGTCACGAAGAGCTATCGGCGGAGCTGT
>CAYODW010000109.1:0-6512 GCA_964402865.1 uncultured Desulfonema sp. | reverse complement strand
ATCCGGGCAGCCCCAGAGGAGTTATTCCCACGAAGCCGTATATCGTTTCCGCCTGTACAATTTTATTGTCTATTTGGGGGCGTCCTCGAAGACTTGTGACAAGTTTTCTGCGGTCAGCATACGCACCCATAACCAAACGACTTGAACGTGATACAATCGGAACATTATCTGACAATCAAGATAAGGCTTTATGGTTTTTATCGTTAATGTGCCTGAAAAACAGTTTTAAAGATTAACATAATGCTTTCCATGTATTTTTTCAATCATCATTATAACACACTTTAGCGGAGCTTTCCCCTTGAAAGCGAGAGGAATATACCTCCTGTGCAGAGCACCGAGAATATCATGAGGGCCAGTCGGAAGCTTTTCACGAAAACAGGGTGGTATTCATTTGTTATCTGAACCCTCCCTATTAAAAGGGCGAATATAAGGGTAACAATTCCCATGCTCAGCATCTGCCCCAGAAGGCGCATCGTGCCGACTGATCCGGAGGCTATTCCATAAAATCTTCTTTCAACACTCCCCATTATGGCATTCATGTTCGGGGAAGAAAAAAGAGCAAAGCCAAACCCGAGAAGCATCAAACAGGAAACAATCGGGGCAATACCGGTGTTTTCCCTTATCATTGACAGTAATATGAGTCCGGAGGCCGTTATTGCCATTCCGATCGATGCTATAATACGCGGCTCAATTCTGTCCGAAAGTCTTCCCGCAACAGGTGAAAAGAGCGCCATCATTACCGGCTGAGAGATGAGAACTATTCCGGCGTCTTGCGGGGAGAGTGCTTTTATATATTGAAGAAAAAGGCTTGTAAGAAATGTCACGGAAAAAGTCGCGCTGTAGTTTATCAATGCGGCGAAACATGAAAAGGCAAAGACTCTGTTTGTTCCGAACAGATTCACATCAAAAACCGGGTATCTGATGCTTCTTTCCATTTTATAGAAAAGAAAGAGTCCTAAAAAGCCGTTTATGATTAAAACAAAGCCGGACAAGTCCGGAAGAAGTGTAACACCGCACATCAGGGCGATAAGCGAAAGGCCGTATATTACAGATCCTTTGATATCGAATTTTTCGCCCTTTGCGTCTGCCCATTCCCCTTTCAATTTAAAAAGAATAAGAAGTATGATTATGATTCCGAGCGGGACATTCACAACAAAAATGCTTCTCCATGTAAAATGCTGTGTGAGAAAACCTCCGAAAAAGGGGCCGCATGAGAGACCGGAATAGACTGCTGCGACGGTTATGCCGAGAGCCTTGCCTCTTTCTTCGGGAGGGAAAACGGAACTTATTATGGCAATTCCTGTGGCAAATACCATGGCGCTGCCCAGTCCCTGAATGATTCTGGAGAATATGAGCATGCCGGCTGAATTTGAAAATGCTGCAATAAAGGATGAAAGAGTGAATATTATTATGCCATACCGGAATATTTTTTTTCTCCCGTAAATATCGCCGAGCTTTCCAAAAGGTACAAGGAATATGGCTGCTGATAAAAGGTACGAAGTTGCAATCCAGCTTAAAAGAAGAGCATTGATCTGAAATTCCCGCTCAATGGAAGGAAGGGCTATGTTAACGGAAGATATGGTAAAAGGAGTGAGAAAGGAGCTTGATGCTGCAACAATCAATGCTGAAATTTTAGAGGAACTTTTGGAATCCGCATCTTTCATGAGAAGTATCTTCTAAAACAGTTTGGAAGAATCAACCTTCTTTACCACATTCCTTACAGCGGCCATCCGGGCCTATTATGCCGATGCAATTTCCATCCGGGCATAAAATTCTGTTTTCCCATAAAGGGTATGACTCCGCATCTTGAGTGATACTGTATGTGGGTTTCTTGAGTGTCTCCGAAGCCTTTGATTCTCCTTCTGAGGGATAGGCTGATGGCATCCCGCATTCCTTGCATTTTCCGTCAGGGCCTATCACGCCGATACAACTGCCATCCGGGCATAATGTGCGGTCTTCCCATTCCGGATCATGGCCGTTTTTTTTATCATCTATTTCCATGTACTTTTACCTTATAGCAAATCCATCAATTTTTTAGTTCCGGCAGATATATATTAAAATAATAACAGAGTCAAAAGCCTTCGTTTATCTTTTTAATAAATGCGACTGCTTTTTCAATCTCTTTTTCGCTGAAAACATGAATTCCGTTTCTTTCAAAAAGAGCTGCAGTCACTCCTTTGCCCTGTTTGAGTATTCCAGCAAAGTTTCCGTTATATATAAATAAATTTCCGCAAGATGGACTCTTTTCTTTCATAATCGCTGCTTTGATGTTATTTTTTACTGCAGTTTTAAGAGCTTTTGCGGCTCCGTTTAAATAAAAGAGCGTTACATCACAACCACTTATGTTTTGAACAGTTGCTTTCCCGTCGAGCACATCGAATCCATCTTTGCCTATAATTTCTGCGGGATTCCTCGGCACAGGCAATCCGCCCGAAGCTTCCGGACAGAATGGAATCATATCCGCTATCTGCTCAAATGCATCAGTCAGAGCGTTTGCAACCGGAATGACCAGTCCGTCATAGCGAACCTTTTCTCCCAAAAGGCAGGCACTTACCAGAATTTTTTGCATTGATTTGCTGCCTCTTTACTAATATCAGATTTTTGTGCTGTTTTCATGGCGGCTTGTATTGTTTTTTTAAATGGTATAATAAACTATCCATATTTTTGACCTTTAAAACATTAAATCACGGGTGTGTTAAAATGGCAATAATATCCAAACTTGCATGTACCCAAAATTATTTTGAGTATGAGCTCAAATTATTATAATGGAGAAAAATGGCTTCAGAAGGCGATATAGTACTGATATATTTTGAAGAGAAACCTCTTGTTTTTGCGAGGATTGAAGAAATCCTGCCCGACTCCAAGCGTTCATGGTATCATGTCAGGTTGCTGATGTTGCAGGTGCCGGTTCACACTAATACCTGGATATTGAGAGATTCATACATAAACGGTGCGGAATTTACGATGAACGGGAAAAAGATAAGAATGGAGCTTGTTATTTGCCCTAAAGATCCCGAAGAGCCCGTTGAAAAAAGGAAAAGTCAGGAAAAATCGGGAGATTCAGGAAGTGCCAGGATCATTTCTTTTACTGATCTGAAGAAGAAATAGAAAAGGAGTTAATTTGTCGGAGATCAGAGAATGGACGAGCAAATATTCATGAAAATCGGCTCCCTGGTCATAGATAATAATACAATCCTGGCTCCTCTTGCCGGTATTACCAATCTTCCGTTCAGGTTCATTGCTAAAAAAGGGGGATGCGGTCTGGTCTGTTCAGAGATGATCAGTTCAAATGGTCTTGTCTTTGGCTCTGAAAAAACTCTCAGAATGCTCGAATCTTTTCCTGAGGAAAAACCGGCGTCCTTCCAGATATTCGGTTCAGATCCTTCTGTTATGGCAGAAGCAGCAAGAATTGTGGAATCAGCGGGAGCCGATATTCTTGATATAAATTTCGGATGTTCGGTTAAGAAAATAGTTAAGTCAGGAGCAGGCGTCGTTCTTATGAAGGATCCCGGGAGGGCCGAAGCAATTTTGAAAGCGGTCCGGAACTCCATAAAAATCCCTCTTACAATTAAAATGAGGACAGGCTGGGAAAAAACCGGAGAGGACGCAGTCTTAACAGCAAAAATAGCCGAAGCCTGCGGAGTTGATGCTGTTGCAGTGCATCCGAGGACAGCTAATCAGGGGTTCAAGGGTAAGGCCGACTGGTCAGTAATATCAAAGGTAAGGGAAAGTGTCTCCATACCTGTAATTGGCAACGGAGATATAATTGTTGCCGAAGATGCTGTTAGAATGATAAGTCAGACAGGGTGCAACGCGGTGATGATCGGAAGATCAGCCATAGGTAATCCGTGGATATTTTCACAGATAAAGGCTGTAATGGAAGGAAAGCCTCTTCAGCCTGTGAGCATTGCACGCAGGTTTGAAGCCATGAAAGAATATCTTAAAGCTACCGTCGAGTATCTTGGAGAAAAGCAGGCATGCTTTATGATGCGCAGCCGGCTTGGCTGGTTCGTAAAGGGACTTCCTTCAAGCTCCGGTTTTCGTGAATCCATAAAGCATGTAATGTCTGAAAATCAGGCAATAGGAATGATCGACTCATATTTTGACGGACTTGTAAAAAATTCATGCAAGGAGGAGCGATATGAACGGACTGCTTTTTATAGATGACGAAGAGGGTGTCCGCCGTTCCGTTGTTAGAGCTCTGAAAAAAGAGCCTTATGAATTATATACTTCTGAAAATGGCGAAGAGGGAATTGAATTTGTAAAAAACAACAGTGAACTTGTATCAACGGTCATATCAGATTACAGGATGCAGGGGTTGAATGGCCTTGATACCCTTTCCGCCATAGGTTTGATCAATCCTGAAATAACAAGGATTATTCTTACCGGATATGCCACTATGGAAGCAGCCATTCTTGCAACAAACGAAGGCATAGACGGCTTTCTTACCAAGCCGTTTGACAATATTGAACTGAGAGTAAAGATACGGGAGATAAACGTTCGCAAGCGGCTGCGGCAGTTTGTTCCCCAGCAGATTTACAGGGAGATTGAAAATTCAACAGGATTTCTTAAACCCACTTTCCATGAGGTTTCAATATTGTTTTCCGATATCCGGGGATTCACAAAAATGTCCCAGAATATTCCGCCCGATGAACTTGCCGATTTTCTGAATAATTATTATTTTTCCCCGATGGGAGAAATAGCTTTCAGTTTCAACGGAACGGTTGACAAGCATATCGGCGATGCAATCATGGTCGTTTTCGGATCTCCCGTTCCTTTTCCTGACGACTCGGTCAGAGCAGTGAAAGCAGCAATGGAAATGCAGAAGAAGGCAGCACAGATTGATGAGGTGCTTGCCGGAAAAAATGGTTTTAAGCTGAAAATAGGCATCGGGATTTCAACAGGAAAGGTTTTTTCGGGCATCCTCGGTTCCCTTAGAAAGAAAGAATTTACTTCGGTCGGAATGGCCGTAAATGTAGCCTCAAGGCTGCAGAGGCTTGCAAAAGAAGGGGAGATACTTATAAGTGAATCAACTTATTCCGGAATTTCGAGCAATATGGAAGCAGATATCCTTCCTCCTGTTCCCATAAAAGGAATCAGCGAGCCTGTCAATATATATAAGGTCAGAGTATAAAGATCAGGTGTTTTATTGCCTGACCTTTAAAACGCTTCCGGCTTTAATATTGTCTCCGGTCAAAACAACCGCTTCAGCCTTATCCCTGAGAACATCTGTTATTTTGACTGTTCCGGCTTTTTGCCCCGGCATGAAAAATTTCTGCCCGCCGGCTCCGGAAATAATTTTCCCGGCATCGTAAGCGTCAAAAACCATGCCGGTTTTAAGTCCCGCATTTTCTCCGGATGATATTGTTATCCCGCTTTCCTGAACTGAAATGACAAATCCATGCCAGGGCTGTTTTTTTATCTCCCTGCAAACCGATTTTCCTGTCAGAAAAAGAGCGTCCGTTATCTTATTTTTAAATTCAAGGAGGCTTACGGGAGTTTTGCCTATTAGAGCATCATATTCATGTTCCGCAATTTCAATTTGGTGCTTTATACTCTCTTCATAGATTTTAGTTCCGGTTGCAGCATCATAAACATTGATTATCATGTTTATCCGGGCAATAAATTTAGACCTTGAGAACCATAGAAATCCTTTGGTTGCTTCTTCTCCGGAAATATCGGTAAGAGAACCGGTTATTATTGCATTCAAACCGTTCTTCCTTCCGGCTTCGGCGATTTTAAAATTGTCTGTCAGTCCCGATGTGGTTTTCGGGAGTTTTCCCGGCAGGAAGTTATTGTCGGTCTCTTCCGGTTTTATCAGCGAGATACCCGGGCAGGCTTTCTCAAATTTCGCAACAAGACTTTTTTGAAATATCTCCTCAAATTCATCCTCTCCGATAAAGGAATTGTTTTCGAACTTTGTAAGGGCGATTCTTTTTATAAGGCTGTTTTCTGAAGGTTTTAATATATCGGTTCCACTTGATTGGATTCCCGCCGAAAAAAGCGAGCAGCCAATTGCCAGGAAGGAGAGGAAAAAAACTATAAGAAAAACTGCAACATTAACACCATAAATCCGTTTGCATGAAATCATCGGCCCTCTCCGAATATTGCTGTTACCCGTGTTGTTATTCCGCCTCTCGCAGTGAATTCACCGGTTATTTCCATGCGTTTCGGTTTTAAAACCTCCACAAGGTCATCCAGTATGCGGTTTACGACATGCTCATAAAAAATACCGACATTTCTGTATTGAAGTAAATAATATTTCAATGATTTTAGTTCGATTATTTTTTTATCCGGGGTGTAACTGATAATTATGCACCCAAAATCCGGAAGACCGGTCATAGGGCAGACGGACGTAAATTCAGGCTGTTCAATTTCAATATCGATATCTCTTTTTTGCCTGTATTTGTAGTCCATGGGCGTAAGAACGCTTGCCTTGACTGTATCCGGGATTTCCAATTTATAGCTGGGTTTCATTTTTTTTGATTTGATCATATTTTTCTCCATGTAAA
>CAYODW010000108.1:0-6518 GCA_964402865.1 uncultured Desulfonema sp. | reverse complement strand
ATTCCCCACATGAATATGCTTGCAAATACAAGAAGATCTCCCCAGATGTGTGCTTTAATATCAAAAGAAGAAAGAGTATTCAGACCCATGACTATAATGACGCCGAATATTGCTGTAAGCAGGCCAAGTCCTTTTTTCAAGGTCAGTTTTTCGCCCATGAACAATACGGCAATAATCAGAATTGAAATAGGGCCGGTTACTGCATAAAGGGATGCATTGGATGCAGTTGTATATTGGAGTCCGATAGTTTGTGTGGAATAGTGAAGTCCGGTTCCGAAAAGGCTCAGCAAAAAGAGCTGGCCAAGCCAGGTTAATCCTTCATATTTGAGCCGCCGGCCCCGAACAAAAAACCAGAGAAGAAAACAGCATGATGAGATCATAAGTCTCAAGGTTACAAGTGTCAGCGGGGGAACGCTTTCAACCGCAACCTTGGTTGCTATGAAAGATATTGCCCAGAAAAAACACGCTACACATAACGCGACTTTTGAGTTAAAAGGGACTTTATCAACCATTTCAGCAGAATAGGCCATATTCAGATAAATTTTCCTCGATTCAGGCTGCTTTATGTTGTATTATAAAAGTTCTTGGATTTTATCAAAAAATATAGATATTGCAAAGGTAAAAATGAAAAATCACTCCAAATATATAGAAGTTGCCGTGGCGTTGCCGGTTTGGGGGACATTTACATATCTGGTTCCGGACAGCCTGTTGGATGTACCATTGCAAGGTAAAAGGGTTCTTGTACCGTTCGGACAGCGTAAAGTAACAGGATATGTTCTTGAAGAGACGGAAAGCAAAGATGATAAAGAAATAAAGTCCATTTCAGATATTCTTGATGACACCCCTCTTTTCCCCCCATCAATGATTCCTCTCTTCAGATGGATTTCGGATTATTACATGCATCCGGTCGGCGAGGTTATAAAAACCGCGCTTCCCGGCGGTTTGAATCTGTATGAAGTTTCAAAGCTTACCATAACGGATAAAGGACAAGAAGCCATAGATAAAAAGCGACCTGTATCCTCTGAAGAAAGAATACTCGGTCTTCTTATGGAATCTTCTCGGAGCGTAAAAGAACTTTGTGCCGGACTAAAATATGAGATCCCGGGATCTCTATTATATTCAATGAAACAGAAGGGATGGATTGAAAAAACAAGAGAGATAAAAGCAGGAAAAACGAGGGTTAAAACGGAGCGCTATATATCCCTGACTGGTTATGAACTAATTTCGGGATCCCTTTCGGAATCGAGGATTAAAATCATTGAGACCCTTAAAACATCCGGGGAAATTTCTGTGAAAAGGCTCAATGAAAGAGTGCCGGGAGCTGCAAGGATAGTCAATTCTCTCGAAAAACAGGGCCACGTCAAAATTTTCCTGAAACCTTTATACCGCGATCCATTCGGAGAGACCATCAACCCGGATATCGCTCCTGTCCCGACTTTGGAACAGGATAGAGCAATTTCAGAAATTGCAGGCTTTTTAGGAAAGTGTTTTTTTTCATATCTTTTATCAGGTGTTACCGGAAGCGGCAAAACGGAAGTTTACATGCAACTTGCGTCTCTTGCTGTAAAGAAGGGGTATTCTGTTCTGATTCTTGTTCCTGAAATAGCTCTTATTTCACAGATGGAAAGCCGATTCCGTGCGCGTTTCGGCGAATGTGTTTCAATTCTTCACAGCGGCCTGTCGGCTGGTGAAAAATATGACCAGTGGCTTCGCATAGCCGAAGGGAAAACACCTATTTCAATTGGAGTAAGGTCGGCCATATTTGCACCTTTTAAAAATATAGGGCTGATAATTGTTGACGAAGAACACGACTACTCCTACAAACAGGAGGGAGGATTGCGTTACAATGCGCGAGATCTTGCCTTAGTGAGGGCAAAACTTGCCGGCTGTCTGGTTCTTCTCGGTTCCGCCACTCCTTCAGTGCAGTCATACCACAATATCTCCAAAAGAAAAATTTCAGAAGTAAGATTGACAAAAAGAGTTGAGGAGAGAAATCTTCCTGAAATTTCAGTGGTAGATTTGAAGGAAAACCGTGATTTACGGGGTATAAGAAGATATATTTCAGAAGAGCTTATATGCGGAATGAAAGAAACTCTTGCCAGAAAGGAGCAAATACTCCTGTTTTTGAACCGGAGAGGTTTTGCCGGTTTTCCTGTCTGCGGGAAATGCGGGGAAGCGCTTAAGTGTAAAAACTGTGATATCTCTCTTACCTTTCACAGGTCTGCCAACGCGTACAAGTGCCATTATTGCGGTTTTACAAAAACCGCAAATTCCAGTTGCGCAAAGTGCGGGGCTTTTGAGATAAAACTCCTCGGTCTTGGAACCGAAAAGATTGAAGCGGCGGCAAAAAGTCTTTTCCCGGAAGCAAAAGTTGCAAGAATGGATTCCGACACAACAAATCGTAAAGGTTCAACAGTTAAAATATTAAAGGGGCTTAAAGAAAAAACGATCGACATCCTTGTTGGAACTCAGATGGTGGCGAAAGGGCATGATTATCCTGATATTACACTTGTAGGTATCATATGTGCGGACCAGTCTCTCGCTTTCCCTGATTTCAGGTCAGGTGAGCGGACATTTCAGCTACTTGCACAGGTTTCAGGCAGGGCGGGAAGAGGGAGTTCTCCGGGGAAGGTAATCCTCCAGACATATAATCCTGAACACTTCAGCATCGTATCGGCAAAGAATCAGGATTACAGGGCTTTTTATGAAAAGGAGCTTTTATTTAGAAAAGCATTGAATTATCCTCCTTTTTCGAGAATGATACAGATCAGAATTTTCGGAAAGGAGAAGAAGAAGACCGGGGATTATGCAAAAGCGCTTGGTGACCTTTGCACGAGATTCAAGAAAGAATTTAATATGAACTCGGTGGATATTCTTGGCCCCATAGAGGCTCCGGTTCCAAAAATAGCGGGTCGGTTCAGATGGCAGCTTCTCTTAAAAGGCAAAGAGATAAAACAGCTTCACAGGTTTGCCCGGACCATTATTATTGAAAACGCACAGAAGGGAAACAGGGATGTTGGTGTGATTGTGGATGTTGACCCTTATTTTATGATGTAAAAATGATGCCTTCATAAAAAGATAACGGTATTTCTTGACATTTTTATATAAGATTCTATTTTCTGCTCTCTGGGGAAAAGATGTTTCAGGATCATCTCCATACCGGGGAATTCAAGAGGTCGAGTATATTTAATATGATTAAGGAGTTTTTGTTATGAAAAACAGGTTTATAGTTGCATGCTTATCCCTGATTTTACTTATTGGCTTGTCTGTTATTTCTTACGGAGGAGTGGAAGAAGGTCAGGCAAAAGCCGTTATCAGCATTAACACTTTCGAGTTTAAACCGGTTTTGGATGGAGCCGAAGTCATCCATGATTTCCTTATTCAAAACACCGGAACTGCCACTCTTAATATTGAAAAAATTGAAACCGGCTGAGGCTGCACGGCTGTTTCCTTTCCGAAACAGCTTCCCGCCGGCGGCGAGGGAAAGATCGTAATCAAGGTTAATACTGCAGGATATGGTGGAAAAGCGCTTAAGAAAAACATGGTCGTGCACACAAACGACATCAACAACCGGACGATTCATCTTACTGTTTACGGATTCGTTGAAAATTTCGCCACAGTAAAGCCTGAAAGGGTATTTTTAAATGGTCCTTCTGATAAGAACCTTTCAGCAACAGTAGAGATAATTCCTGAAGAAAAATATCCTTTTAAAATACTTGAGACTTCAGCATTAAACGGTAACAACATCCGCGTTAAGCTTGAAAAAAGTCCCGAGTCAAAATCGACACAATATTTCCTGACTGTTAAAAGCACGGCAAAAGTTAAGGGCAAGTATTTTGATTCGATTATTATTAAAACAGATAACAAGATTCATCCTGAAATCAGAATCCCGGTCCTTGGGAACATATTATGAACGATATAAAGGTAATTGCTTTTGACTGCGACGGAGTAATGTTTGACTCAGTCCAATCCAACATGGATTACTATAACAGCATCCTGAATCATTTCGGAAAACCGGAAATGACTCCCGAGCAGTTTGCCCATGCCCATATGCATACGGCAAACGAAGTCCTTGACAATCTCTTTAACGACCCTGAAACGCTTGAAGCTGCCTATGCGTTCCGGAAAAAAATGTCATACCGGCCGTTTATTAAAGGAATGAAGATGGAACCGGATTTAAAGGATCTTCTTGAAAAAATCAGGCCGAAATATAAAACCGCTATCGCTACAAACAGAAGTGATACGATGCAGGGAATTCTTGTGGAACACGGACTTGTGGGATACTTTGACCTTGTTGTATGCGCCCTTGATGTTAAAGATCCAAAGCCTCATCCGGAATCCCTGATAAAGATCGTGGAACATTTCAACATAAAACCTTCACAGGCAATTTATGTTGGCGATTCGGTGCTTGACGAAATGGCTGCAAAGGGCGCCGGCATTCCGCTTGTTTCTTACAATAACAAAGATCTTTCCGCTCAATATCATATTTCAAGATTAAAAGAACTTGAAGCTATTCTTCTTAATTAATTGCTTTTAAGATTATCTGTTTGGGATTTTACTGATTCCCGAACCCGTTCTGACCTCCGCAGTCAGGGCACTGCCACGTAATTCCATTGCAGGACATTCCCCAGAAATTATCTTCCATGCAGTCCTGGCAGATTGCAAATCCGCATCTGCACCTCCAGCAGAAAGGGGCTGCCTGCTTGCAGCAGCTGCAATTGCTTTCTTTGGCTTTTTCCCGTTTTTCCCTGTATGAAGATTTTAGTGTCGAGGTTGTCATGTTCTATTTTCACATCATTTGTTCACAAAAACGCTCTTCAAGATCTTTAAAATCGGCATCATTAAATATCTCGGCAAACCGCTTTCCTTCGGTGCTCTTTTTCTTATAAAGAATTATGCAGGCCTTTACAATCTCAAACGCCTTATCATCGTTTAATATGCACCTCAGCTCACGCGCAAGCCTTGGATGTCTTCCCAGTTTTCCTCCGAGCAATACTCTGAAACCGTTTTCTCCAGATGTTATTGTTCCTGTCGGACAGGCCTTTATGCACTTGCCGCATTTTAGACAAAGGTCAAAATTTATAACCGGGATTTCTTCTTCTTTATCGATTGAAATAGCGCCTTCAGCACATGATCCTATGCACGCTTCACAAAGTGAGCATTTTTCATCCGTTATTGCCGGTAAAACGGCTCCGATTAATCCTATATCCTTTATCTGTGGCTGAGAACATGCATTCGGACAGTCTGAAAATGTTATCCTGAATTCATGATGAAACTTAAGATCACCCCTGATATTTTTTTTCAGAAATTCAAGCAGATCTTCTTCCTTCAAAAGCAGCTCGATTCTTTTTAATAAATCATCTCCGCCATACGCCCGGTTCGGGCAACCGCCCGGGCCAAAGCATGTATCAATCTGATATCCCTTTATTTCAGAAGACATTCCAGAAAGATACCGCTTTTGAGTCGCTTTTACTTCAGCAATTGTAACAACGCTTTTACCGGCTTCAGATGCCTCTTTTTCAACTCGTTCCCGAACTTTCTTTCTCACAAAAAAAGGAATCTTTTTTACCGCCTCTTCAGCGTCCTCCATCCATTTCATATATCCTCACAAATACAGGCTGAGCTTCAATTCATCAAATCATTATTTAGTGTCCATCCGGAAACAAAACATGAACTCTATTGTGTTTCCAATTCGGAAATCGGCAATTTTGGGCAAGCTCAAGGAAATCCCGCAGATTGACACAGAGATCGCACAAAAGGGCATTTTCCGGATGGAAATTATTTAAAGATATTGACTGTTACCGCGTAAATCAATAAGAAATTAACATCCGGATTAATAATTCAACTTATTGGCAAGATGAGGCTGGTTCCGAAACATCATAAGTGCAGACAGCATCTTTCTGAAGTAGACAAGAGGGAAATGAAAAAAGACAAACTGATTACGGCGCTTGTTGCCGATAAAGAGGGCAAAATAATTGAACTTGCAGGATATGCCGCCGCCGGGATGGCCGGACCTTCTTTCGCACCTCTTACAACCGGCAACACAATAGACATGCCTTATGGCGGAGAGTTCATGTTTCTGCCTGACAGAAGCCCGGTTGTATTCAATCTGGAAACAAACAGGACAGAAATATTAAAAGAAAACCCCTATTCACCGGGGGAGCCGGTATTCCCTGTTGCGGCATTCAATTCACCCGGATACGTTATTTCCCATGTAAGCGCTTACAAGGAGAAGCAAGCCGCAAGACAGCTTCCTCTTTTTTCGTATGGAGCCATAGGCATGCACAAGGGTGGTTTCAGGACGGCAGTTATCCTTGTTGACAGGGAAAAGAGACAGGACTTAAGGCTGATGCCGCGTGAAAAAATTATCGCCGGCATCCGGACAATGCAAAAAAAGATGCCGCAAAACAGACTGCGCGCCCATCTTGAAAATTGCGCTCTGAAATACGGTTGTCCCGCAGCAAAAAACTTCTTCCTGGGGCGTTTCGAAGCCCCGCTTCCTGCTTCTGAAAACTGCA
>CAYODW010000107.1:0-6529 GCA_964402865.1 uncultured Desulfonema sp. | reverse complement strand
CTTTTAAAAAGTAGAGGGCAACCATCGATATCTTTCTCATTTTTTTCGGGGTTACAGCGTATTTGGGATTTCCGTAGCTGACCGATTTTCTCGATTTTACCTCGATAAAAACTATGGTGTTTTTTTCTTTCGCGATTATATCGATTTCTCCAAGCTTTGTTCTGTAATTCTGTTCGATAATTTTATATCCCTGCTTCCTAAGATGCCTTACAGCCGCTGATTCACTCTCTTTCCCGAATAGCTGGTCTCGTGACGGCATATAATTCCTTTTTTATAAAGTTTCTTTGACTCCTCTGAAGCTTTTCCTGTGAATCGGGCAGCATCCGAATTTTCGGACAGCATCTTTATGTTCTTTAGTAGGATATCCTTTGTGTTTGTCAAATCCGTATTCCGGATATTCACAATGGTACTTTTCCATGAGCCTGTCCCGTGTAACTTTCGCCACGATTGATGCAGCGGCAATAGAGATACTTAAACAATCGCCCTTCGGGATAGCCATTTGAGGAAGATCATAAGGAATCCGGAATATTCCGTCTATAAGAAGAAAATCGGGTTGAGGCATCAGGTTTTGAACGGACATTTTCATCGAAAGGAGCGAGGCATAAAGGATATTTATGCGCTCAATTTCCGCTGGATCAACTATTCCTATACCGATGGAAACGGCATCTTCATATATTTTTTTGTACAGCAGATCTCGCTTTTTGGGTGTCAGTTGCTTTGAATCAGTAACACCCCCTACAGGAGACGAAGGAGGAAGTATGACTGCCGCTGAAACAACGGGGCCGGCAATAGGTCCTCTACCGGCCTCGTCAATGCCTGCTATTATTGCATAGCCGTTGGCAACGGCCCGCCTTTCATACGCCCACAGACCGAGTTCCATGGATTTATTAGATAAATTAATCAGTTCATTCGGCGTTCTTTGAGCCTCGATGCTTTGCCTCTTAATTTTCGCAGGTAATAGATTTTTGCCCGTCTTACACGCCCGTGACTGACAACTTCAATTCTGTCTATAACAGGTGAGTGAAGCGGGAAAATACGTTCTACCCCGACACCGTAGGATACTTTTCTTACGGTAAAAGTAGAATTCGAAGTGCCCCTGTGTTTGCCGATAACAACGCCTTCAAATGCCTGAATGCGCTCTTTTTCACCTTCTCTGATTTTAACATATACTTTAACCGTATCTCCTATGGTAAAATCAGGATGATCGAGCCTCATGGTTTCAAGTTCCAACTGCTTTAACGGATCCATTTATATTCTCCTAACTGAATTTATTATAAAATATTATAATATACATCATGTCAAAATATTGAAAAGAAAAACCCTATTGCCAGAAATTTATATTTTTTTCAACCCCTAATAATTCTGTCTAAAATAATTGAACAGGCGGACCTTACAGAAAGATGGTTGTAGTCAGTGTTTCCCTTTATCGGTTCAAGCAGATAATCTGATTGAACAATTATCTCTTCAGCAAGCCCCCATCCTGTTCCGAAAATTAACAGATAAGGATCATCATCTTCAAGTAATTCACGGAAATGCGCGAAGCTTATACAGCCTGAATTGTCCTTTGCGCTTGTTACAACTGTTTTAGGACAACTCTTTTCAGCAGAGCTGATCTCCTTCAAAACATCGCCTATCGAATCCCTTATTGTAATAAGCTCAAGGGCCTGTCGTCTTTTGGGGTTGAATGTTGAGCCTGTTCCGCTTGTCCAGTGAGAAATAATTTTTTGAGTAAGTTCCTTCTGGTCTTCAAGCGGAGTAACAACATAAAGCTGTTTTACCCCGTATGTCTTTGCCGCTCTTGCCATGTCGTGCAGGTCAAGGTTTGTTACGGCGGATGTAATAATGTCGCCGGATTTATTAATTACCGGATAATGTACCAGGGCCACGTAAAGATTGGGTTTGAATAATTTTTTCAATATCGCGGCGCCATTTTTTCAGTATTTCAATTTCCTGTTTTGAAAAAAGCCTCTTTTCCATGAGATCCGGCCTTTTCAGAAAAGTGCGTATCAGTGATGCCTCAAGCCTCCAGTTTTCAATATCTTTATGGTTGCCGGAGAGCAGCACATCGGGAACTTTTGATCCTTCAAAGTCTCTTGGTCTTGTGTAATGGCCGAAATCAAGCAGGCTCCCGGAAAACGAATCCTGCAAGGCCGAATCGGCGCTTCCCAGCACTCCCGGAATCAGCCTTGTAACCGCTTCAATGACGACCATTGCGCCGATCTCTCCGCCGGTCAGAACATAATCGCCTATCGATATCTCTTCATCGATAAAAGAGTTGCTTATGCGTTCATCGATGCCTTCATATCTGCCGCAAACAAGAATCAGCCCTTCCGATTGTGCGAAATCCCCTGCTGTTTTTTGATCAAAAACACGCCCCTGGGGGCTTAACAGAACCGTCTTTGAAACAGGCGCAATCTCTTTTGCCGCCTGTATGGCCTTTGCCAGAGGCTCAGGCTTCATAACCATTCCGCAACCGCCTCCAAAAGGCCTGTCGTCTGTTGTTTTATGCCTGCCTTCGGCGAAATCCCTTATATTTATTGTCGAAGCAAAAATGTGCTTTTCAGCTATCGCTTTACTGATTATTCCATACGCCCAGAAAGAATTAAACATTTCAGGGAAAATGGTGAGAGCAACAAATTTCATCCGGGAGCCGTTACAAGCCTTCAGGTAAATTAACTTTCATTCTTTTTTGGTCAAGATCAATTGTTAAAACAACAGATTCCATTGCCGGAACCAGAATTTCACTTTTACCATCTTTTACGACATACACGTCGTTGCTGCCTGTCTCAATTATAGATTCAACCCGGCCTAAAAAATTACCATCTTCAGTATAAACGGACAGGCCGATGATATCTTCCCAGTAATAAGTGTTCTCCTCAAGTTCAGGCAATCCCGCTTTTTCAATAAGAAGTTCGCACCCTTTTAAATTATCGGCAAGATCGCGCGAGTCTATTCCTTCAAGCATCAGAAGCACAAAACGTGAATGAGGCGCGGACCATTTAACCTTGTAATACTTCTCCCGGGAATCCCCCGGATTTTTTACCAGAATCATTCTGCCCGGATTAAAAACGGACAATGACTCAGCATAGGAATAAACCTTTACGGCGCCTTCAACTCCATGTGCATTAAGGATCTTTCCGATTAAAATATAAAGATCTTTACTCACAGTCTCATTCGATAATTTCCAGGACAGTGCGTTTCTTTATCTTGGCGGAAGCTGCACTAAGAATTGTACGCATTGCCCGGGCGGTTCGACCCTGTTTTCCTATGACTTTACCCAGATCCTCTTTCGCCACTTTAAGCTCTAAAACTGAGGTCTGGTTTCCCTCTACCTCCGAAACTTTAACTTGTTCAGGATTGTCAACCAGGGCCTGGGCAATGTAATAGATCAGATTTTTCATGGCTCCATCTCCTATGTATGCGGTTGAGGATAAGAGGGTATGCAATAATTACTGCCGTGATATATTACTTCAGAAACCTTCTTTTTTCAAAAGATTTTTTACAGTAACTGTAGGCTTGGCTCCCTGATCAATCCAGTATTTTATGCGTTCGCCTTTAAGTGCAACTTTTGCCGGATCAGTAACCGGATTATACGTGCCGACCGTCTCCAAAAATCTCCCGTCCCTTGGGCTTTCCGAATCGGCAACAACAATTCTGTAAAAAGGGGTTTTCTTCGCCCCGTGCCTTGCCAGTCTTATTTTAACCGCCATCTTGTTTCTCCTTTAAAATGGAAGCATGCCGCGACCGAGGCCGCGTATGCCTCCTTTATTAATTTTTTTCATTAATTTCATAGCTTGGGCATAATTTTTCAGAAGCCTGTTAATATCCTGTACGCTAGTTCCACTCCCCAAGGCAATCCTTTTTCTACGGCTTCCGTTAATGATAATAAATTGCCTCCGTTCATGCGGGGTCATGGAGTTTATTATAGCCTCTATTTTAACCAGCTCTTTTTCATCTACTTCAAGGTTTTTCAACTGTTTATTTTTACCAAATCCGGGGATCATGCCAAGAAGGTCGGTAAGAGATCCCATTTTACGTATCTGAACCATCTGGTCTCGAAAATCTTCAAGCGTGAACTGGTTTTTTCTGAGCTTTTTTTCAATATCAACGGCATTTTTCTCATCGACAACAGACTGAGCTTTTTCAATAAAGGTGAGGACGTCCCCCATTCCGAGTATTCTCGAAGACATCCTTTCAGGATGAAATTGCTCGAGAGCGCTCAGTTTTTCACCAACTCCTATAAATTTTATAGGTTTGTTGGTTATTGCCTTTATGGATAAAGCCGCCCCGCCGCGGGCATCACCATCCATCTTGGTAAGAATTACACCGCCTAAATCAAGAGCGTCATCGAAAGACTTTGCAATATTAACGGCATCCTGACCTGTCATCGCATCAGCCACCAGGATGATATCGGATGGTTTTACCGAAGCCTTTATCCGGGTGAGCTCCGCCATCAGCTCTTCGTTAATATGCAGGCGTCCTGCTGTATCGAGAATAAGAGTGTCGCATCCCGCTTTCTGGGCGGCAGTTCTGGCCTCGATACAAATATTGACCGGGTCCATTTCAACCGTTGATTGAAAAGCAGGAACACCTATCTGTACAGCAAGTTTTTTAAGCTGATCTATCGCGGCAGGCCTGTAAACATCCGCCGGAACAAGGTATGGCCGCCTGCCTTTTTGTTTCAAGAAAACCGAAAGTTTTCCGGCGGTTGTTGTTTTACCTGACCCTTGGAGACCAACAAGCATCACAGATGCAGGGAGCGGGCCTGACAGGTTAATATCCTGATGATGAGAACCCATAAGCAGGGTAAGCTCATCATTTACGATTTTTACCACCTGCTGGCCGGGTGTCAGGCTGGCCATAACTTCCTGCCCTAAAGCCCGCTCCTTAATATCTGCAATAAGCTTCTTTGCAACTTTATAATGGACGTCAGCTTCAAGAAGGGCCATTCTTATCTCTTTTAAGCCCTCTTCAATATTCTTTTCCGTCAGCTTGCCGTGCCCTTTAAGCTGCTTGAATATATTATTCAGCTTGTCGCTTAAATTTTCAAACATAAAGTCACCGTCTATGTAATTTAAAATCTTGAAACTAAAGTTTAAATGGTGTTATGTCAAGAATATTCTACTATTTTGCTTGTAGTCGGCATTATGGAGAGATCTGAATCAGGTTTTTTACTCAAAGGTCTCGGTTTATAATCATAATGTTAGAATCATCTCTAAAATAGTTGGTTATTAAATGAGGATTCAAGGGGCCGAGGGCTCCAGATTTTCACTTGACCCCTTGAATCCTTGAATCCTTGGACCCTTTATAATATAAAAATGACAAATCAACTAGTTAAAACGAACTTAATCGAGCTGACAAAAGATGAGCTTGTGCTCTGGCTGACGGAAAAAAAAATTGAAGCCTACCGTGCCGATCAGATCTTAAAATGGGTTTATTTAAGGCAGGCCGATACTTTCGATGAGATGACGGATCTGGGGCTTGAAATAAGGAGACTCGTTTCACAAAATTTCTCAATAAACCGCCTTGAGAAAAAGAAAATTGAGACATCAGGAGACGGCTCTAAAAAATACCTTTTCGGGCTGCCGGACGGAAATTGCATTGAAAGTGTTCTTATTCCTGAAAAAGACCACTATACTCTTTGTATATCAAGCCAGGTTGGATGCGCCCAGGGCTGCAGGTTTTGCCTGACCTCAACAGGTGGTTTTGTCCGGAATCTGACAAAAAGTGAAATTATATCCCAGGTTCGGGATATTCAAAAAGATCTTGAAGATCCTCTGCGCCTGACCAATATAGTTCTGATGGGGATGGGCGAGCCTCTTGCAAACTATAAAAATGTTGTAGGCGCAATAGAGACAATTACCTCAGGCGATGCAGGCCTTGCTTTTTCAACACGCAGGGTTACTTTGTCAACGGCTGGTCTTGTACCCTTTCTTGACGATCTCGGGAGGGATACGAGGGTGAATCTTGCCATATCTCTAAACGCGACGGATAATAAAACAAGGGATATCCTGATGCCGATAAACCGCAGGTATCCCATCGAAGATCTGATAGAAGCATGCCGCCGCTATAATCTTAAACCAAGAAACAGGATAACATTCGAATATATTCTTATTAAAGGAATTAATGACTCATCTGATGATGCAAAGCGTCTTGCCGGGCTGCTTCGGCCCGTTAAATCAAAAATAAACCTGATCCCTTTCAATGAGCATGAAAAAAGCGAATTCAGGAGGCCTGAAGAGTCGGTAATAAGAGCATTCCAGGAGATTCTTGTTAAAAAGAATTATACAGCAGTTATCCGCCGCAGTAAAGGAGAGGACATATCCGCCGCATGCGGCCAGCTTCGTGCAAGAAACATATGAATTTTTAAGAAGCCGGCAATTTTAATGCTCTCGCAAAAAATACAAATTCAGACGGCAAAGTAAAAAGCTCATTATGCAAGGCACGCAAATCTTGAGGAATGAAGCGTACTTACTGGTACGCTGCAATGACGAAAGATGAAGCGCAACACAGCAGAATGACTTTTTAC
>CAYODW010000106.1:0-6610 GCA_964402865.1 uncultured Desulfonema sp. | reverse complement strand
ATGGTGCCTAGGGCGAGAATTGAACTCGCACAGCCACTAAGGACCGAGGGATTTTAAGTCCCTTGCGTCTACCTATTCCGCCACCCAGGCACATTGTCCGGCTTCCTAAAAAGTCATTCTGCTAAATTGCACTTCATCTTTCGTCATTGCAGTGTACTTCTATGTACCCTTCATTCCTCAAGATTCGTGCGCCTTGCATAATAAGCTTTTTAGTTTGCCGTCCGGATTTCGATTTTCTGGATAACTATCACATTTGATCTCCAATTATCTCTAATATGTCTGATTGTCAAGAATAACGGCTTTGTAAAAAATCAAATAGTTCTTCAATCCCGTATTGTAAATAATCATATCTTCTGGTAAAAACAGGCGCATGGATACTAAAGAGAAAAAAAATGAAAAACCATTTCTTATACTTGCTTCGAAATCTGCAAGGCGGAGGTACTTATTAAAACAGGCCGGCCTTTCATTTTCAGTAATACCGAGCAGTTTTGATGAAAGCTCAATTCCGGTTACCGATCCTCATAACTATGTCAAAGTCCTGGCCGAATCAAAGGCTAAAGAGATATCGGACAAATATCCGGAAAGCTGGGTCATAGGGGCTGATACGGTTGTTGTTATCGGTGGACAAATTCTCGGAAAACCTGCATCCCGAACGGATGCAAGGGAAATGCTGAAGAGTTTAAGCGGACAGACGCATCTGGTTCTGACCGGCTACTGCATATGCTGCAAAGTTAAAAACCGTTTTTTTTCTGAAACAGTCAAAACCGAAGTCCTTTTCAAGAATCTTACCGATGAAGAAGTTGAATGGTATATCCATACAAAGGAGCCTTTTGACAAGGCGGGTGCATATGCAATCCAGGGACTCGGAACTTTTCTCGTAAAAAGCGTAAACGGATCATACACCAACGTTGTCGGGCTGCCTGTATGTGAAGTTCTTGAAATATTGATAAAAGAAGGTGTCATGAGTTTTAATTCAATCAGAAGAATTAATAATACGGATCATCTCCGGAACAGTTGATGATCCTAAGAGGATTGAAGGGTTCAAGGGATCAAGGATTCCAGTGACAGGAAAAGCGAGCACATTTTGAAACAAAGGATCAATGAAATAAACGTCCGCATCCGAAAGGCTGCATCCTCATGCAACAGGGAAATAGGCAGCATACGCTTAGTAGCAGTCACCAAAACAGTGCCCACAGAAAGAATCAGAGAGGCTGTTTCAGCGGGTATATCCGTAATAGGTGAAAGCTACATCCAGGAGGCTAGAAACAAGTATGACCTCCTTTCCGGTATGCCTGTCACATGGCACTTTATAGGCCATCTTCAGACAAACAAGGCAAAATATGCAGTAACAATCTTTGACCTTATTCATACGGTCGACTCTGTAAGACTTGCCGTAGAGATAGACCACCAGGCAGGAAAATTAAATAAAATTCAGGATGTTCTGCTCCAGATCAACATAGGCAGGGAAGAAACCAAATCAGGGATGAATGAAGAAGATGCAGCGGACATTATAAAGGAAGTCGCCCGGTTTCAAAACATATCCGTTAAAGGTCTTATGGTAATTCCGCCTTTTTCTGACGACCCTGAAATTGTGAGGCCCTATTTTTCATCCCTGCGCATACTGCAGGGCAAAATCCGGAATTTACTTGTTCAAAATGGAATACAGAATGTTTCAATGAATGAACTTTCCATGGGAATGAGCGGGGATTTTGAGGTTGCAATAGAAGAAGGCTCGACGCTTGTCAGAATCGGAACTGCTATTTTTGGTGAAAGAAAATGAAAACACTCATGCACATATGTTGCGCCCCCTGTTCCATATATCCCTTAAAAACAATGCGCGCGGAGGGAACAGATGTAACCGGTTTTTTCTATAACAACAACATTCATCCGTACACCGAGTATGTCAAAAGAAGAGACGCGCTGGCGCAATATGGAAATATTATTAATCTGGAAGTAATTTTCCGAAATGATTATGACCTTGAGGGCTTTCTCAGGGCAACGGTATTCCGGGAGGCAAACCGCTGCGCTGTCTGTTACCATGAACGCCTTAATGTTGCAGCTCTTTACGCCAAAGAGGCCGGTTATGATTCTTTTACCACAACGCTTCTTTACAGCATCTATCAGAAACATGAAATGATTAAAGAGATCGGAGAATCGGCTGGAAAATCGGCAGGCATCCCTTTTTTCTATCAGGATTTCCGTAAAGGCTGGAGAGAAGGAGTTGATGAATCGAAGCGCCTTGGGCTGTACAGGCAGAAATACTGCGGCTGCATTTACAGCGAAAAAGAGAGATATATGATGGCAACGTAAAAAGTCCGATTTCTTCGTTGCGCTTCATCCCGTTGTAATTGCGGCGTACGATAAGTGCGCCTCATCACACGAGATTCGCGACGCCTCGAACTTGAACTTTTTACGTTGCCATACATTTTTTAACTTTGTACGAGTTTACAAAAACAATGTTTACAAACTTCATATATTTCATAATTGCAATACTCATTTATTCCACCTATCAGTATTCAGGTTCGGCAAATGATGCCTCTGTTACGGAAGTACTGTTTATATTTTCAGGCCTTTTTGCCATCTTTATCTATTTTATTTTCTTTAGCTTCAGAAGGCTTGAAAAAAGCATTTCATATGAAAATCAGTCTTTATATTATAATAAATTCGATTCATTATTAAACACCTGTTCCATCCTTGCCATTCTCCTTTTTGCCGTAGATATTTATGGCCTCAACCTACCCTCCTATACCGGCGGCATGCCCCCGTTCAAATCGGTTCCAACCCTTGAGGCGCTGCTTTTTCTGTGTCTCTTTCTGCTTTACCTCTCCATAACATGGGGAGCTGCATTCGGTGCATATAAAAAACTGTATTACACAGATGATTTATCAAGGCGCTCCTACATAGCTTCCAATATTTCCTTTTCCATACCGGTTGTGATGCCGTGGCTGCTCCTTTCTTTTGCGGCAGACATCATTAATCTCCTGCCGTTTGAAGGCCCGAAACGTTTTCTTTCCAC
Source organism: uncultured Desulfonema sp. (assembly GCA_964402865.1). Taxonomy (GTDB): domain Bacteria; phylum Desulfobacterota; class Desulfobacteria; order Desulfobacterales; family RPRI01; genus RPRI01. Next base: position 3,594 of record CAYODW010000106.1, on the reverse strand, counting down.
AACCGGTGGCGAGCTTCTCTTTTTTGTCTCTTTCCTCATTGTTATCGCCATGTTCGGTCCTGTCCTGATTAAAACGTTCTGGAGATGCACACCTGTTGAAGATGGAAAGAACCGAACAATGATAGAGGCGGTCTGCAAAAGAGCCGGAGTAAAGATTTCCAATATCCTCTACTGGCCTTCATTCGGAACAAGGATGGTCACAGCCGGTGTAATGGGACTCGTCAGCAGATTCCGTTACCTTCTTGTCACAAAAGCCCTTCTCAACCTTCTTGAGCCTGTTGAAGTTGAAGCAGTCATAGCCCACGAGATAGGACATATTAAACGGAAACATTTATTATTCTACCTGGTATTTTTTCTGGGATATATGCTCCTTTCCCTTGCCACCTTCGACATGATTATTTACCTTGTAATTTATGCAAAACCTTTCTACCGCTTTCTGACCGATTTCGGGGTTAAACAGGCCACAGTCATATCAATCTCTTTCGGTATCGCAATAACGGCTTTATTCCTGGTATATTTCCGGTTCATTTTCGGATATTTCATGCGCAACTTCGAACGCCAGGCCGATATATATGTTTACTCATTTTTCGACAGCGCAAAGACTCTCATAACAACCCTGGAAAAAATCGCGTATGCAAGCGGACAGCCTCCAGACAAGCCGAACTGGCACCATTTCAGCATTAAAGAAAGAATCGAATACCTTAACAGATGCGATGCTGATAAGAGCTGGATTGAGCGCCACAATATCAAAATTAAAAAAAGCATGGCGATATACCTTGCAGGTTTATTCGTAATCGGGTCTGTCGGCTATCATTTGAATTTCGGTGAAAAGGGGAAAAGAATAAACGAGTTTTTCATTGAAAAAATCGTGCTCAGAGAAATAGAGAACAATCCAAACAATCCGGATCTCCATGCAATTCTTGGAGACTTCTACTACAGCATAAAAGATTTTCACAAAGCGAAAAAAGCATATGAAGATGCCCTTTCGATTGATCGTGATAATCCAAGGGTTTTAAATAATCTGGCCTGGTTATATGCAACGAGTAAAGACGAAAACATCCGTAACGCGGCAATGGCTGTCACCCTTGCCAAACGGACTGTCAGGATTGAAGAAAAAGCACAATTTTATGATACGCTGGCAGAAAGTTATTATGCGGCAGGGGAATATAAAGAGGCAATAGGAGCGGCAAGAAAGGCCCTTTCTCTTTCAGGTTCGGACAAATCTTATTATGAAAAACAGCTGAACAGATTCCTCCGCGCCGACTGATAACTGATCACTGATAACGGTTATTCCCCCTCCCCCTGCCGGAGGCCCGCCAATCTTTATGGCGGGAACCCTTGACCACTTCTTTTATTTTATACAGACTTTCCTGACCTGTATGAAATCAGTATAGCCTCCAAATACTTTTTCAATTCCGTCCTGTTTGAGTGTGGTCATCCCGTCTTTTATAGCCTGCTCACGAAGTTCTTCCATCTTTGCCATGTTCTGGATCAGTCTTTTCATCTCATCGGTGCCCATCAGAAGTTCATGGATACCCATACGCCCCCTGTAGCCGGTTTTGTTGCAGGCTTCACAGCCGTCCGGCTTATAAAAGACGATATCTTCCGAATAAGGAATATTCAAGTTTTTTTCAAAAGACTCGACCCCATACTCTCTTACAATTTCATCGTATTCATGCCTTGAAGGAGTATATGGCTGCTTGCAATCCTTGCAGAGTGTCCGAACAAGGCGCTGGGCAAGAATGCATAAAATAGCGTCGGCAAAATTGAAGGGATCCATGCCCATGTCAAGAAGACGCGTTATGCTTTCGGGGGCGCTGTTTGTATGAAGGGTTGAGAGCACAAGGTGGCCGGTAAGTGAAGCCTCAATGCCGATATGAGTAGTCTCTTTATCGCGCATCTCCCCAACCATGATAACATCCGGGTCGGCACGTAAAAAAGCTCTCATGGCTGCGGCAAAATCAAAACCGATTTTTGATTTCACCTGGACCTGTCTCAATCCCTTCTGGGTTATTTCAACCGGATCCTCGGCAGTCCAGATTTTTGTTTCGGGCTTATTTATGTATCCCAGCGCGGAATGAAGCGTCGTGGTTTTCCCTGAACCTGTAGGGCCGCACACAAACATAATACCGTAAGGCTTGCTGATGGCACTCACAAAATTCTCAAAATTTTTCTCTGAAAAACCCATCTTGTTAAGAGGAAGAGGCTCACCGGCTGCAAGGATACGCATTACAATATCTTCAAGCCCGCCCTGAGTCGGCACAGTTGCAACACGGAGCTCAATATCCTTGCCGCCGTACTTCTTGAACTTGATCTTACCGTCCTGCGGCTTGCGCCTTTCGGCAATATCAAGATCGGCCATTATCTTGATGCGCGATACTACGGCATTCTTATAGCTGAAAGGGATTGTCTGATAGAGTGTGCAGTGGCCGTCTATTCTTATTCTGACATGGGTATTCTCCTTGCCGGGATAAGGTTCGATATGTATGTCCGAAGCCCTTCTGGCGTAAGCATCAAGAATAATTTTATTGACGAGCTGAACTACCGCGCTGTCCTCCTCTCCCACCCCCGATTCAGCTTCAATTATTTCTTCCGATTCTTCCTGAAGTTTTGATATGATGTCATCGATTCCCGAAAGTTCTTTTTCATCCTGCGTAAACAGCTTGATAAAATCGAGAATATCCTGCTTTAATGCTACCGAAAAAACAAGGCTTTTACCCATAAAGAGAGTTTTGATATCGTCGATCCTCTGAATATCATGGGGATTGTCGATAGCAATCATGATATTCTCCCCCTCTCTCCTGATAGGCACCCAAAGATTATTGCGCATGAAAGGGACTCTCAGGCCGACCAGAAGATCGCCAGGTATCGGACAGGTGGGATTATATTCCGCATAGGGTACCTTGTAAAATTCCCCGAGAGATCTCCCGATCTCCTTCTTGGGAATTTTTAAGTCGGAAACAAGAATATTCTCGACAGGCTCTTTTCTTTGCCTTGCATCACCGATTGCTTTTTCAAGTTCCTTCTGGGTGAGTATATGGTTTTCAAGGAGATAATCGAACTTGGTGGTCCTCGATTTCGCCATGCGTTTCTGGTTGTAAAGGGCAATACCAAGTATCTTGGAAAGCTCTTCTACTGCCTGTTCATCTATCTTCTTAAATGAAGAGCCGTCTTTGCGGTTAATAAGCTGAATTACGCCAAGAAGGTATTTTTTATATATTATTGGAAAAGCCAGAATCTGCTTTGTGACAAATCCTGTTTTTTTATCCCAGCGCTTGTCAAACTTCAATTCCCTGTCTATCGAAGCGAGTTCACCGTCATCATATACATTTTTTATATTCAGCAGTCTTTGCTTAAAAGCAGCATAGCCTGCTATGCTGCTTATTGACACGGGAATCCGGATCTCGGATATCTCCGTTCCTGATTTGAACCTTGAGACCAGTTCCCTTGTTTTCCCGTCAACAACGTAAACCGTTATTCTATCGGCATCGAAAAGAGAAGTGATTTCATCTTTCAGATTTACCAGTATCTCATCGAGATTTGAAGCGGCATATATCTTGTTGCCGATATCCTGCAGCTTTGTCCTGTACTCGA
>CAYODW010000105.1:0-6692 GCA_964402865.1 uncultured Desulfonema sp. | reverse complement strand
GCCTTGATCACAAATTTCTCAATGAACTGGAGTGGTTTAAAGGAGCCAATCCATCTTCTGAAATTATAGCAATGAAAATCGCGAAGGGATTACAGGAAAAGATTGATGATCCTTCAATAAAGGTATCAAGTGTTACGGCCTGGGAATCGGATGATGCATGTGCGACATACATATGTTTTTAGTTTCCAACCGGAAGCTATTTGGGCTTATTCATTACCCTCCAGTGTTTCATAAGCTCATCCCTTGTAATAATTGAGGCAACATCGTCAACATGTTTTCTGATATTCTCAACTCCTCCTTCCTGCCGGTCAACAAGTATCACGACCTTAACAACATCCATGCCTTCTGAACGGGCTCTCTCAACAGCCTTTATTGTTGAACCTCCCGTTGTTGCAACATCATCTATTATTACAACCCTGTTTCCCAGTGCCAAATCTCCTTCTATCCACCTTATTATGCCGTGATCTTTCATTGTTTTTCTGATGGAAAAGGCATTCACAGGTTTTCCTTTTAATTCTGATGCAAATGCAGTTGCAACCGCTATCGGATCTGCGCCGAAAGTAAGTCCTCCTACACCGGTGATATCCAGATCCTTAATCTCATCAAAAACAAGATGTCCGGCAAGAAACATGCCTCTCGGGCTGAGCGTAACCGGTTTGCAGTTAACGTAGTAATTACTCATCCTGCCCGACACAAGTTTAAATACAGGCTCTTCACTGTATTTAAAGGATTTCAGACAAATCAAATCTATAAGTTCCTGTTTCATAATAATTTCGAGCTCCTCTCACTTTTCATTCTAATCACCGAACTCTTGGCTCCTTGAACCGAAACAGCGGGTGCATTCCCCGTTGCTTGCGGCGGGGAGCTTTAATCTTAAGATAAAAATCAACAAACTGTTGATTTTAGTGGGCTCTTAAGATATAAAAAAGCCCCCACCGAAAAGGAAGAAGCTTTTATGGGAATCGGCAGAGGCTTTGAGCAAGGAAAACTCTTAAAGCATTCCTTCAGGCTCTGTTTTTAAATAGCAATTAATTTTAAACGGGTCAACCAAAACTCTGAGAAGGAATAAATACCCCGTGTGTAAAATGACCAGAAATAATCTAAATCTTGTAGTTTTTATTATTGGAATCGTCCTTCTTTTTTCTCCAGCTTCAAAAGCAGGTGAAACTAAGGAGATTTTTTCTCTTGAAAAAACAATCCAAACGGCAATCAGCAATAATATTGGACTGTTGATGGCAAAAGAAAAAATCAATGCTGCAACGGCAGCAAAAAATGCTTCAAGAGCAAATTTTTTTCCGACATTTAATGCGGCGTACCAGTATAAGCATAATTATGAAGAAATCTCAAACCCCTTGCTCGGAATAACAACTCCTGAAAATGATTATGTTTTTGCTGCGTCCGTTACCCAGCCTCTTTTTGCGGGATTTTCCATATTAAACAGCTATAAGCTTGCCGGCCTCGGACTGGATGCAGCAGGCTTAAACGAAAAGATTGTTCGACTTGATATTATATATCAAGCCAGCAAGGCATATTTTTCTGTTTTAAAGGCAATTAAAATTCAAAGCGTGCTGGAAGATACCGTGACCCTGCTGTTGTCCCATGAAAACGTGGCAAAATCTTTTTACGAAGTAGGCATGACTCCGCTGAACGATTTGCTTAAATCGCAGGTCGAGTTGGCCAATTCCCGCCAGGATCTAACTATCGCAAGGAACAATCTTGAAATTGCTAAAGCAGATTTCAACAATATTTTAAGAAGACATATCCATGCCTCGGTTGATCTTGAGGATATCCTCGATTATATACCGCTTGCAAATGACCTTCCTTATTATCTTGACCTAGCTGAAAAAAACCGTCTTGAAATAAAACTGGCAGATATCGAGATTGAAATGGCTGAAAAAGAGGCGGCTCTTGCAAAAAAAGATTACTACCCGACAGTGACTATCGCGGGAACCCGCTATCAGCGAGGAACAGACTGGGATGTTGACGGAGGCAGTGGAATTTCAGACCCTAACAGCTGGAATATATCCGCAGTAGCCTCATGGAATTTCTGGGAATGGGGAAAAACCTGTTACAGAGAGAAAGAGAAGAAAAGTCAGATTCAACAGGCAAGGCTGAATAAGGATGAAATTATCGATAAAATCCGGCTTGAGGTAAAGCAGTATTTTCTTAAAACAAAAGAGGCCGAAAGCAACATTATAACCGTTCAGAAAGCAATTGAGCAGGCAAAAGAAAATTTAAGAATAAGCCAGGAGCGTTATAAAGAACAGATATCCACTTCAACAGACGTTCTTGATGCACAGACATTACTTTCAAGAACAATGACAAATTACTTCAACGCGCTTTATGATTTTAAAATCTCAAAAGCATCCCTCTCCAGGGCACTGAGCATGGAAATTGTCGAATGAATGACAACAATGAAAACTCCCTTATCAGGATGTTTCATGTTTACAGGCGATATGGCTCAAAAGCCGCTCTTTTCGATATAAACCTGGAAGTTTTTAAAAACGAATTCATATTTATTACAGGCCCGAGTGGCGCAGGAAAATCAACTCTTTTAAAGCTGCTTTATCTCGGCGAGACGGCATCCGAAGGCCAGATCCTCGTGGATGGAATCAACCTGTCGAGAATATCGCGGAACCGCATTCCTTTATTAAGAAGAAAGATCGGCATAATATTTCAGGATTTTAAGCTGATACAATCAAAAACCGTATTTGAGAATGTCGCCCTTGTTTTGGAGGCAGCAGGCAAACACCGCCAGTTTATACAAAAAAAGGTCGGCAGTGTACTTCGTGCCGTTGGAATGGAAGACAGACAAAACTCTTTCCCTTTGTCGTTATCAGGAGGAGAGCAGCAGCGCGTTGCAATTGCAAGAGCCGTGGCGGGCGATCCGACAATAATTCTTGCAGATGAACCCACAGGAAGCCTCGATGCCGAATCGGCAAGCCAGGTAACCGGGCTTTTAAAAGAATTTCATATAAGGGGTTCAACAGTAATCGTTGCTACTCACGATAAGGAATTTATTAGAAAATTGGACGGAAGAACGGTATATTTAAAACAGGGCCGAATCCAGCCCCTGCCGGCTTGACCATAAAATGATATCTCTTTATTTCAGACACGCATTACGCGATATCAGAAAAAACAGTTTTGTAAATGCTGTTTCAATTATCACGATAGCATTATCTGTAATTATTACCTGTTCTTTTATTCTTTTTTTTATCAATACGAGCGACATTCTGACCATGTGGAAAAAAGGGGTAAGAATAATGGCCTACCTTTATCAGGATGTTCCTGCCGAAAAAATACCCGAAATACAGAAGAAAATTTCAGGATTATACAGTGTGGAGGATGTCAGGTTTATTTCAAAAGAAGAAGCTTTCGATGTACTCAAGCAGCAGATGAAAAGACAATCTTCCCTTCTTGAAAATCTAAAGGAAAATCCGCTTCCCAATGCTTTCGAAATCAGAATGATTGCATCTTCACAGACATGGGAAAAGGTCGAAAACCTGGCGACCCTTATTAAATCAATTCCGCAGGTTGAAGAAGTAGAATACGGGCAAAGGTGGCTGGCAAGATTTTCTTACATTATCAACTTGTTCAAATTGTCAGGCTATGTCCTCGGAATACTTTTTTCAGTAGCTTCGGTTTTTATAGTTGCCAATACAGTTCGTCTTGTTCTTTATTCAAGGCGTGATGAAATAGAAATCATGCGTCTTGTTGGAGCTTCAGACAGATTTATTAAAGTTCCTTTTTATATAGAAGGTATAATTCTGGGTGCTCTTGGCGGAATTGTCGGCCTGATTGTACTTTTCATTCTTTTCGTATCAATTACATCAAATATCGATCAGAGCATAACATCGGGCGCTTTTCAAATCAGGTTTTTTCCATACGATGTTATGTTAATCATTTTAATCTCAAGCATGTTTGTAGGATGGCTTGGTTGTTTTCTATCTCTAAAACACATCATAAAAACAGTGTGACAGCAATCGTCTCGATTTTTCTTCTGATGATCGGGGTAAACGGTTACTGTGGCCAGAATCACAAAATCGGGCATCTGCAAAAAGAAGCTGAGCTCATCAACGACAAAATCGAAAAAAGTAAAACAGAGATAATAAACTTTTCAAAAAAAGAATCTACGGTTTTAAACACCCTGGACGAACAGGATCTTGTAATAGATAACCTGAGAAAGAAAGCGTCCCTCATTAAGAAGGAACTTTCAGATATTAACAGGCAAATCGAAACAATTAGCAACGAATCGAAGAGACTCTCAAATGAAATAGAAGTTTCGGAACACTATGTTTCAAAGCGCCTGAGAGCGCTATACAAACTTAACTGGCTGGGCAGGATGAACATTCTGGCATCTTCTGAGTCCATGTACGAGCTTTTTAATCGCAAAATTTCTCTTGAGAGGATATTGGATTACGATAAAAAGGAGATTGACAGCCTGTTTAAAAACAGGAACCTCTTACAAGATATGCAGGACAGCCTCAATGTTCAGATATCAAAGAAGCAATCCAGCGAGAAAAACCTGCGAAACCAGATTCAAGAAATCTCCTTTGAACAGGATAAGCGGTCAAACCTGTTAAATGAAATCCGCAACAAAAAGGCCCTCGAGATGGCCGCCATTAAATCCCTTGAAGAGGCTGCGGGAAAGCTCAATAATATCATTAAATCATTAAGTCTTGAATATGGCGCTGCAGACAAGCAAGACGATATTTACTTTAACGGTCTCGAATCATTAAAAGGGTTGCTAAACTTGCCTGTAAGAGGTAAAATTATATCCCGTTTCGGCGTACATAATGACTTAAAATATAATGTTGAAAATTTTAAAAGCGGAATTGATATTCAAACGGACAGGGGAGAGCCGATAAGAGCGATCAGTAACGGAAAAATAATTTATTCCGGGTGGCTTAAAGGTTATGGTAATATGATAATAATCGACCATGGGAAAAACTATTATACGGTTTACGCCCACCTGGAAGATACTTTTAAATCAAAGGGCGATATGGTCGGAAGGGAAGAAGTGATAGCAACAGCAGGAGATTCCGGTTCTTTATCCGGTCCCGGATTATATTTTGAAGTTCGGCATCATGGTAAACCCATTGATCCCCTCGAATGGATCAGGAAGGGATAGAAGGAGTATAGAATGAGCTTAAAGAAAAATCGCCATATAAATCTTTGGATAATAGTATTAATCGCGGCTGTTTTTATGACTGTGGGGACAGGTTATTACCGGGATCTTTCGGCGGGCAGCGAAGAAACATATAAAGGGCTTAAAGTTTTCAGCGATGTAATTGAAATAATAGAAAACAATTACGTTGACACAGTTGACACTAAAGATTTGATACAAAAAGCTATTCAGGGCATGGTACAGAGCCTGGATCCGCATTCATCTCTTCTTCCTCCAGAAGCTTACGAAGATTTGCAGATTGATTCGGAAGGCGAATTTCCCGGGATTGGTATCCATATAACATTGCAAAACGGACTTGTTACAGTAATATCGCCGATCGAGGGAACTCCTGCATTTAAAGCGGGAGTAAAAGCAAAAGATAGAATAATCAAAATAAATGGCGTTGTGCCGAAGGATCTGCGGGACGCTGTCAGCAAAATGAGAGGACCTAAAGGGACAACCGTTGTTATAACCATAGTGCGCGAAGGCGTTTCGGAACCGATTGAATTGACGCTCACAAGAGATATAATACCTGTTGAAAGCATAAAGTCGTTAGTCGTCAAACCGGGTTATGGATATATCTGGATTACAAATTTTACCGGCAATACTACGGATGATTTTATTAAAGCTCTTGAAAAGCTGGAGTCAGGATCAACTCCACTTAAAGGACTAATACTCGACCTTCGGGATAACGGGGGAGGTCTTTTAAACCAGGCTATCAAGGTTTCCGACATTTTTTTAGAAGAAGGAAAGATTCTCTCCATAGAGGGGCGTCTCAAAAAAAATTCAAGAATCTTTACTGCTCATCCTGACAAAGTCAAACGCACATACCCGATGGTTATTCTTATAAACAGCGGAACTGCAAGCGCATCGGAAATAGTAGCCGGCGCTTTACAGGATCATAAAAGGGCTCTGATTCTGGGAACAACCTCTTTTGGTAAAGGATCTGTACAGAGCGTTGAAACATTGCGGGACGGCTATGCCCTCAAGCTGACAATTGCGAGATATTATACTCCAAACGGAAGATCAATCCAGGCCAAAGGAATTGAACCGGATATTGTATTAAGACACAAAACGCCTGGAGACGAAAGCATATATGATGATGATGGCATGATAAAAGAAAAGGATTTAAGAAACCATCTTGGAGAAACCTCTGATGACAAGAAAGAGGGAAAGAAAAAAGATATCCAGCCTGATTCAGATAATAAACCCTTCAAGGATAAAAAAGATATTCTGAAAAAAAAGAAGAGCTGGGAGACGGATTACAGGATGGGACCACTGACTGTTGAAGGACTTCAGTCTGACAATCAAGTGATGCATGGCCTTGAAATCCTTTTAAGCTATGAAATATTCAAGGATAAAATTAAACCCTGACGGCTTCGTAAAAAGTCCGATTTCTTCGTTGCGCTTCATCTTTCGTCATTGCGGCGTACTTTTATGTACGCACCCTTTGGGCCCCGCGTTTGCGGTATTCCTCAAGATTCGCGACGCCTTGAACTTGAACTTTTTACTTTGCCGTCCGAAT
>CAYODW010000104.1:0-7228 GCA_964402865.1 uncultured Desulfonema sp. | reverse complement strand
CTGCTCACAGTTGTTTTTCCGGCTCCTGCAGGACCGTCAATGGTAATTAGAAGGAGTTTCCCGCCGGAATCTGCCTGAATTTTCATTAAAAGACCTTTTCAAGAGCCTTTAAGAAACGAACATTCTCTTTCGGTAGTCCGACCGTAACCCTGATATATTCTGGATAGCCATAAGATGTCATTGACCTTATTATGATCCCCTTCCTGAGTAAATTTTCAAAAACATCGTCCGCCTTTTTCCCGACATCTATCAAAAAAAAGTTGGCCTGAGTAGTGAAATATCTGATACCCATTCTGTTGAGAGAATCATACATATAATCAAGTCCGTTATGAATAAGGCTGACGGTTTTTCTGAAAAAGGCTTCATCACGGAGGGCAGCAATAGCCCCGGCCTGAGCCAGGGAATTCGCATTAAAAGGGGGCCTGATCCTGTTTAATATGTCTGCCATCTCTTCCGGCATTACGCCATACCCAATCCGGAGCCCGGCAAGTCCGTATATTTTGGAGAAAGTCCGGAGAGTAACAACAGGTCGCCCCGGATCGAGATAATCAATGCCTCTGAAGCAGTTATCATCCCTCACGAACTCTATGTAAGCCTCATCCACAACAATAATTACATCCTTCGGAACTTTTTGAAGAAATCTCTCAAAATCGCCTTTTGACAAAATCGTTCCCGTCGGATTATTGGGATTGCATATAAAAATTATGCGGGTTCTTTCTGAAATCTTTCCGGCTATACCGTCAAGATCAATTGAAAGCGATTTTAAGGGAACCCGCAAAATCTTTGCACCCGCACTTCCGGCCATTATCCCGTACATGAGAAAGGAAGGATCGGGTATTATAACCTCATCTCCCGGCACAAGAAATGCTCGTGTGAGCAATCCTATGATTTCATCTGAACCGTTTCCAAGAATAATCTTTCCCGGCAAAACTCCCAGATATTCCGAAAGACTCCTGACAAGATCGTGTCCGCTCCCGTCAGGGTAGCGGTTGATGCCTGAAATTACTCCTTTAATTGCCTTAACAGCCATGGGAGAAGGTCCGAGGGGATTCTCATTTGAAGCCATTTTTATGGAGCCTGAAATCCCATATTCCCTTTCAAGCTCTTCAATAGGCTTGCCCGGAACATAAGGTTTTATCGAAAGTATGTGTTCTGGAGCTTTTAATTTGATCATAACATAATATCTTTTTTTTGTTTTTTTATCTTGAAACAGAAAAATAATTTCAAATTTGAAATTTGAAATTTTATACGCCGCAGACGTATGGTCTATTTCCCGGCGGCCTGCCTGCCTCTTTCAAGCGCCTTCATATTAAGCGGTATCAATTTAGCTTTGGCGGCAAATTCAGCCTTGACCGATTCAGTCAAAATCTCAAAATCAACCATCATGCTCCGTGCTGCAAAAGCACCAAGAGCTACGATGTTGGCAGCTTTAACGCTTCCGATTTCATTGGCAATATCGGTTACCGGAACCCTCAGTTCATCGACATCGTTCCTGCCGGAGCCGATCTGTATAAGCGAGCTGTTTATCATGACAACACCCCCGGGCTTAACAACCGGGGCAAACTTTTCAAGAGAAGGCCTGTTCATTGCAACAAGGTGCTGAGGGTTCCTTACTATCGGGGAACCTATCGGCATGTCGCTTATCACTACCATGCAGTATGCCGTTCCGCCGCGCATCTCCGGACCGTAAGAAGGAATCCATACGACCTCATAACCCTGCTCCATGGCAGCATGCGCCAGGATTTTTGCGCTGAAAAGAATCCCCTGGCCGCCAAAACCTGCAAACATTACTTCACTTTGCATTGGATCCTCCTTCAGCCTGCTCCGGATTCTTGAATTCGCCGAGAGGGTAATAAGGAATCAGTGTTTCCTCGGCCCACTTGATGGCTTCAACAGGTGTAAGCCCCCAGTTGGTAGGGCATGTGCTCACCAGTTCAACAAAACTGAAACACCTGCCTTCAATCTGATATTCAAAAGCTTTTTTAATGGCTTTCTTTGCCTTGACAATATATTTGGGTCTCGTCAACGACTGCCTCGTTATATATGCAGGAGTCTGAAGGCTCGCAAGGAGTTCGGAAACCTTGATGGGCATACCGACATCATTGACATCGCGGCCGAACGGCGATGTTGTTGTACGCTGTCCCGGCATCGTCGTCGGAGCCATCTGACCGCCGGTCATCCCGTAAACGGCATTATTTATGAATACGGTTGTGAATTTCTCTCCCCTGTTTGCGGCATGAATGATTTCTCCCATGCCTATACTCGCAAGGTCACCGTCTCCCTGATAAGTGAAAACCGCCAGATCAGGGCGGACTCTCTTTATTCCTGTCGCCATCGCAGGCGCCCTGCCATGAGCCGCCTCCTGAAAATCGAATGTAAAATAGTTGTAAGCCAGAACAGCGCACCCTACAGGCGCAATTCCGACCGTCCGGCCTCTGATGCCCAGCTCATCGATTACTTCCGCCACGAGCCTGTGGGCAACCCCGTGTGTACAGCCGGGACAGTAATGACTGTCCATTTCTGAAAGGGCTTCAGGTCTTTTGAATGTTTTCCCCATTACACTTACTCCTTATATATAAATCATCAGATCTTTCTCATATTAACAAGTTATGAAAGATTTGACCTGACGACATCCATTATCTCTTCCGGTGTCGGAACTTCTCCACCGCACTTTCCATACCACTTTACAGGGCATTTACCGTGTACACACCTATCAACATCCTCAACCATCTGGCCCATGCTCATCTCGATGCTCAATGCCATACCGCAGCTCGTTTTTGAAGCTGCCTGAAAAACCGCATCCTCAGGGAAAGGGAATAATGTTTGAGGTCTGATCATACACACATCAATTCCTTCCGCCTTAAGATTATCGATAGCAGTTTTACAGACCCTGCTCATGGTTCCATAGCTGACTATAAGAATTCTGTAGTCGGAATCCATGTTATAAGGCTCAAACCTGACTTCCTCACGTTTCATCCTCTCATATTTTTCTTTCAGAATCAGGTTGTTCTCGTTCAGTTTAACAGGGTCAAGAAACAGAGATTTAACAAGATTCCGCGTTTTACTCTTTCTTGTATCCATCCCGTTTGTAGCCCAGTCGTCTTTATTGCTCGGTTCCGACTTCAGGTTTTCCGGGAACTCAACCGGCTCCATCATCTGCCCGATCAGACCGTCACCTAAAATCATAACCGGATTACGGTATTTTTCCGCAAGAGGGAAAGCCATCATCACCATTTCGACCGCTTCCTGAACGCTCGCCGGCGCCATTACAAGCATTCTGTAATCTCCGTGCCCACCACCTTTTGTCGCTTGGAAATAATCCGCCTGGGAAGGAAGAATTCCGCCCAGTCCCGGCCCGCCTCTCATGATGTTTACAAAAACGGCCGGGCACTGCGCTCCGGAGATATAGCTTATTGCTTCGCTCATAAGGCTGATCCCCGGGCTTGACGATGTTGTAAATACTCTTTCACCGCAGGCTGCGGCGCCAAAAATCATATATCCTACAGCAACTTCACTCTCACCCTGCAAAAAAACGCCTCCAACCTCCGGCATCCTGTGCGAAAGATATTCCGCTACTTCCGACTGCGGGGTAATAGGATAGGCAAAGTAGTTCAGGCAGCCCGCTCTGATACCGGCTTCACCTATTGCTTCATTTCCCTTCATCAGAATCTTGCCCATTTTATTCCTCCTGTTCTTTTACGGCTGTTTTGCTGCCATCTTCAGTGCCGGTTATGGTGATGCCCACATCGGGACACATGATACAGCATGTCGAACAAAAAACACAATCTTCGGGACGTGCCTGATAAGCGGGAAAATAGCCTTTTGAATTTACTTCTACGGAAATTTCCAGAACTTTTTTGGGGCATACGGCAATACATAAACCGCATCCCTTGCATCTGTCTGAATCAATGTAATGTTTATATGCCATTTACACTCCTTTATTAAAGGCTGCCTCCACAAGGCAACCGGTATTTTCATTTACAGTGCAGCAGCTTTTTTCCAGGGTGGTACAAGCTGTCTGTGCAATTTCAGAACAGGGCACGAGAACCGCTTCATATCGATTTCATCCGATAACCGGGAAGAAACAGTAATAAATTCCAAAGGAAGTCCGGCTTCCCCGGACACCGTTGAAACAAAATCATACCCCTTATATATTACATCAACATTGGTTTCATCTATAAGATTCGCATTTCCTATAATGCCGCTTATTGACATTCGGGAAGCCTTTTCTATTTCATCCTTCATTCTGATGCACCCTTTTAAAGTATCCGTAAAAGGCCTTAAAGGATTTATGACCTGCAGCATGTGGTATCTTTTTCCATCCAAAGCATCTGCAAGCGCGGCGAGAACGGTCGCCCCTACTTTATCTCCCCCGACATCGAGTATGGTAAGCCTGCTGGGCTTTCTTATGAGCCCCGCAACGGCAGGTGTTAATATGGGGAGGTCGGCCTGAAGGTATTTATCCGAAGGCAAAATAATACCAATCCCGAGTTCTGAAAGTTGCTTCCTCGCCTCTCGCGCACGAAAATAAGGATTGACAAGATCAAGATCCGCAACACTTACGTCTATCCCCGCAAGTTTTCTGTTTACCGCAAGATTTATTGAAATCTCTGTTTTGCCGCTCCCGTAGTTTCCGACAATTATGATTATTCCTTCAAGCAGGATATCCATTTACACCGACCAGGACGAAAAAATCGGGAAACCCGAATATATGTCTTTAAATTCAATCAATTGCATATTTAAATAACCCAAGATATTTACTGATAACTTTGACTTGTATTTTTTAATTATACTGATGTCAAGAAATTTGATGCACTGGAGATGATCCTTAAATATATTAAGGATACCTTGCCTTTTGAAATTCTGTTATGATAGAGACAAAGCAAAAGGAGATTCTAAACAGGATGGTTCCAGTTTTTACAGGTCTTGAAAATTTTATTGATTCCCCACCATCTTTTATTCGGGATAAACGTCTGGGCCTTCTGTGTAACCCGGCTTCAGTTGACAGAAATTTCAACCATGCCCGCGAATTGATAAACTTTAAATTACCACGAAAACTTGCCGTTCTCTATTCCCCTCAACATGGTTTTTTTTCAGAAAAGCAGGACAACATGATTGAATCCTATAACATGGTCGATCCCCTGCTCGGTATAACTGTCTTCAGTCTTTATGGCAAAACCCGTATTCCTACAAAGGAGATGTTCGAACCGATAGATGTCCTTTTAGTAGATCTTCAGGACGCCGGCACCCGCGTTTATACTTTTATCTATACGATGTCCTACTGTCTCGAAGCAGCAAAAAAATTCGGCAAAAAAGTAGTCATTCTCGACCGTCCTAACCCGATAGGAGGTGAAATTGTTGAAGGAAACTGTCTGTCGCCTCAATTCATATCATTTGTCGGGCGTTATCCCATACCTATGCGCCATGGGCTTACGATAGGCGAACTGGCCTTCTTGTTCAATAATCATTTCGGAATAGACTGCGATCTTGAAGTTATTCCCATGAAAGGCTGGAAAAGAACAATGTTTTTCAGCGACACTGGACTTCCCTGGGTTCCGCCTTCACCTAACCTTCCGACTCCTGTCTCCTCAATTGTTTACCCCGGTCAGGTAATATGGGAAGGCACGAATGTGTCTGAAGGTCGGGGCACAGCCCAGCCATTTGAAATTTTCGGCGCCCCGTACATTGACACCGGAAAAATAACTTCAGCTTTGGGAGGCAACTATTTGCCAGGCGCAGTTTTAAGACCCCTGGTATTCGAACCCACATCAAATAAATGGACTGGTAAACCATGCAGGGGATTCCAGATACACGTTACCGATCCGTATAAATATAAGCCCTTCCTTTCGACACTTAAATTGCTTCAGGCAGTATTCCTCAATCATGCTAAGGAATTCGAATGGAAAGCTCCCCCGTACGAATATGAATTTGAAAAATTACCCGTTGACCTTATTACCGGAAATTCGACTATCCGGATGGCAATTGAAAACCAGTATCAAATCGATGAAATTGAAGAAACATGGCAAGCCGAGATTGAGGAATACCTTCACATAAGCCGGAAATATCACCTTTATGTCTGATCATGACAGAGCCGTAATCATTAGAAATAACAACATATCGTGGAAAAGGATGATGTTCAGAGAGAACAAGGTCTGGCAGGCTTTTTATCCGGATAACAGCCCTGTAATTAAAAACGGAAAAGTCCTAATCAAATACAATGTGAAACAGGAATACGAATACTGGGTTTATGAAAACAGGCTGGAGCCTGTAGAAAAGCCTGATACACTTCAAATAAGCGGTGATCAAAAACCGGCATTGCCCCAAAAGAAAAAGAAACAAAGTCGCGACAGTTTTCCATCTCCTGATGATAATATACCCGAAGATGCCATTTCCATTTATACGGACGGCGCATCATCCGGAAATCCCGGTCCATCAGGCATAGGCGTTCTTCTTCGTTTCGGAAAACATGAGAAAGAACTTTCAAGAGACATCGGACTTGCGACCAACAATATCGCGGAGCTTGAGGCAATAAAAGCCGCCCTTCTTGAACTTAAAACTACAAAAAAGCCGGTAAGAATCTTTACAGACAGTACTTATGCTTTAGGCGTCCTGACTTTAAACTGGAAGGCAAAAAAAAACGGGGATTTGATAGATTCAATTAAAAAATCAATGAAGAGATTTAAAGATTTGAAACTTATCAAGACCAAGGGGCATGCCGGCCACGAAGGCAATGAACGGGCGGATTATCTTGCAAACAAGGCTGTAAAAAAAACAAAATAAGGCGTTTTCCGGAAAAACTATTTCTATCCTTTCTTGAGTGATTCGATCTCTTTTTTCAGTTCATCAATCTCCTGCTTGTACTTTTCCACTTCGCTGCCCGAAGAGCCGGAAATGATATTTTCTTTATTCCAGTTTTCTTTCAATTCATCAAATCCGAGATAAATGGCGAGACCCCCGCCCAGAACAAGGGATACCGGAAGAATTCCTGAAAGAATCATCAGAAATTCTTCCCACCAGATAACAAGCAAAACTATTCCCAGTGCAGACACAAAGGCTCCGCCGATTAAAGCTTTCATACAATATTATCCTCCCGACTAAATATAAAAAACACCCTGTAGCCTTCTGAAATATGGATTTTTATTACTATAAAACATATCATGCTATGTTATTGAACTCAAGATTTTCTTTTATCAATTAGTTTCCATCCGGAAATGGCCCTTTTGTGCGA
>CAYODW010000103.1:0-7413 GCA_964402865.1 uncultured Desulfonema sp. | reverse complement strand
AATGCCTCAACGCGCTTTTTAAAATCCGCCGTGTTTATTGTTTCAAGAAGAATTTTTATGTTTTCAGTTTCAAGAAAGAGTTCGGGGATGACAAGATCATACTGTTCCGTAACAACAGGTATAAAATCAAGATGAAGGGCATTTGCGGCGGCAAATATGCCGAGACCCACATCGACTGACCCGCTCAGAACTGCGACAGCGACCGACATGTGGGTAAATTCTTCATTGTCGTATCCCTTTATCCGTTTTGGATCTGTTCCGGTCTGCTTCAGCCTGTAATCAAGAAGTATTCTTGTTCCGGAGCCGCCCTGCCGGTTGATAAATGTGATATCTTCACGGGCAAGATCTTCGACTCCCTTGATATTTTTTGGATTTCCCCTTTCAACAATGAGTCCCTGATCCCTGAATACAAGATTGACAAGCTTTATACTCATATCCGGAAGATATTTTTTTATGTATGATACGTTATATGAGCCGTCTGCTGTGTCGAGAAGATGTGAGCCCGCAAGGTGGCATACCCCGTTTTTTATTGCCATGAGACCGCCCATACTTCCCACGTGACTTGAAGAGAGAGTCAGATTATTATGCCTTACCTTTATTCTGTCCGCAAGAAGGTCGAGAGTGTTGTCATGGCTTCCGACAACAACGATTGTATTGTTTATTGAAGAAAGCGGGCGCAGAAGTTCCGCCATAACAGGCTCATGCGCATTTATTCCTTCAATATGATTAGGTATGCGGATAATTCCATCCGCTTCGGTAATCGTTGTGATGCATCCCGCACCCCTCGGAAGGGTCGTTGCTATTACCTTGCTCCCGACTTTTCCAAGCTTTACCCGCAGGAATTCTTCCACACCCAGTTTGGAAGCGATCTTCTTTGCGGGCATAACCTCTGTTTTTTGCCGTTCTTTCTCGGGTTGTCCGAGCATTCGGCATATTGCGGGATGGACAAACTGTTCAAAGGCAACTATGGCCGATACCGGATAACCGGGTATTCCAAAAACAGGTTTATTATTTACGGCGCCTATTACAACCGGTTTTCCCGGCATTATTGTGACTCCATGAACAAGCACCTCGCCTGTTTCAAGTATAATGCTTTTTGAGTAATCTTCGGATCCGGCGGATGATCCGCCTATGATAAGAACGATATCGTATTCGCTCTTTACAGCTTTTAAGAGAGCTTCTTTAATTTTTCCGGCGTCATCATTTATTTTATCATGTCTTTCATAAACACCGCCTGAAGACTCAACGAGTTTTCCGAGAACAAAGGAATTTGTTTCAAGCACCTGCCCCGGCTTGAGTTCATTGATATCCGAATCGTTCCAGTCAACAAGCTCCGACCCGGTCGGAATTATCAATATCCTTGGTTTTATTCTTACTGAAACCGAGAAAATACCTCCGGAAAGAAGCGCGCCTACACAGTAAGGAGTTATAATGTGATTCTGAGGAAACAAAAGCTCGGTTGCAACGATATCTTCTCCCATTTTTCTTACATGCTGCCAGGGTACGGCAGGAGCTTCTATTTCTATTCTGTTTTCATCAAGAATATTTACATGTTCTATCATTATGACTGCGTTTGTCTCTTTGGGAAGCACGTGTCCTGTGTTAAGAAAAAAGACATCCTTGTTTATGATAAGCTGTTTCGGGCGTGTCTCGCTGGCTCCGAAAGTATTTTCAGCTTTTACGGCTATGCCGTCCATAGCAGCAGAATGAAAATTGGGAGATGAAAGCCTTGCGCTGACAGCTTCAGCAGTGACCCGGCCGACAGCATCCGGAACCGGCACTGTTTCGCCGGGAAGACTTGCGATATGAGAAAATCGCGTAAAAAGTATCTCTCTTGCTTCTTCAAGAGTTTTCATCTTCAAATAAACATTGCGTTCACCCATTATATGCTCCTCTTCAAAAGGCTTTGTAAAAAATCACAACGGAAAGACCCTGACTTCGGTACCCTTTTCAATCCCTTCAACATTCTTGCCTATCTCAATCAATCCGTCCGCTTTGATCATTGTATTTATGAGCCCGGATTTACCCGGAATGGGCTCCGCCCATAGAACGCCCTCTTTTTCGGTTAATCTGACTCTGATGTAATCCGTTCTTCCCTGAGCCGAAGAGACATTTCTTGTAAGGCGCGCCGAAAAGGGAAACCGGTTTTTCTGCTCTTGTGAAAATCCGCTTATCTTTTCAATAAAAGGTTTTACCACCGCGGCAAAAACTATCATGGCGGAAACCACGTGCCCCGGAAGTCCCCATACGGGCTTATTGACTGATCTTGCCAGAATTGTCGGTTTTCCGGGGCTGATTGAGATTCCATGAACAACTATTTCAGAGTCGGGAAGAGCTGAGAGAACTTCAATTGTAAAATCGCGGGTTCCTACAGAGCTTCCTCCAGAAATCAAAACCATATCGGACTGCAAAAGAGCTTCCCTGCAAGATGTCAGAAGATCATTATAATCATCCTTTATGATTCCGAAAGTCAAGGGTATTCCGCCCGACTCGATTATCTGGCCTGAAAGGCTGAAGGTGTTTATATCCCGTATCTTTCCGGGACTCGGTATTTCAGAAACAGGCACAACCTCGTCTCCCGTTGAAATTATGCCGATAACAGGTCTTTTAAAGACTTTCACTTGTTCTTTTCCGAAAGCGGCAAGAAGACCTGTTTCCTGCGGCCTTATTTTTCGTCCGGCATGAAGAATAACGTTTCCTTCTGTAAAATCCTCTCCCTTTTCAATCACGTTCTGCCCGGGTGCTGCGCTCTTGTATGCCTCGATTGTTTTTTCATCCAGAATTTCAGTGTGTTCAATCATAACAACACTGTCCGCGCCTTTCGGGAGCATGCCTCCTGTTGATATTCTGGCGGCTTCTCCCTGTTCAACTGAAAAGGAAGGTGCTTCACCCATCGCTATCGAACCGACAACATTAAGATACGCGGGATTTTCTTCAGATGCTCCGAATGTTGACGAAGCTTTTACGGCATATCCGTCCATGGTTGAGCGGGAAAATCCCGGAAGGTCTATGTCGGATATAATGTTTTCGGCAAGTACTCTTCCAAGTGTATCCCGCAGGGAAATCCGCTCTGTTCCGACGGTTTGAAACAAAGATACATATTCAAGAACTTTTTCCAGATCTGTAACTTTAAAGAAATCCTTCATTTTTATTCCTGACTTTATAAAATTTATATCATCTCGCTCAACCCAACTGTGTCCAAATTTGGTTTCCGGATGGACATTATACTAATATTTATGACTGTAAAATGTCAAAACAATAGGATAATATCAATCCTTCGCTTGCATTAAAAATGCAAAGGTGTATAATTCTCCATATTAAATCAAACTTTTCAATTATTTTTACAACAGAACGAGGAAAAAATGACAGATGAACATGAACTTCCGGAATTGGAAGTTCCGCGTCGTGCTGAAAAACCGAACTTCCTGACAAGCGTCAGTTTTGAGGAATTCAATTTGCCTTCCGAGATACTCATGGGAATAAAGGATTCGGGCTTTTCATTTTGCACACCCATACAGGCCAGAGTATTGCCTTTATCGCTTACAGGAAAAGATGTTGCAGGCCAGGCACAGACAGGAACAGGAAAAACTGCGGCATTCCTGATTACGGTCATGTCCCGCATTCTGGAGTTTAAGGACAGAGTAGCGGGTTTTCCATCGGCTATTATCGTAGCTCCAACAAGGGAACTGGCTCAGCAAATCGATGAAGAAGCCGGTGTTCTTTGCCGCTACACCGGATTATCCCACGCTCAGGTTGTTGGGGGGGTCGATTATCAGAAACAGGCCGATATACTTCGCAAAGGAGTTGATATAGTTATATGCACTCCCGGAAGAATCATCGATTATTTCAAGCAGGGGATTTTCAAAACAGCAGAAATAAAGATCGTTGTGATCGATGAAGCCGACCGCCTTCTTGACCTCGGTTTCTCAAAAGATATGCGTTATATCCTGCAGAAGCTTCCTCATTATCAAAAAAGGCAATCCATGCTTTTTTCGGCAACTCTTTCATACAGTGTCCTGGAATTGACTTATGAATATATGAATCTGCCGGAATTCATTTCTGTTGCGCCTGAAGAAGTGGTTGTTGATGGTATAAATCAGAGTCTGTTTCATGTCGGTAAAGATTCCAAGTTTTCTCTTCTGCTCGGTCTTCTTAAGAGAGAAAACTGGTCAAGGTCTCTTATTTTTGTCAATACAAGATCGGGAGTCGAATGGGTGGCGGAAAAGCTGAAAAGAAACGGGTATCCTGCCGAGGGAATAACAGGAGATCTGCCTCAACGCCAGCGTTTTAATTTGATGGAGCGATTTAAAAATGGGGGCATAAAGATTCTGGTTGCGACAGACGTTGCTTCCCGCGGAATTCATGTTGAAGATATAACCCATGTAATTAATTATGATCTGCCTCAGGACGCCGAGAACTATATTCACAGGATCGGGCGCACCGCCAGAGCCGGTAAAGACGGAATTGCAATCTCTCTCGCGTGCGAGGATTTTGTATTGTACCTCGAGGGCATAGAAACCAAGCTGGGCCACAAAATTCCTGTAGTCTGGCCTGAAGACGACTGGTTCGTTGAAGATACCAGCAAGCCTGTTTTTACCGGAAAAAGGCATGGAAAAGATACAAAAGATAGATTTGCCCGGGGGCGGGATAAGCAAAAAAGCTTTCCGGCAAGTACTCCCGCAAGGCGGCCTGTAAAAGCGCTTGAAGAAAAACCAAGAAAAGATCATTTCCCGGGTAGTTTTTTTGGTTTTGCTCCTGAGGGCCAAATAGAAGAAAAGGTGGATTTGGCTTTGGAAGTTGAAGAAATTGCAGAATCGGCCATTGAGCCAAAAACCGATATGGTACCGGCCGAAGCACAGGGAGAAAAACCGAAGCCGAAAAAGAAGCGCCGGTTTAGAAGAAAAAGCCGGAAAAAACCGGAAGGAACGGCATCAGTTAAAGAAGCCTGACGGACTTTAACCCTTGAATCCTCGAATCATTGACCCCTTTCTCCCAAATAAATGGGAGAAGAACCACATATTTTTATATATTGGCAGAGAACCACCATGGGTTACGTGTTTAACAATAAAGATACCAAAGAATACGACCAGTGGTTTGAAAAACCGGATAACAGGCTTTTTTCAATTCTCGAAAAAAAGCTGATGATAGAGATGCTTCAGCCTGCCCGGAGGGAAACAGTTCTTGATATTGGCTGCGGGACAGGAG
Source organism: uncultured Desulfonema sp. (assembly GCA_964402865.1). GTDB lineage: Bacteria > Desulfobacterota > Desulfobacteria > Desulfobacterales > RPRI01 > RPRI01. The sequence goes on along the minus strand of CAYODW010000103.1, from coordinate 2,208 downwards.
AAAGCCTTATTCCGTTTATAGACATGGGGCTTTCCGCAACCGGAATTGATCCATCACAGGAGATGCTAGATTCTGCTTTTATTAAGTTGGGAAACCGGGCTGAGCTTCGCCGGGGCTTTGCCGAAGACCTTCCGTTTGACGATAATTCTTTCAATTATGCCTCCTTTTTCACGTCTCTGGAGTTTGTTAATAATCCTGAAAAAGCTATAGAAGAAGCCTGCAGGGTAGCAAAAGACAAGATATTCATAGGGTTTCTAAACAGTTTGTCTATTAATTTTGTCAGCATGCGGGCTAAAGGATTTTTTTCCGAGTCGGTTTACAGGCATGCAAGATTTTTTAACGTTTGGGAAATCAAGAAGATCTTAAGAGGCTTGCTGGGAGATGTCCCAATATCCTGGGGAACGGTAAACAGATTTTCTTTTCCCGCACAGATAATCGCTGATAAGCTTGATCAAACCAACATAGCAAAAAAATATCCGTTCGGATCATTTGCAGGCATGGTGGTCACGCTTGTTCCGAGATTCAGAACAACGCCTCTTACAATCACCTACCCGAAACAGACCAGCAGCGCTGTGGCGGGATAAGCCGTCATAAGGAGAGACCTTGTGGAAGCCCTTCTTTACGAACATCTTAAGGATAACAAAGTCAGGTGCAATCTATGCAAACACAATTGTATCATAGAAGACGGCAAGCGGGGAATATGCGGTGTACGTGAAAACAGGGAAGGGGTTCTAAATACCCTGGTTTACGGAAAGCTTATAGCAGGGCACATTGATCCCATAGAGAAAAAACCCCTTTTTCACTTCCTGCCCGGAAGTCTCTCCTATTCGATTGCAACTGCCGGATGCAATTTCAAATGCCTTTTCTGCCAGAACGCGGATATTTCCCAGATGCCTCTAAATTACAAGGGCTTAATAATAGGGGAAAATTTTTCTCCTGAAGATGTTGTTTCTGCAGCGGTAAAAGGAAAATGCAAGAGCATCTCCTATACCTATACTGAACCTACGGTCTTTTTTGAATTTGCAAGGGATACGGCGATTCTTGCCCGAGAAAAAGGTTTAAAGAATATTTTTGTAACAAATGGCTATATGTCGAGAGAGGCTCTTGGCATGATGCGGCCCTTTCTTGATGCGGCAAATGTGGATCTGAAGGCATATAATAAGGATTTTTATAGAAAAATGTGCGGAGCAAAACTTGAAAATGTCAAGGAAACATTGGTTGATATGAAGTCTTGCGGCATTTTTGTGGAAGTCACAACCCTGCTTATTCCGGGCTTAAACGATGATAAAAAAGAGATTGAAGAACTCGCCATTTTTATTGCTGATTCACTTGGCCCGGAGACTCCATGGCATATAAGCAGGTTCCATCCCACATACAAGCTTGAAAACCGCCCTTCAACGCCTCTTGAAACACTTGTTTCGGCAAGGAAGACCGGAATGAAATGCGGTTTGAAATATGTCTATACGGGAAATGTGCCGGGAGAAGAGGGTGAAAGCACATTCTGTTACAACTGCGGTAAAATGCTTATCGAAAGAATCGGGTTTTATGTGAAAATAAATGCGGTTGAAAATGGCATGTGCCCGCATTGCAGAGCGCATATGGACGGGGTGTGGTAAATGCGACGATGGAACGGGTGGGGTGATCTTTCGGTTAATGTCAAACTTCCCGAAAAGGGGCTTGAAATACTAAAAGGTCTAATTGGAGAAGGATCTCCCGGAGAAGACAGCACTCTTGAAAAGATTCTGGAACGAGTGCCCGCTTCAAATGTGCCTTCACATGATTTTGTGTCTGTGGATCCGGAAACAAGGATTCACCATGCCCACGGGCAGAGCATGCCGGACTGGATAGATCTCAGGTGCGGCACTCTGAACAAATTCCCGGATGGGGTCGCTTTCCCATCGACGGTGGGAGAGCTTGATGATCTGATGGAATTTGCCGGAGAAAACGGGATAGTGCTTGTTCCTTACGGCGGGGGGACAAGCGTTGCCGGGCATCTTAAAATACCCGATACCGGGCGGCCTGTGCTCAGCCTTTCTTTAAGAAGGCTTAACAGGCTGATTGAAATTGATACGGAAAGCCTGCTTGCAACCTTTGAAGCAGGTGTTCTTGGACCTGAACTCGAGGCAAGGCTGAGGGTAAAGGGTTTTACCCTGGGTCACTTTCCGCAGTCTTTCGAATATTCTTCTCTGGGCGGCTGGATCATGACGC
>CAYODW010000102.1:0-7481 GCA_964402865.1 uncultured Desulfonema sp. | reverse complement strand
ACTAAAAATGTTTTAGGAACCATGATGCACAGTTTTGTCGCTATGGCACTTATCGGTGTTTTGTGGGCGGTCTGCGGGTATGCCTTGACCTTCGGGAAAAACGTGCTGGGAGGATTTGTCGGATGGAGCAATGATTATTTTTTTCTCAAAGGAATCGATGATGCCATGGTCAATGGTGTGCCCGAATATGTCCTTGCCATGTTCCAGGGGAAATTCGCTATCATTACACCTGCGCTGATCAGCGGTGCGCTTGCGGAGCGGGTGTATTTCAGGAGCTATTGTGTTTTTATCGCGCTTTGGTTTCTATTGATTTACTGTCCCCTGTGTCACTGGGTCTGGGCGCCGGATGGGTGGTTGTTTAATACAGGCGCAGCCGGTGTGATTGATCTTGCCGGAGGTCTTGTGATTCATGTGTCAGCGGGTGTCAGCGCCCTTGTTGTAGCATTATTTTTAGGAAAACGGGAAGGTTTTCCCAAGACGACCATGCAGCCGAATAATCTGGTCATGACAATGATGGGTGCCGGGCTTCTATGGGTCGGCTGGTTCGGTTTCAATGCAGGATCAACTGTTCAAAGCGGACTGGCAACCGCCCGGGCCCTGACCATGACCCAATTGTCAGCTGCCAGCGGGGCATTGACCTGGATAATTATCGAAGCGATTATTTATCGTAAAGCAACCTCTCTGGGTTTTGCATCGGGCATACTTGCCGGGCTTGTGGCTATCACTCCGGCGGCCGGTGTGGTAAAACCTTATGGAGCCCTTATTCTTGGCACCTGCTCTTCAATGGCCTGTTATTATGCGTTAAGCGCCAAATTGAAACTCGGATATGACGATTCTTTGGATTGTTTCGGGATTCATGGAGTGGGCAGCGGCCTCGGGGTTCTGATGTTGAGCTTTTTCATCAGGGAGAGCTGGATGGAAGACGCATCGACTGCCGCAGGATCAAGTTGGACCATGTTTAACCAGTTTTTTGTCCAGGCCAAAGGGCTCGGTGCAACGATTCTCTTTGCAGCGCTCGGAACGCTTTGTATCTGCATTATCGTTGAAAAAATATTTAGATTCAGACTCGACAGGGAAAAAGAACTCACCGGCCTTGATCAGTCCCTTCACGGGGAACATGGGTACGGGATGCTCCAGCCTTGATGACTTCATAAAAAAGTATTTCTATGGTGCTGTTTTGCATAAAAACGGAGCCACCTGGGTCTTCGTGCTGGATGTGCATGGCGGAACAGCCCATCTTTCGGTTGATTCCCTTACCTGTAACATTATAAATGATTCAGGGTAGGTCCATTCGGCTACAGAGTCATTAATAAAAAATTCTGGTCTTTTTAATCCAATTACGTTATCTTGACTCATGAAAGTGACAGGTATTTGTCGATTAATAATCTCCCGAAGAATAACCCCCCTATTCCGTAGACACAAATTTAACCTATAACTCGAGGTATAAGTATATGATTCATGAAAAACTTAGAGTAGGTTCAGGCGTCAGACAATTAGATCGATTGCTTGATGGACTTTATATCGGCGACAATGTGGTATGGCATGATGATGCCGGAAGTCTTGCCGGAGTCTTTTGTTTAAACTTCATTAAGGAATCCCAGGCAAAAAGTAAATCCATTATATATGTAAGCTTTGACAGATCTCCTAGAAATCTCCTTGAAAAGCTTGGCGCCCTGGGAGACTACCCTTTACTCACCATTCTTGACTGCTTTACATATGGAAAAGGAGCAGGTTCGAAAGTTTTTCTTGATTTTTATAGCAATACAACAGAACTTACCTGCGGTATAACACCGGTAAAAGATCCTCGCAAACCAGATAATGTTTCTGATGCTCTTTACAAATTACACTCGGCAATGGAAGGAGATGTCAGGCTTGTCTTCGAAAGCATAACAGGCATGCAGGAATTATGGAATGGAGAAGAGCATATAATAAGTTTTTATTCACACGCATGTCCCCGCCTTTATGAATTGAATACAATCGCCTACTGGATTATAGAAAAACGCGCTCATTCACAGCGTTTAAGAGCTCAGATCAACCAGATAGCACAGGTGGCAATAGATCTATCGGTAAAAAGGGGTAAAACAGCGCTTACTCTAATAAAAGCCGAAAAGCGCAATCTTGATATGTTAAACAAGTCTTATAATTACCGGGTTAAAGATCTTGGAATAACCTTTCATTTTGACAAGCAGACTAAAAGCGGAATCGACATAGGAACGCGTTTAAAAGAACTCAGAACCAAGCATGGACTTTCTCAGACTAAATTTGCAAGATTTGTAGGAGTAACCCCGAGCAATATATCACAGGTGGAAAGCAACCTGATATTTCCGTCTCTCCCTGCTCTGATTAAGATGGCAGAAGTCCTTTCCATAGATATAAGTTCTCTGTTCAAAGAAACGGTCGGCATTGCAGGCAAATTTATATTTCCTGCTTCGGAAAATACTGATATTCAATTCCCCGGGCTTCCAAATGGGAGTATCAAAGGCGTAATGCTGACACCCGCTGATTTTGAACCTAAAGCTGAATCATTTATTATTGAGATCCCACCGCACAAAAAAATTCCCGCTCATTTCTTTATCCATAAAGGTGAAGAGTTCGGATATTTACTTTCCGGTAAATTGCATATGAAGATAAATAAAATCATTCACTCCTTAAACCCCGGTGATGTTGTATATCTCACATCCTTAATGCCATCAGAATGGAAAAATACCGGGTCAGATATTGCAAGATTGTTATGGATAAAGATTAAATAGTTTACATGCGGAAATGGCCCTTTTGTGCGATCTCTGTGTCAATCTGCGGGATTTCTTGTGCGACATACAATGCGTATGTCTCCGCGCAATCCCTTGATTTTCTTGAGCTTGCCCCAAATTGCCTATTTCCGAATTGGAAACTTACAAGTGTCCAAATTTGGTTTCCGGATGGACACTAAATAATCAAACGCGCTTTATTTGGGATTAACGCACGCTGTTTTTGTTCAGCCGGCTCTCCTGCTGCAACCTCGTCCGTCTAATTTGTTCTCTCCATAGGTGACCATATCAAACCGCACAGATCATGTGCTGTAAACCCAGACAAATTAGGCACTTTTGACAACTCCTGAATAAAAACTTGACAAGCAGAACAAGGATGCATTATTATAAGTTAACATTAACTAACATTAAAGCGTGCTTTTTTATCATGCCGTGAAAGGATTGTATTAATGATTGAAGAACAAACATTTGAAGAAGGAACAAAAGAAGAGTCGGGTTCACAGAGCAAAATCGGTAAATACCTGCGCTGGTTTTTCATAAGCGCTACCATGATTGCAATTGGTTATACTATTGTAATGGCAGTCATGAAGAAATTCGGATGAATTTAAGTCTCTAAGCCTGACTTATAAACATCAATTCCGGATTACCATCTGGCGGAAAGCATTCCACAGCGCGTCGTATCGTTCAGTAAGGTCGAAGCTGTAATTGCTCAAGGCCCACGTATTGATAAGCCCCTGAATCATTCCAAATAAAAGAAGCGCCGTTGCTTCGGAATCGATATCTTCCCTTAGCAACCCGGCCTTAATTCCGTTCTCCAGCAACGCTCTGAAACGCTGAAGGTAATTTTGTATATCATCATATACCTGCTTGTTTAACTTCCTGTCGCCGAAACTTATAATCTCGGCAATAACCTGAAATGAAATCCCCCGCTTCTGTTCAATTTTGGAAAGATGTGTTCTTAGTATCCCTCCGATATTATCAGGTGATGAAAGATGGCTTTGCTCCGCCGAATCAATGTCATGAATCAGGCTTTCAGTGATATGGCTGGCAAGAAAGGAAAGAATCTCCTTCTTATTGCGAAAATGGCGGTAGATCGCGGCTTCGGAGATTTTAACCTCCTTTGATATATTATTTACCGTAACATGTTCGCTGCCTTTTTTGAAAATAAGTTTCCTTGCGGCTTCTATTATCTCCCTTTTTCTTATTTCCGTGCTCTTGCGCGCCTGGGGCATTTTAATTCCTCTCAATATAGTGCAGAAAACAACAATCGACTCTCACAACAACTTATTACCTAACCGACTAAATTCATATTTCCGGATGGGTATCATGGAAAATGTCTTCGTGTCCAGAATAATTTGCTCCTTGTTTACTGTTCAACATTATAAAAAATCGGCAAAATCAAGCCGGTTTTATCATATGCCTTCATCAATCCACAGATTAAGGGTCATATCAGCGATCCTTTTCCGCTGCATGCCGGTAAGGGGACAAAACGGGGAGTTATCAAAGGTAGTATTTCTATTCTCAACAATCAGCAATTTCGCGTCTCTGCTCAACGTGTGCGAATGCCAGACCGATTTTTTTACGTTGTAAATCTTAAACGGCTGCATATTTTCCGCGAAGATATCCGTAACTTTTTTATCTCCGTCACCGATAAAGAGTATGCATCGGCCATTAAGAAGAACAAACACCTCGTCGGTTTCATTATGCCTCTGCATGGTTTTGATGTTTTCCGGCAGAAGATCATCGCTGAAATTCAGGATTGCAACCCGCCATGATTCGTAGTCAACAAGAGGTAAATATCCCTCTTTGTCATGTTCCCGCACTTCGAGCAACTTTTCGTTAACGGTAAAGCTCATGATTTATTTCTCCGGACATGTCATGTTTTAATCTAATATGTATAAAGTTTTATCGGCAAGACTTTTTCCCAGATCCAATTCAAATAGCATAGTTATTTAAGCATATTAAGTGTTATATTGCAACATGAACTAATTCAAGGAACGCGCCGTATGGCTCTCGCCTTGTGCCTTCCGCCTTCGTTAAGAGGTTTCAATCCACGCGCCCGCGCGGGGCGCGACAAAGAATGCTTATTGTCAGGGGCGGGGTACACCCGTTTCAATCCACGCGCCCGCGCGGGGCGCGACCGTCTGAATATCAAATAGCTAAATATTCAGAATATAATAATCGTATTCTGCGAATCTTTGCTTTATATACACTTGATAAACATGCAACAAAAATCGTATTTAAAATTACACTAATTATTATAAGCAGTTAAAACCAACGCGAAGTTTCCGGTAAAAACATGTTAGCTTCAGGTTCGCGGACAGCCTCAAACAATCAACGGCCCTTCCTGATCTATCGATTTTTTTGCTCCAATGTGTTCAACCCGGCGCTTCCAGTTTGACCCCAGAAAATAAAATCTGAGGCTGTCTTCAGCAGGATTAATGACGTCTATCAGCCTCTGCCGCAACACAGCCCATTGTGCAGGATCGACGATGCACTCAAAAACCGAAAATTGAACACGCTGACCATAATCCTGACAGGCTTTTGATACTCTTCTCAACCGGCGAGCTCCCGCGCCCTCCTGGTTTGCAACATCGTAGCTTACCAGCACAAACATATTTTATCCTCCTTATTTCCAGATAAACGGCGGATAACCGTCAATATCTCCGCGAAGATATCGGGCCAGCAGCAGTGCCTGGACATGAAACAGAATACCGATGGTTATCTTTTCGTCAAGAAAAGGGTGATATATCTCTTCCTTTTTTCTTTCCTGATAAGCCACAAGAAGTGTTTTGCGTGTATCATCATTCATTATAACCGCTCCGGTATCGGTTTTTGTAAAACCCTTTTCCTGAACCTGGCGCAGGTTAATCAGAGAAAGAGCCAGCCGGTCGGCCAGAAAAGGACGGAATTCCTCCATAAGATCAAGGGCAAGGCTTGGTCTTCCTGGTCGGTCCCGATGCAGGAAACCGACTGCCGGATCAAGCCCCACGGATTCAAGAGCCGACCGGACATCATGTGCCAGAAGTGTATAGATGAACGACAACAGGCAATTTACATTATCAAGAGGTGGCCTTCGGTTTCTTTCATGAAATGTAAACGAATCTTTTTGCGTCACAATAAGATGATCAAAAACGTTAAAATATATATGTGCGGCATCTCCTTCCAGGCCGCGCAAAACATCAAGAGGATGATCCTTATTCAGCAATTCAAGATGATAGTTCATCCGCTTCACAGTATCGGTTATTTGACCGGCATCTATTTTTTCCGAATGATCCCGCAAAGCCCGTTGGAGAACCGTACGGCAATTTGCTATCTTCCCGGTAAGAATAGCCCTTGTGATTCCCGCTGAAAAAGCCGGATCATCAGCTTTTCTGTATTGCTCGCGGCGCAGCAGGACATTGCCGGAAACCGGCCCCTGAATACGCGCCAGAAATCGCCCGTGTTCAGACAGGAAGCTGATTCCGACATTGTTTTCAGCGCAAAAACCCATTAGAAACGGACTGCATCCGACATTCCCAAAGCATAAGATGCCGCCGATAGTGTGGACAGGTATCCTCAACCGGACCTCCTGTTCCACTTTGACCGCAACAGTTTCACCCTCCTTGGCAAGGTAAGCTCCCTGGGTTGTGACAAACAAGGTGTTCAGGTGCTTTTTCATTTCTTCAGCCTTTTCCTGCTTTCAGGTTCGATCAGGTAATTTTCCGGAGTTACAACTTTTCTTTTTGTTTCGATCTCAAGATTCTCACGCGCCTCGCCCGCAATTCGGCCTCCTTTACGGGCAGCGGTTCGATTTTCAGCAAAGCCCTGCGCATCCTGAGTTCTCGTGATTTCTGTCGTGGCGGCCTCGCCTAGCATGGAAAAAATCAGCTCCAGATCGGTCATATGATCCCAGAGGTTTTCACGCTCCAGCCCCTTTAATTCTTTATATTCGGATGGGGTCATACCGAATGCGGCCTTTGAGATTTCTGCGGTCAGGATAGCATATTCGGGTTCCTCCTTCACGTTTCTGTTTTTCCATTCTTCGGTCAATTCGGCGCGAACAGCAATGCCGCGCATACGCTTTTCGATCCAGGCATCGGAATAACCTTTGGCTTTGTATATAGCTCTGGTGCGTTTGGACGCCAGTTCAGGATCTTCAATTTCCTGAACCCGTTCATAACCGACTTTGGCAAGCCAGCGCTTAAAAGGCTCTGCCTTGGGTGATGGAATAGACTGAATGATGCGGAAGATGCCTTCGGTGTTGGCGCAATCTGTTTCATATTTTTTCCCGTCAGACGATTCTAATTTCAGTTGTCGACAAATTGTCGACAACTCAGCTCCAGCTTCGTTTTTGACTCTTATTTTCATTTTAAACCAATAATCGCGGGAGTTTGCGCTATCAGTAAGCGCTCCAATTACATCAGTTACCGAAAACCACCATTCATTCTTATGGATCGTCTTTCTGATTTTTTTGCCTTTGAAAACTGCAAGTTTAGTTTCCATTTTATTTCCCTTTCCTTAACGGATGGTTAGGCGGCAATTTCTCAAGAAGCTCCTTCTGAAATTCATCCGCATCTTTTTTTGCGGTATATGTTGTCCGGGTCTTTTCAGTAAGGTGCCGCTGGCCTTTGATATCCGAATTCTGCAACTGATCAGCCCAGCCCCGCAACTGGCGTGAACAACTTTCGGCAATAAACTTCAAATTTGAAATTTCAGATTTCAAATTGGTAAAGGCGGAACGCCTTTCCAAAA
>CAYODW010000101.1:0-7646 GCA_964402865.1 uncultured Desulfonema sp. | reverse complement strand
TGGTTGCCTGCATACAACCGCAACCAATGAAATCCATTGCCGACCCTGCCTGCGGCACCGGCGGTTTTTTCCTTGCGGCCTATGATTTTATTTCCGACACGAAAAATTTCACGCTGACAAAAGAGCAAAAAGAGTTTTTAAAAAACAAAACATTTTACGGCAACGAGATTGTTGCGGGAGCGCGCAGGCTGGCGCTCATGAATATGTTCCTGCATAATATCGGCGATATCGATTCCGAGACATTTATCCTGCCGACCGATTCGCTTGTGGCCCCCGTTGCCACGCCTATGGATTATGTGCTAACCAATCCGCCTTTTGGCAAGAAAAGCAGCATGACTTTTACAAATGAAGAGGGCGAACAGGAGAAAGAAGACCTCACTTACAACCGGCAGGATTTTTGGGCAACCACCAGTAATAAACAATTAAATTTCGTGCAGCATATCCACACCATGCTTAAAACAAGCGGCAAAGCCGCTGTTGTAGTGCCGGATAATGTACTGTTTGAAGGTGGAGCGGGCGAGACCGTCAGGAAAAAGTTACTGGAAACAACGGACCTGCACACGATCCTGCGCCTGCCAACCGGCATATTTTACGCGCAGGGCGTCAAAGCCAATGTGTTGTTTTTCGATAATAAACCAGCCAGTAAAGACCCTTGGACAAGCGAAGTCTGGATATATGATTACCGTACCAATATCCGTCACACGTTGAAAAAATCACCATTAAAATTTGAAGATCTCCGGGAATTTATAGAGTGTTATAACCCTTCAAACAGGCATAAACGCAAAGAAACCTGGCACCCGGAAAAAACTCCGGAAGGCCGCTGGCGCAAATTCACATATGATGAAATTGTAAACCGCGACAAAACCAGCCTGGATATCACATGGCTCAAGGATAAAAGCCTTGCGGATCTCGACAATCTGCCCGACCCGGATATTTTGGCCAACGATATCATAGCAAATCTGGAAGCAGCCGTTGAAAGCTTCAAAGAAATCATGGTTACAATAAACGGTAAATAAAAATAACCTGCAAAGCTCCAGGACTTTTTATTTGACTTGAATCGGCAATATATGTATTGAAAACCGACTGTGTACTCAGTCGGTTTTTTTCAGTTATACAGGAGGCCTGTTTGTCAAAAAAAGAGACTATTCTGAAAGCGGCTGCAAGGCTGTTTTCGGAAAAGGGTTTTAAATACACTTCAATGGCTGAGCTTTCCAAGGTCACGGGGGCGGCCGAAGGCACTATTTTTTATCATTTTAAAAACAAAGAGGATCTCTTTTTATCAATACTGGAAAGAATCAGGGAAACCGTTTCAACAGAGATAAATAATCATTTCAACGGCGACAAGTATTCAACCGGCATGGAAATGATGGATGGCGCCGTCTCTTTTTATCTCGGTCTTCCGGGTAAGATGGAGGACTGGTTTTTTGTTCTGCACAGGCATTATACCTATGACCTCGCTGCTGTAAATTCCGTATGCAAAGAGCATGTTGACGCCATATTCAGTTCTTTTATAGACCTTTTTGAGAGCGCTATAATAAAAGGACAGAAAGACGGCACAATTGCCGATTTGCCCGCGAGGAAAACGGCCTGTATCATATTTGCCGCTGTCGATGGTCTTATCCGGTTCAATAATTATAACCTTTACAATACGAATTTGCTCTACAGAGAACTTATTGAATCCTGCAGAAGGATGCTGAAAAAATAACATAATGGAATAGGTGCTGAATATGCTGATCCGAATTTTTCCTTTTCTATCCTGGTTTAAAAAGTACAGTCTCGAAGCGTTCAGAATTGATGCAATTGCCGGACTGACTGTGGCCCTTGTTCTTATTCCCCAGTCCATGGCCTATGCCCAGCTGGCAGGATTGCCGCCATACTACGGGCTTTATGCCTCCTTCATCCCTCCGATGATTGCCGCGCTTTTCGGCTCAAGCCGACAGCTCGCAACAGGTCCTGTCGCGGTCGTCTCTCTTATGACATCAGCCTCTCTCGAACCGCTTGCTACCGCGGGGAGCGAGGGCTTTATCGCATATGCGATACTGATGGCTCTGATGGTCGGGGTCTTTCAGTTTGCGCTCGGAGTCTTAAGACTCGGTCTTGTCGTCAATTTTCTTTCCCATCCTGTTGTAAATGGTTTCACGAATGCCGCCGCAATAATAATAGCCACTTCCCAGCTCTCAAAAATGTTCGGCGTAAGTGTCGATAATGCGCCGCATCATTATGAGACGATCATAAAGGTCTTAAAAGCCGCCATGCATTACACCCACTGGCCAACTTTCTTCATGGGAGCGTTTGCCTTTGCGATTATGTACGGACTTAAAAGAGTCGCGCCAAAAATCCCCAATGTGCTTGTCGCTGTTGCAGTAACGACGCTCATATCCTGGGGAATCGGGTTTGACCATAACGCCAAAACGGATATTTCCGCCATAGAATATCCCGAGGCGCAGGAGCTTGTATCAAAATTCAATGCAGCCGTCGTCGCAACAGCGCCTCTTGCTGAAAAACGGACAGAGGCGGTTGCCGTTCTTGATGAGATGAAAAAAAACGGTGATCCCATTGCCGCTCTGGATGCGGAACGGGATGTAAATGTAATCGCCACACAGATTGAGGTTCTTAGGGTTGAAACACGCATTTACAGGGAAAAGATAAGAGATCTCTTGTTTTCAGGCGTCAAGGATCCGGAAGGCAAAATGAAATTTTATCCGGTAAAGCAGTCGCCTAAAGGTCTTGAAACAGACGGCCGCATATGGCGGATAAAAGTCGGCAACAATCCAATTAAAACCGAAGCGCTGACAATGATCGGGGGAGGTGAAGTTGTCGGCGCCATTCCCAAAGGACTTCCCAAATTTTCGATGCCGAAAATCGATTTGAAAGTTATTCTGAAGATTCTCCCGTTTGCGGCGATAATATCTCTCCTCGGTTTTATGGAAGCCATATCCATAGCAAAGGCAATGGCGGCCAAAACGGGGCAGCGGCTTGATCCGAATCAGGAATTAATCGGGCAGGGTCTCGCAAATATTCTGGGCTCTTTTTCAAACGGATATCCTGTTTCAGGATCATTTTCAAGATCTGCTGTCAACCTTCAGGCCGGAGCGGTTACAGGATTGTCCAGCGTTTTTACCAGTACGGCGGTTCTAATAACGCTCATGTTCTTTACTCCGCTTCTTTATTTTCTGCCTCAGTCAGTTCTTGCGGCAGTAATAATGATGGCTGTGATCGGACTCATAAATGTGGCCGGTTTCATGCACGCCTGGAGAGCTAAATGGTATGACGGGGCTATTTCGATTTTATCCTTTATATTTACACTTGTGTTTGCTCCCCACCTTGATAAGGGTATCATGATAGGGGTTGTTTTGTCGCTCGGCGTGTTTCTTTACAACAGCATGAGACCGAAAGTCGCTTCACTGTCGCGTCATGAGGATGAAGCACTCCGCGATTCGGAGGCTTTCGGACTTAAACAGTGTGAGTTTATCGACATGGTTCGCTTTGACGGACCTCTCTTTTTTGCAAACGCCAGTTATCTTGAAGATAAAATCACCGAACGACTAATGACGAAAAAGAACCTTAAGCATATTGTGATAGTGTGCAACGGCATTAATGATATTGACGCGTCGGGTGAAGAGACTTTATCTCTGGTTGTTGACAGAACAAGAAGCGGCGGAGTCGATATTTCATTCAGCGGCGTGAATGAAACGGTGATGAACGTTTTTAAAAACACGCATCTGCTTGAGAAAATCGGGCCGGACCACATATATCCAACAATGGAAAAGGCCATATGTTCGGTTTATGACCAGACACACACCGACAACAGGGAAGACACGTGTCCGCTTCAGACGGTATGCCGTCTTGCCTGATAATAGATTATAAAAAAAGGAGGTTTTTTATGTCTGTAATTACTATTTTCAGCGGCACCTTCTGCAAAGAAGAACCTGTTGTTAAGAATGTGCTTTTATCTACAGGATATAAGCTCGTAACAGATAAAGACATTGTTGCCGAAGCGTGCAGGCTGTCAGGAGTGCCGGCAAACAAGATAATGAAAGCTTTCTCGTCAAAAGAATCCGTTTTTAATAATTTTACGCACGAAAAGGAGGTTTCAACCGCCTGGCTGAAGCTTGCCGTAGCCGAAAAACTGTCAGATGGTGAACTCCTTATTTCAGGCTTTACAGGGAGGCTCATTCCTAAAAGCATCAGCCATGTGTTAAGGGTATGTATTATTGCCGATATGAAGTTCAGGGCATCTAATGCTGCCGCCGAGCAGAAGATTTCAGAAAAAGATGCTGTAAAACTTATTCATAAGCAGGATGAAGACAGGATAGCATGGATAAGCAACCTGTTTAATAAAAATGACCCCTGGGATTCCTCACTGTACGATCTCGTCATACCGATGGACAAGATGGATATTGAGAAGGCGGTATCTCTTATAGTGGATAATGCCGGAAAGGAAGTCGTAAAACCGACAAGCCGTTCAAAAAAAGCTGTCGAAAATTTTATCCTTGCCTCAAAAGTGGAAATGCACCTTGCCCGTGAAGGTCATACTGTCGGCATTTCGGCAAAAGACGGCGCTGTTACAATAATAATAAACAAGCATGTTCTTCTGCTCAGCAAGCTTGAAGATGAGCTCAGGGATATCGCTCTCAAAGTGCCGGGAGTCAAGACAGTTGAAACTAAAGTGGGGGAGGGATACTACCAGACGGATATATACAGAAAATATGATTTTAAAATGCCCTCCAAAGTGCTCCTTGTGGACGACGAACGTGAATTTGTGCAGACTCTGTCGGAGCGCCTCATCATGCGGGACATGGGGTCGGCTGTTGCATATGACGGAGAATCGGCACTTAATCTTGTTTCGGAAGACGAACCGGAAGTCATGATTCTGGACCTTAAGATGCCCGGTATAAACGGCATAGAAGTTTTAAGGCGGGTTAAAAAGAGCAATCCTGATATTGAGGTGATAATTCTAACAGGGCACGGAACAGAGGCTGACAGGGAGTTGTGCATGAATCTGGGTGCATTTGCATATCTGCAAAAACCGGTCGATATAGAAGTTTTGAGTGATACCTTAAAGAAAGCTAACGATAAAATACGGATAAAGAAAGCCGCAAAATAAATGGTAAAATCATAATCCTTTGTGCTATTATGTCCGGAAGGCTCAGAATAATAATGCTGCTTCGGATAGTGTATGAATATTATTGAAAAGCTGAAACCGAAATTCTGGGATTACCAGGATATTGCGGCCGGCCCGTATAAACACCTCTTTAATTTCAGGCGCATCTGGAATCTTGCGGTTGTGCTGGTCTCTCTTGTAGCCCTGATACCATTGGTCTCTATTACGCTGATTGATTATGGGGTTACGCAGCATTCTGTTGAATCGGAAGTTCTTCTTCGCACAGCCCGTCTTGTTTCAAATACATGGCGCACAGTTTCATTTTTTCTTGCCCAGAGAAGATCCGCCCTTGATTTTGTGGTAAGGGATAACAGTTATAATTCATTGCGTGATCCGAAAAGGCTTTCCGAGATCCTGGAAAATTTAAAGCGAGGGTTCGGCGGTTTCGTGGATCTTGGCGTTATCGATTCATCCGGGAAGCAAAGGGCCTATGCCGGACCATATAATCTTGAAGGCATCGACTACAGGGATCAGGAGTGGTTTAAAGATGTCGCCAATATAGGTGTAAATGTCAGTGATGTTTTCATGGGTTTCCGGAGAACCCCCCATATTGTCATCGCGGTCAGGCATCATCTTCCGAATGGTTCCTTTTATGTTTTAAGAGCTACAATCGATACCGACAGGTTCAACGAGCTTCTTTCCGGTCTTGAAGTGAGCGGCGAGGGCGATTCTTTTCTGATAAATAAAGACGGTGTTCTCCAGACACCTTCAAGGGATTACGGAAATGTATTGGATAGAATACCCCTTTCTGTTCCTGAATATTCTCCTAAAACGCGCGTATATGAAGGTGTGTCCCCCGACAAGAAACAGCTTGTAATAGGATATGCCTATATTCATGACACACCCTTTATTCTTATGATCGTAAAGCAAAAGAGAGAGTTGATGAAGCCGTGGCAGAAAACCCGCTTTCAGCTCATCGGATTTCTTGTTGCCAGCATAATAATTATAGTCGTTGTGGTTTTAAGTGTTGCAACATACCTTGTTAACAGAATACTTATTGCGGACCAGAAGCGGATCATGACACTCCATGAGGTTGAATATTCGAACAAGATGGCTTCCATAGGACGGCTTGCCGCCGGCGTGGCTCACGAAATAAATAATCCACTTGCGATTATCAATGAAAAGGTCGGCCTTATAAAGGACATGTTCACGATAAAGGACGAATTTAAAGAAAACAAAAAGCTGATCTCGCTTGTCGATTCTGCGCTTTCTTCGGTTGACCGGTGCGGCGCCATTACAAAACGACTGCTCAATTTCGCAAGGCATCTCGATGTCAAAGTTCAGACAATAAATCTTGAAGAGGTGATAAAGGATGTCCTCGGATTTCTTTCCAAGGAGGCGGAATACAGGAGCATAGCGGTTTCTGTGAATGTTCCCGGAGACATTCCTCCGTTTGACAGCGACAGAGGAAAACTGCAGCAGATTTTCCTCAATATCATCAATAATGCTTTTGCCGCCGTAAAAGACGGCGGAAAACTTGATGTTACGGCAAAACGCGAAGGGGCGAACCTGATTTCCGTGAGTTTTACAGACGACGGATACGGGATCCCTGCATCGGATCTGAAACGGGTTTTCGAGCCGTTTTTTTCTACTAAAACACGACAGGGCGGAACCGGCCTCGGCCTTTCAATAACATACGGTCTTGTTCAGGAACTGGGTGGGAGCATAGAGGTGCAAAGCGAGGTCGGCAAAGGTTCGAGCTTCATTGTCACAATACCGCTTAAGATGGGGAAGAAGGAGTAACAAACCGATGAAGGTATTGCTGGTAGATGACGAAAAAGAGCTTGTGTCGACTCTCTCAGAAAGGCTTTCTTTAAGAGATATTGAAGCTGACTGGGTTACAACAGGAGAAGATGCAATAAAAAACGTCGAATCAAAAACGTATGATGTGGCTGTGCTGGATATTAAAATGCCCAGAATCGGCGGTATTGAAGTTAAGAAAAAACTGGAGGAAAAAAACCCGAATTTAAAGTATATTTTCATGACCGGCCACGGATCGGAAGAAGATTTTATAGCTGCTTCAAGCGAATCAGGCGCTGAATATTACCTTGTAAAACCGGTTAACATCGACGAGCTTATTCGGAAAATGAAAGAGATTCTTATCAATAAGGAGAAGGTGTAGGCCGTGACTTCAAGAATGGATATAAATGGAGAAAATGCCCTGAAGTTTTTTGGAAAGATGACGGCATCTATTTCACACGAATTGAAAAATGTGCTTGCTATTATAAATGAGAACGCCGGACTCCTTGAAGACTTCTGCGCAATGGCTGAAAAGGGAAAACCGATTGACCCGGTGCGAATTAAAATCGTGTCCGGAAAAATTATAAAACAGGTCCGGAGAGGAGATGAGATTATAAGAGGACTCAACAGTTTTGCTCACAGCGCCGATGAATCGGTATGCGATGTTGATTTATGTGAAGCAATAAAGCTTGTTTCCGCTCTTTCCGGAAGACTGGCAATGATGCGTGAGATAACCGTTGAA
>CAYODW010000100.1:2022-7836 GCA_964402865.1 uncultured Desulfonema sp. | reverse complement strand
ATGAACCGACAGGGAACCTCGATTCGGCCCGGAGCCGAGAAATAATGGAGCTTATGACCGTTTTCAACCGAGACCGGGGCATAACCATCGTCATGGTGACCCATGATGCTGTCATGGCAGCATATGCGAGAAGGATTGTCCGTTTCATGGATGGAATCATTGACAAAGAGGAGCAAAACGGGGGCTGAAGAGTAATGTTTATTGAAACAATCCTTATTGCAATGCGTGAAATACGCCGAAATGTCATGCGCTCATCGCTTACCATACTAGGAATTGTTATCGGGGTTGCTGCAGTTATAACGATGGTAACTGTCGGGGACGGAGCAACAAAACAGGTAGCCTACGAGATATCGAGCCTCGGAAGCAATCTGCTTGATGTGCGTCCCGGGCAGAGTTTCCGGGGACCCGGCGGAACCAGGTCAGGAGCTCCGATGTTTAAAATAGCCGATGCGGAAGCCATTGAAAGAGATATTTCCGGACTTGCAGGTGTAGCGCCTATGACCGGCAGGTCGGTGCAGGCTATCTATGGAAATGAAAACTGGGCCACTAATATTACGGGGAGCACAAACAGCTTCCTGCTGGTGAGGAACTGGGTACTGTCAGGCGGGCGCCAGTTTACCGACGGAGAACTGAGAGCCGGTGCGGCTGTATGTATCATAGGCGCCACAATACGCAAACAGCTTTTCGGGGAACAGGACCCGGTAGGCCGTACAATCCGCCTCGAAAAATTATCGTGTCAGGTTATAGGCGAGCTTAAATCCAAAGGGCAGTCAAGCTTCGGAACGGATCAGGATGATTTTGTGCTCATTCCATTGCGTACGGTGCAGCGGCGTATAGTGGGCAACAATGATATCAGTTCTATCTCGGTATCGGCAAAAGACGGCGTTTCAACCGAAAAAGTGAAGGAGTATATAGAGCGGCTGCTGCGTGAACGACGACGTATCGGAAAAAATGAAGAAGATGATTTTAATGTCAGGGATATGCAGGAAATTGTCAAAACACTGACCGGAACAACGCGCCTGCTCACAACTCTTCTCGGAGCTGTAGCTGCCGTCAGCCTGCTTGTCGGAGGAATAGGCATCATGAACATCATGCTTGTCTCGGTTACAGAAAGGACAAGGGAAATAGGCATACGGCTCGCCATAGGAGCCATGGAAAAACAGGTTCTGATGCAGTTTCTCATCGAAGCGGTTGTTCTTTCATGCTTCGGGGGTATAATTGGGATAATACTCGGAATCGCGGCTGCCGCAGCCGGAGCAAGCGCCCTGAAGGTGCCCCTTATTCTTAATATCGGAATAATTATTATCGCATTTGTGTTTTCTGCTGCAGTGGGAGTAGTCTTCGGATTCTTTCCCGCAAGGAAGGCCGCATTGCTTGATCCTATAGAAGCGCTTCGTCATGAATAAGCAACTAAGAAAAAAAAAGCAGTTCAGCTTTGGGCAATAAAGCCCAGTATGCCGTGAATTATGGCACAAAAAACCAGGATGATGCCTGTTTTTTTGTGAACTCCAAAAGGCACCTTAATATAACGAAGACCGGACAGAAGCTGAAATAAAAGCAAAATCAGATTAACCAAGCCTCCGATCAGAATTATTGAAATGCCTTCTATAGTCATAAAGATATCCCCCGAAACAGTATATAGTGCATGGTGAATAGTGAATGGAAAACCTCACAGTTTTTAGAAGTCGAGGTCGAATTTCTCCACATTCCGCTTTGGGCGGAGATGAAATCTCTCTTACAAGGAAGCAATGCTTTTGAATTCACTCGCTGCGTAAAATACACTATCTTTTCCGGTCACTTGAACCCTTGAACTCTCGAATCCTATAGGATCAGCAACTAATTTGTAGATAATTCTTATTTTTTAAGCAGACTTATATTATATCTCTGGGCAACAGGATATCTTCTCCCGTAACCAAAAGCCTTTGTTGTGACTTTTAAGCCTGGAGCGGCCTGATGCCGTTTGTATTCATTCCTGTCAACCCTCGATATTACATCTTCCACGATTTCAGGATCAAAGCCTCTGGAAACCAGCTCGCCTACTCCTTTTAATTCTTCGATATAACCTCTTAATATTGAATCAAGCAGCTCATAGGGCGGAAGATCGTCCTGGTCTTTTTGATCCGGCCTCAACTCGGCGGAAGGCGCTTTATCTATTATTCTTCCCGGAATAATTTCTTTTTCGCGGTTTATAAAACGTGCAAGTTCATAAACTAAGGTTTTGGGTATATCTGATATTACGGCAAGACCTCCGTTCATATCTCCGTATAGCGTACAATAGCCAACGGCAAGTTCAGACTTGTTTCCCGTTGAAAGGAGAATCCGGCCCTCCCTGTTTGACAACGCCATAAGGATAGTTCCCCTTATCCTTGCCTGTAAATTCTGTTCCGTTATTCCTGGTTCGCTCTCTTTGAAAGTGGGTATGATAAGCCGGACAAATTCTCCGAATAAACTATCAATTGGAATCAATTCAAATCTTGTTCCGATATTTTCTGCAAGTTTTTTAGTATCTTCATAATTTTCTTTTGATGTGTATGCAGATGGCATGAATACTGTAAGAACATTTTCGGGGCCCAAAGCTTTTGACGCAATGAAGGCTGTGAGAGCTGAATCTATCCCCCCGCTTAATCCCAGCACCACTTTGGAAAAATCGCATTTTGTGACGTAATCGCGCGTTCCCATAATAAGAGCCTTCAAGACGGATTCACTGTCTGAAACGGATACACTATGCATATTCTCTTCAATGAACCTGCCGGATTTTTCTTCATGATCGTAAAAGATGATATCTTCTTCGAAATCCTTAGCAAGGGCTCTTATTTCACCATGCCGGTCAAAAGCAGCGCTAGTCCCGTCAAAAAGGATACTGTCGTTTCCTCCAACCTGATTGGCAAAAATAAAATCGGCTTTATATTTGCGGGCAACAGCGCTGAACATGTTCCATCTGAACTCTTTTTTCCCGATATGAAAAGGGGAGGCAGAGATGTTGATTATAATGCCTGCCCCGTCCTGTGCCAGAAGATCTACAGGATCTACATGGTATATTCTTTTTTTAAGAATATACTCATCATTCCAAGCATCTTCACATATGGTTATTCCTATTTTTTCTCCTCTGTAATAACAGGATTTGCATTCCGTACCTGCTTCAAAATATCTGCTTTCATCAAACACATCATAAGTCGGAAGGAGTCTTTTATTAACCTTTTGAAGTATCTTTCCATTTTCAAACAGAACAGCCGAATTGAAAAGCCGCTTTCCCTCATCATTCGGGTTTTTATCAACGAAGCCGCAGATTACACCAATACCTTTAATTTCATTAATCAGTATTGCAAGGGAATCAAGATTTTTTTCAATAAAATCTTTTTTTTCAAGAAGGTCCCGGGGAGGATAGCCTGAAAAAACTAGTTCTGAAAAAACCACAAGATCACAAGATAAAGATAGGGCTTTTTTGGCATAGTGTTTTATCCGGTTTAAATTGTATTCAAAATCACCTATTACCGGATTAATTTGTGCGATCGCTATTTTCATTTCAAACCAACGATGATTCTTAACTGCTGACTTTTTACGAAAATATTATTATATATGAGCCAATTGCAGAAGTCGTCATTCCCATGCAAAAGGGAATCCAGAATTTTTGCAACATATTTAAAAGACTGGATTCCCACTTTCGTGGGAATGACAAATTCTTTTCTTTTCAGGACTTATGCAATTGGCTCATTTATAAATTATTTTTCTATAGTTTTTTCATTAATAAGGCTTTGAGCGACTTCAATGTCATAAGCTTTATCAGGATTAAAGCTTCCACCCTTATATATTCCGGCAGCCTGTTTAATCGCCCCATGGGGCACCCATCCGTGCTCTTCCCAGAGCTTTAAATCATCGGAATTCCAGAGTCTGAAACAGATTTCTTCACCTGTTCTGCGGACGTACATCCTTACTTTTTTATTTTGAGGAAAAGGATAGTAATATAACCCTCTTTTATCTTTCATATATGGTTTTTCTCCAATTCAGTTGGAGAAAAGGGTTCGAGGATTCAAGGGTTCAAGGAGCCAAGTATTTGCTTTAAAACGATTTTATTATCGCCATACGAATCCTGTCATCTTCTCTCATACTTTAAAAAATATTCTAAACAGTCCTTTTTATATGTAAAGGTTAACAACAACTTTCTTCTTTGAGGATGCTTCAATAATTCTTTAGTTTAGTGTAGATACAAATAGGAAA
Source organism: uncultured Desulfonema sp. (assembly GCA_964402865.1). Taxonomy (GTDB): domain Bacteria; phylum Desulfobacterota; class Desulfobacteria; order Desulfobacterales; family RPRI01; genus RPRI01. Next base: position 3,621 of record CAYODW010000100.1, on the reverse strand, counting down.
GTTGTTTATAATAAATAGCAGAAACGCATAATCATGGCAAAGTATTTTTAATGAAAACCATTTCTTGACATTTATGCCTGCAGCCTGTATAGGAAAAACAACTATCCACTTTACATTGATAGCATGAGAAATTCTTCTTCTTTCAATATGTATTCCTTTCATTTATTGTATGATTTGCCATTGGAAATTGATAGGTCTGGATAGAAGCTATCCGCAGCAAGCAATGATTCGCCTTCGGCGGATCCGACCATAGGAAATATAGTCTATTGTAAACTCGCTCGCTGTTTCGGTTCAATCATTAATCAATCAGTTAGTTTAATTCAGGGGGATTTATTTATGGACGATTTTCTTCACAATCTCAGAACTGGTAAGCGTTTTGACAGGAACCGGAAACCGCATGACGGTAAATTTCCAGGTCCTGACAGACAGAGGAACAGGGATTCAGGCGATGGAGCTTTATTAAAAGCTATTTCAGGAGAGCATATCCCGGCGTTAAAATTGATAATGGAAGGGATTGCCAATAACCAGAACCGGATAGCCGATGCTGTTGAAAGAAGAGTTGCTGCTGAAGAACGTAAAGCTGACGCTATGGAAATAATTGCAAAACATATTAAAGAATTATTTTCAGCAGGCAGCAGGCAAAAAGAAGATAGCCTGCAGTTATCGGAAGCGTTAACTGAAAAAGAGCCGGTTTCAAAGAAAAAAACCAGGGCAAAAGTTCAACCTGAAAACAACCGGAATCAATTCTGATTTTTCTTTTTCCTCGATACGGCATCCGTCAGATATTTAAATACCGCCGGTCCTTCGCTGGCAGCTTTTGCTTTTCCAGATGCTGTCATATGGAGTAGTTCGATTTTATCTTTATCAAGAATGCCGATTTTTTCATCAAAAAGCTTTATCGTATTATGAATTATACTGTAGATAAAAAATGGCCCGAAGCGGATTTCTCCGGACTCTATCGTTTCAAATTGTCCGATAATGATATTATTACTGATCATAAAGTCTTTTGGTAAAGGGGAAAAACCAAGAAGTTCTGAAAAGAGTTCAAGGGTTTCTGTGACGCCTTCCGTATATCCTCTTTCAAGAGAAGCTATCCCGTCTTTTTCAATTTCCTGCAGGTCCGATTTGTCAAAAGAAAGGTCAAGCACGGCAATTAATTCATTCTGAAAAAACTTAACAGAGTCGCCTTTTTTGCAAATAAGGACATCCGTATCGTTTAATATTTTTCGGGCATTCCTGATGCTGAGCATCTCTTTGAGAGTCGGGCTTTTTCGCAATACAACATCCTCTACAGTCGTGTTGTAGAGTGGAAGTTCGTTGTCGAGAACAAGTATTTTTTGTTTGTTACTCCCGGCATGTTGGGTAAAAAGCTCAAGATCTCTTTCTCTCCTTGAATGATAGGTGCCCATTGCAAGGATTCTGCGCATGGTTTCTTTGTCTATTTTGCTACCGCTTTCAGGTGTCCCTAATGATCCGAGCATTTTTTGCGCCATTTTATCGATACGAATTTTAGTTAAAAGGTTTTCTTTGAACGACATGTTACCCTCCATTGATTTTAATGCCGATTTGTTTCGTATATGCTTCCTATCACATGCAAGC
>CAYODW010000100.1:0-1922 GCA_964402865.1 uncultured Desulfonema sp. | reverse complement strand
ACAAGAAAACAGCTTAATGCTTTTTCAATCCTGCTCAACGATAATTCCCTGATACATGAAGATATGCAGTCGTTTTTCCAGAGCTTCCCGAGAGCTTCCCATCCAATGGGGATTCTTTCTTCGATGGTAACGGCTTTAAGAAGCTTTTATCCCGAGATAACAATATCCGAAGAGGAAATCAACCTTACCGTTACTCGTCTCCTTTCCAAAATCAGGACGCTTGCAGCGATGTCTTACAAGATTTCGAGAGGTCACAAGGTAGTTTATCCACGCCCGGATCTCTCATACGGCGCCAATTTTCTTAACATGATGTTTGATAATCCTGTAAAACCATACCAGATTGATGAAGATCTTGTTAAAGCCCTGAACGTTTTCTGGATTCTTCATGCTGACCACGAACAAAACTGCTCGACATCAACAGTCAGGATGGTCGGAAGCGGAAGGGTCAATCTCTATGCCGCTATTTCAGCCGGTGTGGCTGCGCTGTGGGGACCCCTGCATGGCGGCGCGAATCAGGCTGTCATAGAAATGCTCACAAAAATCAGAGAAGAAGGCGGGAAGGTAAATAGAGCGATCGAAAGGGCGAAGGACAAAAATGATCCTTTTAGGCTTATGGGTTTCGGGCACAGGGTTTACAAGACCTATGACCCTAGGGCCAGAATAATGAAAAGGACATGTGACCTGGTACTCGAAAAACTTAATATTACCGATCCCTTACTTGATATTGCAAAGAACCTCGAGGAAGTTGTATTAAAAGACAGTTATTTCATTGAACACAATCTGTATCCCAATGTTGATTTTTACAGCGGTATTGTTCTCAGGGCTCTTGGAATCCCGACCAATATGTTTACAGTCATGTTTGCAATAGGAAGGCTTCCGGGCTGGATAGCCCAGTGGAAAGAAAGCGTTGATGACCCCGACTGGAGATTAAGCCGTCCACGGCAAATATATGCAGGCCCGCCTCCAATAAATTATGTTCCTATTGATGAAAGATAACATCTCCGTTTCGGTTAATCTGTATATTTGAACCGGAACAGCGTTTCTTTCATCCCGGAGAGATTCTAGAACTCTCCAAGAGGTCTTGCAAATGTGAATTGTGCCGGACCAACTGCCATTTTATCCCACGCTGTATGAATATTTCCTCCAAGTGCCGAAAAAGGAGAGGACAGCACAAAACAGGTGAACCCAGCAACCAGGGTAACAATTCCAAGAGGTCTCACAAGAAGGAAATCTGCAACCATGGCTCCGCCATCCGGCTGGCTCTGTTGAATCTCTGTTCGGGCAAGCGCCTCCGAACCAAGAGGAATAACTAATATTGCAGCGATTGTAAAAAGGGCTCCGCACTTTTTTAATATTTTATACATGGATTCCTCCTTTCCTTTAAATTCCTTTTGTCATAAATTAAATAAACCTTTTACAATTAAAATTTTTATGCCCCAATAATAAGTCGTACTTCCGACGGCAAAGAAATAAGCCGTCAATTCGTCATCCATTTTCAGTTATATATACCCCGGCAAGAACAAAAATTGATCCGATTATAAGATTTATGCCGATATTTTCTCCCAGATAAAAAGCTGCTATAATATATGTCATGGGAGGAATAGTGTAAAGATAAACTCCCACCTTCTGGGATTCTGTTTGCTCCAGCGCGACAAAATAGAGCATGGTTGCAAGAAATGAGCATGTTATTCCGAGAAAAGCTATGGCAAGCCAGGCATTGGTGTTAATTGAAAGCATCGAAAAATTGATCCGGTGCATTTCAACCCACCCGAATGGTATCATATAAAGCGAACCTATAAAAGTTACTATCGCCGTGAGCTCGAGCGCGTTCATCTTCTTTGTCATGTTCTTTCCCAGCACCGTAAATATTCCCCACATGAATATGCTTGCAAATACAAGAAGATCTCCCCAGATGTGTGCTT
>CAYODW010000099.1:0-7999 GCA_964402865.1 uncultured Desulfonema sp. | reverse complement strand
TTATATGCCGCCATAAAAGCCATTTTTGCCTTTGGTCCTTCCGGCCCTTCATCTCCCCAAGGATTGTTTTGAAACAGGTTTATGATCTCTGCCCACATGGCGGTCATTTTATTATATAATGTTGCATCCTGATCTTTAGCCCATGATGCTGTTGTCCATTGACTGCTTTCGTTCCGGCCCAGACAAAAATCAGGGGGTCTGAAAAAATATACAGGTTCGGTGTTTCCTTTTTTAACATCATAATAAATGCCCTGTTCAACCGGGAATGTTCTGCATGTGTCAGGGCGGTCTGAATAAACAGAACAACCTGTTTCAGTCAAAAAAGGGCACTCTTTTTCAAGACTCTCAGACATGCGGAGGAGAACTTCAGGGAAATGTTTTGAAGGACGCATAACGATGTCCGTATATTTATTCAGAAAATCATCTGAAGATATTCCAAGTTTTTTTCTGAGCCTCAATACATCGTAGGGGTACAGAAAAAGATTTAAGTTGCGGCAGCATTTGTTGAAACAGTTAAGCCTGCTGTGGCACTGGAAATAAAAAACTCCTCCTTCTTTAAGTATCCCGGGAGGCATGCTTTCAATATTATCGGCATCAATATATTTCATAATGAAATTTTCTGTATAATATCTTAGCCTCTTGCATGGCAGGGTCCCGGCAGGAATAATTCACCCCTCGATAACCTGCCTGATCTTTTCTGCCAACGCATTGATTGTAAACGGTTTTTGCAGAAATACCGTATCGTTCTCAATTATTCCCTTGTTAGCGATAATATCGGCCGTGTATCCGGACATATAAATTGTCTTTATCTCCGGATACAGAGGCACGAGAGCCTCCTTTAGCTCCCACCCGTTCATTCCAGGCATTACAACGTCCGTAACCAGCAAATGGATCGGACTGTTATATTCACGTGCAATAGTCAGCGCTTTCTCGGGAGATTCGGCTGAAAGAACCTTGTAGCCTTGATCCTCCAGGATCGTAACAGCAAGTTCGAGAAGCATTTTTTCGTCCTCAACAACCAGTACTGTCTCCGTGCCGCCGGAAAATAACTGTTCCTGCACTTCATCTTCACTGTCAGCCTTACTATTACAATATGGCAGATATATTTTAAAAGTCGTGCCGAGGCCGGGCTCGCTGTAAACATTAATAAACCCGCTGTTTTGTTTTACGATACCATACACCATCGCCAGCCCCAAACCGGTACCCTTTCCTACCTCCTTGGTCGTAAAAAACGGCTCGAAGATTTGTGAAGCGGTCTTTGTATCCATTCCTGATCCTGAATCGCTTACAGTCAGCATAACATATTTTCCAGGCATAAAGCCCGCATTGACGCTGCAATAAGCCTCATCGAGTACCGCGTTTCCAGTTTCGATGATAATACTTCCTGCTCCTTCTATTGCGTCTCTGGCATTGACCAGAAGATTGGCCAGTATCTGGTCGATCTGAGCCGGGTCCATCTTAACGGGCCATGGATCCAACCCCGGCTTCCATATCAGTTCTATGTCTTCGCCGATTACCCGGATCAGCATTCCAAGCATGCTTGCCACAGTATTATTCAAATCGATCACTTTAAGGCTCACAGCCTGCCTGCGGGCAAAGGCAAGCAATTGACCGACCAGGTTTGCGGCCCGCTGAGCGGCCTGACTTATCTGGATCAGATTTGCATCGGGGGCTTCGCCCGGTTTAATATTCAGCATACCCAGTTCCGCATAGCCCATTATCGCCTGAAGCATGTTGTTAAAATCATGCGCCACTCCTCCTGCCAGACGGCCAACAGATTCCATCTTCTGGGCCTGGCGGAGCTGATTCTCCAGTTTTATTCTCTCGGTGATATCCTCGCATGCAATAATATTTTCACCTGTCTTCAGGCATACTGGGATGAAATTAATAACCTTCCTGAAACCATCCCTGCAGGTTACCTTATAAACCCTGGGTCTCTTTTCGCCCGGCTCATATGACTTCAGATCCTCAATCCAGGCTGATACGACCTGCCGCCTGTATTCAGGATCAGGATATGCCAGCTCAAACCATTTTTTTCCGTCAGGAACATCCTTCAGATCATAGCCGAAGATTTCGGTAAATTTAGGGTTTGCGTAATTGAATATTCCATATTTATCTATCATCAGCATCCCGAAGGGTGCATTATGAATGAGATTATGAAACCTCTCTTTTTCATGTCGCAGCTCATTTTCAGTTTGCTTTTGTTCAGTAATATCAAGTGCCGTGAAAGTGACTCCGGCTGAAAGATCAACGGGATTAAAGGGCGTGGAACTTAGCAGTACGTCAATAATTGTACCGTCTTTACGGCGCCAGCGAGTCTCCACAGAACCGGTGCCTTTTTCCTTAATCTGTCGGTATTTTTCACTCCCGACATGATTGTATTCCTCATAGGTAGGGTAAAGCATCCTGGCGCTTTGTCCCACAAGCTCACTACGGCTGTAGCCGGTCATATCGCACAGGCGGTCATTGGCATCTTTTACTATGCGATCAACCACCACGCCGATTCCGATCGGCGCCGCCAGAAAAATACTCCTCAGCCTGCTTTCACTTTCCAGAAGCCTTTTTTGAATGTTTTGTGAATTTTCTTCGGCCATAAACCTATTCTTTCTGTTACAGAAGACCTCAATGTGGCTTATTAAAGATCATCAACAATTATAGATAAGGCATGAATAGCATAACATGCTAATTTGTCAAGATAATGAATTCCCTTGCAGACATCTGCGGGGGAATTCACTCATTCAGAATTTAAGAATTGGAAAGCCGTGAGGAACGTGTGCGGCCAGCCCTTCGGTTTCGTGGTGCATATGCCGGCATGCGCGCATACTCAGCGTCTTTCCGGGGAGCCGGAAGGCCGTAGTTGAAGCCGTCTATTTTATTGCGCTTAAGCGGGCTTCCGAGAATCTTTTCGATTGCCCGCACAGTCGCCGTATCATCTCTTGTAACAAGAGTGAATGCGTCACCGCTTTTCTCGGCCCGGCCTGTTCTGCCTATACGGTGGATATACGCTTCAGGTGTGTCGGAAATGTCGTAGTTTATGACATGTGATATACGGTTCACGTCAATTCCTCGCGCGGCAATATCGGTTGCCACCAGAATCTGGAAGGTACCGTCACGGAAGCCTTCCATGGCAGCCTGCCGCTTGTTCTGGGAGAGATTTCCCTGCAATGAAGCAGTTTTGAAACCGGCTTTAGACAGTTGTTCTCCAAGCCGCTTTGCGCGATGTTTTGTCCTTGTGAACACGAGCACCGACTTCGTATCTGTCCGGTGCAGCAGTTCGAGCAGCATTGCAGTTTTGAGATGCTGTTCCACAGGATAGAGCGCGTGGCTTATCATAACCGGCGGAGCGGTTTTACCCACCTTAACCGTGACCGGATCATGCAGCAGCTCACGGGCCAGTTTCTTTATCTCATCCGGCATTGTAGCAGAAAAAAGAAGGGTCTGCCGCTTACGCGGAATATGTTTAATTATCTGCCGTATTGATGGCATAAATCCCATATCAAACATCTGGTCGGCTTCATCTATGACCAGAACCTCAAGCCCGGATAGATTAATTGTTCTCCGGTCAATGTGGTCAAAAAGTCTTCCCGGGCAGGCAACAACAATTTCGACGCCCTTTTTAAGCTTTTGCATTTGAGGGTTAATCCCGACACCCCCATATATGCTGATACTGCGGATGCCTGTATGCCGTCCCAGGGTATTGATGGCCTCGTTTATCTGTTCCGCAAGTTCACGGGTTGGAGCTATTACAAGCGCCCGGACCTGTCCGCGCCTGCCGGACATAAGCCTGTGAAGAATCGGTAACGCATATACGGCTGTTTTGCCTGTACCGGTCTGAGCCAGACCCATGACATCAAGCCCCGACATGACAGACGGAATCGCCTGCTCCTGTATCGGTGTCGGCGCAACATAACCTGCCGCTCTGGTGCCTGCCGCAACATGCGGATGAAAATTAAAATTATTAAAACTCATTGTAATCCTTTCGTTGTGTGTTCCTGAAAATAAAAAAAAGCCCCGGATGTATTCCGGGGCTTACAATTTAATCATTATAATTTTTAATCGTTTTAATCCGGGAACAGCGTTTATTGGCGCATAAACTAACAGCTCTTTCACGCCATGTCAAGATAAGTTATTATCTTTATGAGAATACAGGAGTCCGAATACAGAATACAGAAGAAAAACGATGCCATGGTTATTCTGGCTCCTGTATTCCCATGCTTCATTGTGCCCGCTCCGAGCATGGCTGTTAGAAGTAATTCTGTTTTAAAGGCTGTAAATTGCGTTCCGAACTTTTTCCTGTGAATATTCTCCAGATATGAGTGTGCTTTCTTTAAGTTTTTTGATTTTATCCGTATAAGACGGTTTTTCTTTCTGATAAATAATCCCTATAGGTATTTTATCGCCCCACATCCTGGAAAGTTCCATTGCTTTGCTGAAATCATCAGGACGATATCCTTCTTCAGACAGATCATAAACGCGTTTTCTGTACCAGTCGAACGTATTGACATTGTTAAAAGATACACAGGGTTGAAGTATATCTATCAGGCTGAATCCTTTGTGCTTTATTCCTTCCTGAATAATTTTGCTTAAGTGTTCAGTTTTTCCCGAAAAGCTCCTTGCCACAAATCCGGCGCCAAGAGCCAGAGCAACAGAAAGCGGATTAAATGTTTCGCTTAAAACCCCCTCGCTCTGTATTTTTGTTATCATCCCTTCATCTGAAGTCGGGGAAGCCTGGCCTTTTGTAAGGCCATAAACTTTGTTGTTATGCACAAGAACTGTTAGGTCAATGTTGCGCCTGATAGCGTGCATGAAATGATTTCCGCCTTCCCCGTAACAGTCGCCATCGCCTGAATTGACGAGTATGGTAAGTTCGTGATTCGCGATCTTGGCTCCTGTCGCAAGAGGAAGCGCTCTTCCATGAAGGGCATGAAAAAGATTGCATTTAAGATAATGAGGTGTTTTCGCGGCTTGTCCTATCCCTGAAATTATCAGAATTTTTTCAGGAGGAATCCCCTGTGCTGAAAGGGCATCTTTCATGGCAGCAAGAATTCCGAAATTGCCGCACCCCGGGCACCACTTGTTCTCAACATCTGAATCATAATCTTTTACGCTTACCATAATTACCTCATATATTTTTTGATTCCATCGGCTATCTCTAACGGATAAAAGGGCCTTCCGTCATATTTCAGAACAGCTCCTGAATATGACAGTGCTGTTTGCTCCCTGATCAGCCGCCCAAGCTGCGCCGTGCTGTTCTGCTCTACCATGTAAAATTTTTCGCATGCCAGAAACGCCTTCTTTGCTGCAGCCGCCGGGAAAGGCCATATATCGCTGAAATTGACACATCCTGCGCTGATTTTTTCTTTCCTCAATATATCAACGGCCTCTCTTATGGCTCCCTTTGCAGATCCCCAGCCTGCGAGAAGTATTTTTGATCTGGGAAAATATGTTTCAGGCGGATTCATCTCGGTAAACATTTTAACTGCTTTAGCATTTCTCTTGTTTACCATGTTAATCCTGATCTGTGCCGATTCACTCGTATGCCCGTCTTCTTTGTGCTCATTTCCCGATACCATTACTATCGCTCTGCCTCTACAGGGAATGGCTCTCGGAGAAATTCCTAATTTTGTTAAGGCATATCTTTTATATTCCGCGGGGTTTTTCAGATCAGTATCACTGACAATAAATCTTTTTACTTTTCCCGGGACTTTTAAAGCCTTTCCGGCAATAAAAAGAGAATCATTCAGATACTGGTCAACAAGTATGATTGCCGGAACCTGGTATTTCTCTGCAAGATGGAATGCTCTTGCGGTTATTTCAAAAGCTTCAGCGGGTGATCCGGGGGCAAAAACAAATCTTGGAAATTCATCCTGTGATGCATTGATTGCAAACAGAAGATCAGCCTGGGCGGTTCGGGTCGCCATACCTGTTGCAGGACCGGGCCTCTGTGCATCCACTAATACAATCGGAGTTTCGGTAATACCTGATAAACCAAGCCCTTCTGTCATAAGACAAAATCCGCCGCCCGATGTAGCTGTCATAGACCTTGCTCCTGCAAATGACGCTCCGATAATCATGTTTACTGCCGAAATTTCATCTTCAGCCTGTTCAACCACAAGAGGAAATTCATTCGCAACTGATGCAAGATGCGCCATAATGCCGGTTGCCGGAGACATGGGATAAAAGGAAGCAAAGCGGCAATCCGCTGAAAGGGCGCCAAGAGCTATTGCCCTGGATCCATCAATAAGGATGCCTCTTGGCCTGGAGGCTTTCCATTTGAACGCAAATTTAAATGAAATTTTCCCGGCAGCTTCATATCCGGCATTTGCAGCATTAAGGTTCTTTTCAACGACATCTTCTCCTTTTGAAGCAAAGCCTTCAGTAATAACTTCACGGATAATCCCGAAGGGCGCCCCAAGGAGGGCAAGGCTCGCTCCTGCCGCAACAATATTTGAAGTAATTTTTCCGCCACTCTCTTTTGCAAGCTCAAGAAACGGAATTGCTATAACATTTTTTTTTGCAGGATTATCAACCTCTTCCATCAGAGAAATACCGCCCTTAACCAGCTCTTTCTCGTGCAGATCGAAGCTTTTTTTATCAAGCGCCAAAAGAAGATTTATACTGTGATTGGGAGCGTTGACCGGCTTATCACTTATGCGTATATGAAAAAAACTGTGGCCACCTCTTATTCTCGATTCAAAATCATTTATTGCCATAAGATAAAGGCCGCATTTCAGGCATACACGCGCCAGAATATCACCGACCGTCTGGATGCCCTGTCCCGCTTCTCCACCTATCTTTACGCTTACATCAATACTCATTCTTTTACCCCTCCCGACAGAGTATTAAAAATAAAATAACGAACATCGAATGTAGTACATCGAATTTAGAAATACTATATCCGATGTTCGAACGACGGTATTTTAGATTGTCCGATTTTGTTGATAACAGACAATCTTTAATTTTTCAAGAGAACAGGAAGCAGCGGCTATATGGAAAATTATGACGGTTGTCAGAATAATATTCCGATTGGAGCAGCTCAATTTGTTTGGGTATGAGTGCGTATGCCAATCGCATACGCATACATACCCAAACGGAATATATTTATAACACTCATTATAGAATAGAAACGGGTATTTTATATCCGGTTCATGCACTTTCCCCTGTTCGTACTGAATACAATATATCCATCAGTGGCTCTTTTGAAAATTAATTGCATATGGATTATAATTAAATAAATTATGTATAATAAGCATGTTATACTTAATAACGGAGTGTTTTACAGATTTTGGCATACCAGTTGCATTGACAGAACAGCAATAGAGGATGAGATTAAAATGATTAATGACAATCTCAATAAACAATTAATAACAAATAACCAAGGAGGCATTATGAAAAAAGGAATTTTAGTAATTTTTGCGATAGCGGCAGTTGTTGCTTTAAGCGTTACGGCTTATGCAGGCAGGGGAATGATGGGATACGGATCGGGAGGAGGAGAGTGCCCGGGTGTAAGAGGTGGCGGATATGGCGCCGGTTCCGGATACATGATGGGCAATCTGTCAGAAGATGATGCAAAGAAAATAAATGACGAACGTGATACGTTTTTCAAGGCAACCGAAGAACTGAGGCAGGATATCTATGCCAAAGAGCTCGAATTAAACAGCGAGCTTGCCAAAAAGAATATCGATGCGGGAAAAGCCGCAAATATTCAGAAGGAGATTTCCGAGCTCGAATCAAAATTTGATCAGAAAAGACTTGATCACATGATAAAGATGAAAAAGCTTAACCCGAATCTGGCAAGAGGATTAGGGATGCGCGGCGGAATGGGCGGGGGATACCAGGGTGGACCCTGCGGCCGGTAAGATATCGAATTTTAAATAGAAACCCCTCCGTCACGGATTTGATTTATTGACCGGATGCCTTACCCCCTTGGTATCCGGTCATCCGTGATTTAACATACTTGCGCCAGAGGAACCTTTACTGTAAAGAATCATATAGAGCA
>CAYODW010000098.1:1369-8001 GCA_964402865.1 uncultured Desulfonema sp. | reverse complement strand
CCATCATTGAAATTTTTTCGTGAGCCTGAAAGCTCAAGTACCATAACCCCTTCTTTACGAGGCAGAACGGTTGCGTTTAATATATTAAAAATCAGATCATAGTTCCTGGCAAGATTGCAGACTATTGGTTTTTGGACTTCGGATTGGGGAAAGCGAAGAATAAGTATTTTTGAATACACGATTAACCCTCCAGAAAAATTCTTTATTTTTTTTTCGATTAATATTAATCTGTATTCATATTAAATGTCAACAATGACGCTCCGGAAAAAAGCTGATTTTTTATGATTTCATCAAATTGACGGTTTTAAAAGTGATTCTCAACATTCTGACGGGCGAGGCTTTTAGGCAGAGATAATCCATGAACTCATTTGCTTATAAACTTGCTGGGTTTGCAATAAAAACCCTTTCCAGCCTATCAAAAGCAAAGGTATTTATCCACGGAGAAGAGAATATACCTGATGATGGATCTATTATCTTTGTGATAAATCACTTCACGCGGATCGAGACCTTGCTGCTTCCGTATCATATTCATAACCTCACAAAAAATGTCCCGGTATGGTCTCTTGCTGATTTTTCTCTTTTTAAAGGCGCTTTCGGCGATTTTCTTGAAAAGGTCGGAGCGGTATCAACAAAAGATCCGCATCGTGACCGCCTTATAGTAAAAAGTCTTCTCACAGGAGAAGCATCGTGGATAATTTATCCTGAAGGTCAAATGGTAAAAAGCAAGAAGATTGTTGAAAAAGGCAGATTCATGATTGCAAACGCTGGAGGCAAAAACCCGCCGCACACAGGGGCAGCCACTCTTGCATTAAGAACAGAATTTTACAGGCAACGCTTAAAGAAGATGGTTGAGATCATGCCTGATGAAGCAAGACGTATTGCCGGTTTGTTTAATATAGAATCAATCGAACCTGTCCTTTTAAAAAAGACATTCATTGTTCCGGTAAACATTACTTATTATCCGGTCAGAGCTTATGAAAATAGTCTGAACAGGCTGTCGGAAAAGCTTGTTAGTGATATACCCGAACGCGTTATGGAAGAGATAATGACCGAAGGCACTATGCTTTTATCAGGAGTCGATATCGACATAAGATTTGGAAAACCGATTGATATAAGAGAATATACTAATAATTATTTGATAAATAAAGATATTTCAAATAAAAAACAGATAAATTTTGATGATCCAATATCATCAAAGCCCCTGATGAAAAGCGCTGCTCTAAAGATAATGCAAAAATACATGTTTTCTATTTACAACATGACTACGGTTAACCACGATCATCTTTTCGCCTCGCTTTTAATGATGATGCCTTTTAAAAAAATAAATGAAGATGATTTAATAAGAAGAATTTTTCTGGTTTCAACCTGTGACTTAAAGAATACGGGCTGTTTTTCCCACAGGAGCCTGATGGATGACCAGGTGCATCTTCTTACGGATGACCGTTACGGCAAATACAGGGACTTCATTTCAGTTGCCGAAAAAAAGGGGCTTGTTACCCGTAACGGTAAGATTATTACGAAGGAGACACGAAAACTGGCCCTTCCCTTTGATTTTCACAGGATCCGCATAGAAAATCCTGTTGCAGTTATGGCCAACGAAGTGGAACCTTTAACAAGCCTTCAGCGGCGCATCCGTCTTATTTCTCTGCAATCCGGATTCTGGATAAAACACAGAGTTACAAATTATCTTTTAGAAAAAGCAGAAAAGGAATTCATTCGTGATTATAATACGTTTTATATTGAAGGGGAATCCAAAAAAAAGGAGATCGGAAGGCCTCTGCTGATCAAAGGGAAGAATAAGGAGCTTGGCGTACTGCTGATTCACGGCTACATGGCTGCTCCTCATGAAGTGAGAGAACTTGCGGAAAATCTGGGAGACAGGGGCATATGGGTTTATGCTCCCCGTGTAAAGGGTCACGGAACTTCTCCAGAAGATCTCGCCGGAAGAAAATATCAGGAATGGATAAAATCGGTTGATGACGGGTATGCTATATTGACGACTATATGTAAAAGAGTTGTGGCGGGTGGTTTTTCAAATGGGGCCGGACTTGCACTCGAACTTGCGACAAGAATACCCAACTTAAGCGGAATTTTTGCAATATGTCCTCCTTTGAAACTAAAGGATTTTTCTTCAAAATTTGTTCCTGCAATTGATGCCTGGAACCGCTTGATGAACAGGTTTCACCGCGAAGGGGCAAAAAAAGAATTCGTAGAAAACAATCCTGAAAATCCCCATATAAATTATTCAAGAAATCCTATTTCAGGTATAAGGGAGCTTGAGAGATTCATGGAATCAATCGAACCCGAGATTCCTTCAATTAAAGTTCCCGCCCTTGTCATACAGGCACACGATGATCCTGTTGTAAACCCTAAGGGTTCAAGAAAAGTATATGAACTGCTTGGCTCACAAGACAAATCCTATGTTGTTTTAAATATTAATCGCCACGTCATTGTTTCAGGTGAAGGTTCACACATGGTGCACAAAGCTGTCGGCGATTTTGTTGAAGCCCTATAATGTAATTCAGCTTTCCGATTGAAGCTCCTTAATCCTGGATATATCCTGTTCTTTTCCGAGAATCATTAATACATCGCTATCTTTAATCAAAAATCCTGCCGGAGGTACCAGAACGAAGTTTTCAGGGACAAGCTCTTTTATTGCAATTACATAGACATTGTATAATGCCCTCAAGTTGAGTTCTTTTAATGTTTTACCAATAAAGGCCCGGGGCGGGTCGACCTGAAGCAGATTGTAGTCTTCCGCAAGCGGAATAAAATCAAGGATGTTGGGGGTTGACAGACTCCTTGCAACCCTCACAGCCATAGCCATTTCAGGGCGGATTATCTCAGTTGCACCGACTTTTTTTAAAATTTTGGCATGGTCATCATCCAAAGCTTTCGCAAGTATCTTCTTTATCCCCATTTCCTGCAAGTGGAGGCAAATAAGGATGCTGTTACTGATTTTCGTTCCTGCACTTATGATAACACTGTCCATGTCTTCAAGGCCAAGGGCATTGAGCCTCTCCTTGTCTGTTGCATCCATTACAATTGCTTCCGTACAGTATGGATCTATTTCCTGTATCTTGTTTTTATCCTGGTCAACGGCGACAACCTCATTCCCGGCTTCAAAAAGCGCTTTTGCAACGTGAAAACCGAATTTTCCAAGGCCGATTACGGCAAATCTTTTCATGATATTCCCCTTTTATCCGACCATGATGTTTTCCTCGGCATACTCTAAGCCCCCTGAACCTTTTGTTCCGGCTAATACATAAGAGAAAGTCAGTATGCCGACTCTTCCGATCAGCATTGTAATTATTATGAAAAATTTTCCTGTGCCATTCAAGAGATTTGTTGCCCCCATTGAGAGGCCGACTGTTCCGAATGCGGATACAACTTCAAAAATATATGAACGATAAACAGCTGCATTCTCAGCAATTCTGCTGTTCAACTGATCTGTCAGAAGCATGAGAAAGAAGATAATCGTGATAAATGAAATGGAAATCAACAATATCGAAACGCTTTTTGAGATGCTTTCTTCTCCAAGGCTTTTCCTGAAAGCGTTTACCCTGTTGTTTCCTCTTAATCTGTTTTTGACTAATGAAAAGAGGACAAAAAGAGTTGTTGTTTTTATGCCTCCGCCACATGAGCCGGGAGATGCGCCGATAAACATTAAAAAGATAATAAGTGATGTGGTGGCATTCCCAAGTTGAGAGAAATCAATTGTATTGAAACCGGCTGTACGGGCGGTAATTGACTGAAAAAGTGAGGGGAGAAGGCTGCTTGTAAATGAAAATTCCTTTAAAGAGTAGTTCTGTTCCAAAAATAAGAAGAAGATGGTTCCTGAAATAATAAGAATAAGAGTTGTGATTAAAACTGATTTTGTGTGCACAGAGGTCTTAATTTTTTTCCCGGCTCTTTTTTTTGAATGAATATTATAAATTTCATATACAACAGGAAATCCTATCCCGCCAAGTACAATAAGTCCGCATATCGTGAAATTGAGGAGTAGTGAATCCGGATAGTTCATAAAGCTGCTCTCGAAAAGCGAAAAACCGGCATTACAAAAGGCAGAAACAGAATGAAAAAGAGATATATATAAAGCCTTTGTGACAGAATATTCCTTATACCAGTGAAGAAAAAGAAAAAATACTCCCGCGGCTTCAACGAGAAATGTAAAAATAAAGATAGATTTTATTAGACGGTAGATGTCTTTTCTTGGGGTATGAGCAAAAGTTTCCTGCAAAGCCATTCTATACCTGAAGGATATTATCTTCCCGAGAAACTGGAAAAGTAAAACGGAAACGGTCATAATACCAAGACCGCCAAGTTGAATTAAGACAAGAATGATTAACTGGCCCGGCAGGGTAAAATATGTGCCGGTGTCAACGACAACAAGCCCGGTTACGCAGACAGCCGAAGTTGAAGTAAAGAGGGCGTCGATAAACTTTATGCTGCCTGATACAGTTGAAAATGGAAGCATGAGCAGCATCGCGCCAAAAGTTATTGCGCCGATAAAGCTCAAAAGCAGCAGAGTTGCCGGACTCATCTTCCTGAATCTGTTAAATATCAACCCAAATATTTTTTTCATGGCTTGCCTTGCTGATGGGAGCTTCAAATATATATGGGATTGTTTGTATATTGATTAAATAGCAAGAACTTAACATTCAAAGAGATCATAATAAATATGACCGAAATGGAATATTTTTGTGAATCTTTTAATATATTGGTCGGGACGACTGGATTTGAACCAGCGACCCCAGCGTCCCGAACGCTGTGCTCTACCAGGCTGAGCCACGTCCCGACTTTTCAGGTTGTCCTATTTATTCCAGTATTATACTGTTGTCAATAGACTTTGATGTTTAGCTTCTCTTGGTTTCTGGTTGACTCAGTTTCTTGAACCATCGAATCCTTGAAACCTCGGTTCCCTATTTTTTATTTTTAAACGGATTATTCAGCACTATAGTTTCATATCTTCCAGGCCCAACTGATATAATATCTATTGGTATATCAGTAATTTTTTCTATCTTTTTTAGATAATTACTTGTAGTATCAGGGAGGTCTTTCAGGTTCCTGATTCCGGATATATCTTCCTTCCATCCCGGCAACACTTCATATATTGGTTTACAGGCTGACAGGATCTTAATGCCTGCCGGTACGTCCTTGAGAATTTTGCCGTTATATTCATAACCTGTGCAGATTTTAAGAGCTTCAACGCCGCCTAAAACATCAAGTTTTGTTATGGCAAGGCCGGTCAAGCTGTTTAATCTTGCAGCATTTCTCAGAAGAACCGTATCAAGCCATCCACATCTTCGTTTTCTTCCTGTAGTTGCCCCGAATTCGGCGCCCTTTTTCTGGATATAGTCTCCAGTTTCATCAAAAAGTTCAGTCGGGAATGGCCCTTCACCGACTCTTGTGGTGTATGCCTTGACGATTCCGATTACGCCAGTAATTGCCTTTGGTCCCACACCTGAACCGCAGCAAGCGTTTCCGGAAACCGTGTTTGATGATGTGACATAGGGGTAAGTTCCGTGATCTATATCGAGATGTGTTCCCTGAGCACCTTCGAATAGAACCTGTTTTCCATTCTTAATTGCGTTATTAATTATTACAGAGATGTTTTTTATAAAAGGAGCGAGTCTTTCAGCGTACTCTCTGTATTCATTTATTATACTTCCCTCATCCATGGGTTCACACAACAGGTATTTTTCAAGTATGAAATTCTTTTCTTCAAGTATAAAGGAGAGTTTTTCATTCAGAAGTTCGGGATCAATAAGTTCGATGAACCTTATCCCTCTCCTGGAGACTTTATCATCGTAACATGGGCCGATCCCGCGTCCGGTTGTTCCGATCTTGCAGGCTCCTTTCCTGTTTTCCATGGAGACATCGATTTTCCTGTGATAGGGCATAATTACGTGCGCCTTTTCACATACCATAAGATTATCCGGCCCAACTGAAATTCCTTTGCTTTTGAGATAATCGATTTCTTCAAGCAATACTTGAGGGTCAACAACAACACCGTTTCCGATTATGCACAGTTTTTGTTGTAAAATTCCGGATGGTACCAGGTGGCTTATAAATTTTTCACCGTTAACAACCATTGTATGACCAGCATTATTTCCCCCCTGAAACCGGACTACAATATCGGCGAATTCAGCAAGAAGATCTACAATCTTGCCTTTCCCTTCATCTCCCCATTGGGTTCCAACTATCACTATATTTGCCACGGATTTTGCTCCTTCCGCTGTTTATGGTACATCGAGCTTCGATATTCAATCTACTATAATCGATATTCGACATTCTGCTTTCAATATTCACGCCTCTTTTTAAAAAACTCCTGTATCAGACTTTTGCATTCCTCTTCACAAATGCCTGATATTATGTCTGTTTTATGATTCAGCCTTTTATCTTCAGCAAAGTTATAAAGTGAACCAGCTGCTCCCCATTTAATATCGTATGTTCCAAATACAAGTCTTTTTAATCTTGCGTGCACTATAGCGCCCATGCACATAAGACACGGTTCCATCGTAACATAGAGGGTGGTGTTTAACAGCCTGTAATTTTTTAATTTATTTCCGGCTTCCCGAAGAGCAAGTATTTCGGCGTGGGCAGATGGATCACAAAGTGAAATAGTGCTA
>CAYODW010000098.1:0-1359 GCA_964402865.1 uncultured Desulfonema sp. | reverse complement strand
CCACCGCGAGTATCTTATCATCTTCAGCAACGAGTATAGCACCTATAGGAACTTCGCCATTTTGTCCAGCCTTTTTTGCCTCGTTCAAGGCAAGCTTCATGTACGTTTTGTGTGCCTCTGCCTTCTGGTTCATGGTTGCCGGTTCCCGATTTTAAGTTCATACTTCGACTTCCGATATTCCCTACTGCTCCATGATTCACAGTTCTTTATCCAATATTTTACGTTGACTTTATTTCAACTATATCCTATTAACGTAGCAAATTTCAAATCAATTCATTTTGCGCCCGTAGCTCAGCTGGATAGAGTACCGGACTACGAATCCGTTGGCCGCAAGTTCGAATCTTGCCGGGCGCGCCAATAAATTCAATTGGTTATCAAATTAAGCCGAGCGCTTTGAAGAACGTCCAATTTTGCTCAAGTTTTAGTAAGACGAAATTTTTTAACCGCAGGAATACATTTAAGTATTTCGAGGATTGAAATTTAGCCTGACGTCGAAATTGGGTAAAAAGGGGGTGTTATGCAAAGCTCTCAAGCCAAAACGGCTATATTATTATTGATACGCTATAGCTGCCAGACTATTGCCTGTTTCAGCATAAAAACGTAGGAAGTTTTGGGCAAGCTCAAGGAAATCAATGGATTGCGCTTAAGACATACGCATATGATGATTTCTCTCATGGCTGGAGTAACTAACTGAGATTATAATAAGATATGTATTATTTTGAGTTGATAATCTGTTGAAATCATGCCCCTTCGATTTGAAAACCTTTTTCCAGGAATAATCTCAGGCATGCATCTGCGACATCGGAGTCGTAAAGCGTTTTTCTTTTATTTTCAATCTCTTCGAGGGCAGCTTTAATCCCGAGAGCGGGACGATAAGGTCTGTGCGATGCCATGGATTCCACCACATCCGCAACGGCAAGTATACGGGCCTCCATGAGAATTTCATCCCCTTTCAGATTTCTTGGATAGCCTGAACCATCCATCCGCTCATGGTGTTGGTAGATTATCTCTGCGAGAGGCCAGGGCGATTCCACATCCTTTAGCATTTCGTAACCTTTCCGGGCATGTTCTTGAATCAGTGAAAACTCGATATCAGACAGTTTGCCCGGTTTTGACAATATTTCGGCAGGTATGGATAACTTTCCAATGTCATGGATGGGAC
Source organism: uncultured Desulfonema sp. (assembly GCA_964402865.1). Taxonomy (GTDB): domain Bacteria; phylum Desulfobacterota; class Desulfobacteria; order Desulfobacterales; family RPRI01; genus RPRI01. The sequence goes on along the minus strand of CAYODW010000098.1, from coordinate 197 downwards.
CCGCCATGCGGACGGCTTCTATTATGTCCTTCGAAAGTCCCATCTCCGTTGCAATAGCTCTGGCAATATTCGCCGACCGGATCTGGTGGCCGGATGTGTAGGGATCTCTTGTTTCAACAGCGGATACCATAACCTGTACAGTCGTGCCAAATGCCTTTCTGAGACTCTCCAGGGTATGTTTAAGTTGTTCCTCCGCC
>CAYODW010000097.1:0-8075 GCA_964402865.1 uncultured Desulfonema sp. | reverse complement strand
TACCCCTGATCGGGCCCGGTGAAGAAGAGGATTAATCTTATTCGTTTGAATCTGACAAACGCACGAAATGAGACTCGTGCACGCCGTTTTGAAACTGAATAGTTTCGATACTAACGCATATAAAGGCTATATCGGGCTGATCCGTAAGATTCTGCAGATGAGCATGCCTCTGCTTGATCTGACTGTGCACAGCATCTATTTTGCCCCTGTCCTCTATAACGCTGGCTTTGCCGGTGATTGTCAGTGCCCTGACCATTGAACGTGACTCTGTTTCACGGGTATCCACCATCAGGCTGACCCTGGAATTGCTCGTCAGATTCCTGTATTTCAGTGTATTGACAGGAGTCACCAGATAAATTTCCGTGCAATCCTCTGAGCAGGTATAGGCCATCAGAGAGGTGTGCGGACCTTTGGCTCCGATTGTAGCCAGCACGCATATACTGTTTTCGCGGATCAGCGTCCTGATTTTTTCCAGCGCCATCTACTAATTCCTCTTTATAGAGAGCGTCTTGCGCCCGGTTTCGGATAGATTTTTAAGATCAATAGCAAAACATTTTGTTTTTTTCAACTGCCGGAGACAAATATACCGCAACATCCATTATAAGCAATATTACAACAACGAACAAATTAACATTTAGATTGTCTTTCTTGGCAATAGCCATAAAAATTGCTATTGTCCTAAAAAATATAAAACGGCCGGAACGTTTGTAAACGCCCTGGCCGTTTTGTTTATAGTGAAAGATAAAGTGCTGATTACTTCTTGGGTTTTCCCATCACGTCCGCGAACATATCCATATCCCAGGTCTTCATGTCCGCTATATTCTGCCGGAATTTTATAAAGTCAACCGTGTCCTGGCCGGTTATCTTCTTTGTGTTGAAAGCGCCGAAACCAAGGAATGCCTCACCGCCCATGTTGGCAGCCAGCCAATGCCGGTGGGAGTTTTTCATCGTATCCCAGAAGAACTTTTTCTTCTGTCGGATACTGTCGATAGACTCTATCAGGCATCCGGGAAAAAGGTTGGCGAATGTCCAGACAACTTTGTTTACTTCCTTGTCAAGAAGCTCGAAGTCTGCATTGGGCTGATGTATTTTGACCAGTTCCCGCGCTTCTTTCAGGGCATCCCCTTTCTTATATTCGCCATAGACTATCTCACCGTCTTCAACATACTTGTCGGTGATGATCATCGGATTGCGCATCCATTTGCCGTCTATTTTCAGAACCGGCACGCACTTGCTGATGAGGTTTTTTGCCTTCATCTTGTATGCCGACCACATTTCACAGGAGATGCAGTTCCACATGGCGTCTTCAATAGAAAGATACCACGGCAGAAAATCGGAGGCGCCGCCTACAGGGGCAGAGCCGTGTTTTGGGCCGGCCTGTCCGTAGATGGCCAGATCCGATGAGATGGCCAGATCGCAGGCCATACCTATTTCCTGGCCTCCGGCAACACGCATTCCGTTAACCCGGCAGATAACCGGTTTCTTGCAGGCAAGGATCGAATCCACCATATGATTAAAGAGTTCCATGTATTGGCCGTACTCATCGCATCTTAGGCTGTAAAACTCGCTGTATTCCTTGGTATTGCCGCCGGTGCAGAATGCGAAAGGGCCTGTTCCGGTGAAAACGACGGCTACAACACTTCTGTCCAGCGACGCGTTTTCAAATCCGGCGATTACGCCCTTTACCATTTCCGTTGTGTATGAATTATACTGGTTGGGGTTGTTCAGGCGGATCCATGACACGAACAGTTTATCAACTACTTTTCCATCCGGTCCAGTCAGCGGACGTTTTTCATAAACTACACACGGAGCTTCCGTGCCCCAGTGACCGCCGGTATGCAGGGAATGATCTTTGGGTTGATTTTCTCTGGGCATCCATTCTAAAGCCATAATATAATCTCCTTTACTTTATATAATGTTAAAAATGCATTAAAAATCAGGTGTCAGGACAATCCTCTTCGCGGGAGATCCCGCTTTGTGAACTTCCGCAAAGGTCTGGGCGATAGTACTCATGGGCCGTGTTTCCACAAACGGCGCCATATCGATTTTCTTTGACAGTACCATGTCTAAAACAACCGGATAATACTCGGGCAGACACCCCCAGCTTCCCAGAATATCGGCGTCGAAGGCCATCAGACGTCCGATGGCGTATTCTGTCTTTGCAAGACCGAAACCTACTATGATCAGCTTGCCGGTAAATCCGAGCAGGGTAAGGGCAATCTCCTGCCCGCTCTTCACGCCGGTAATTTCAAAGATCTTCCATCCGAAGTTCGGCAGATCATTGCTTTTGCAAAGGCCCCTGAACTCCTTGGAAACGGCGTTGGCATCCTTATCTGTGGAGTTTATAACAAAATCGGCTCCGTATTTTAAAGACCTATCAAGCTTCTCCTTATTGCGGGCAATACCTATGACAGTCTTTGCGCCAAGGGCCTTGGCAACCTGTCCCATATACTGGCCTACTCCGCCCGTGATTCCGATAATGACAACGTTGTCGCCGGGTTGAAGGTCGGCCCGTTTAGCTGCCTGATAAGGTGTGGTAGCGGCATCAGCTACTACGGCAAGGTGCGCCAGAGGAACATCTCCCCGGTTCTTCACTTCACAAAGATCAACGCTGGGTACGGGTATATGACTGGAAAAGCCTCCATATAAACCCAGGCTGTTTCCCGGCATTTTCTGCGCAAGGCATCTGTTGCCTCTTCCGGTTTTGCAAAGATAGCATTGACGGCAAGGCATCACCGCCGGAATAATAACTTCCTTGCCGATCCATTTTTCGTCGCCGGCTACGACAGTGCCCGATATTTCATGTCCCAGAGTAAGAGGCGGTTTTGATACGGTGGGCACGCCATCATAAAAATAACCCAGGTCAGTGTGACATACACCACAACCAGCCACTTCAACCAAAACTTCGCCGGTCTTCAACGCCGGAACAGGTATCTCCGCTTTTTCGATCTTTCCTGGTATGGTTTCACCCGTTTCCTTATTCCGTGAAGTCGGCTGGACCATTTGCCATGTCAAGATTTTTTCAGGTATAGCTGCCATTTTATTCCTCCTTAAACATTTTAAAATCTGAATGGATAATATCATCGTTCGATGGTCTCTTTACGAGTCCATTATTATAGGTAATACTTATTGACATCTGCAAGCTATATTCTAACTACAATGTGATTGTTAATTTCAGACGGCAAAAAAGTCAAGAAAAAAATATGCTTTAGGGTTACAGTTCAAGAATTAAGAAAAACTTATCCTTAACATATATAGAGGCATTTTTAGCGCTGACATGAACCCAAACAGAATATGATAATTTATATCTTGACTAAACATTGTAGCTTTAATATAGCTTAATGCTAATCTTAATGTATTATGGGCAGTTATTATTTCATTAGAGTTCAGTTTCTAATAACTTATTGAAACCGCTTGAATTTACTTCAAGTGTCTGAGAAGTCCGTTTCAGTCGGAAATTTATATGCTGACGAATTTGAGATTTTTGGAAAATAGATTTTAAATTTACTGAACATTAAAACAACAAGGGGGGTAGCATGCTCCTTCAGGGCAGAAACGCAATTGTCACAGGAGGCTCTCAAGGCATCGGAGCCGCAACTTCCATCGAGTTTGCAAAAGAAGGCGCAAATGTTTGCCTTCTATACCGAAAGCATGAAGAAGAAGCTTTAATGCTTGCGGATGAAATCCGTAAAATGGGACGAAAAGCGCTTCCTCTCCCGTGCAACATCGCTTCATTCTCAGAGGTTGAGAAAGCTGTACAAACAGCATTAAAGGAGTTTGGAAGGATTGACATACTTGTCAATAATGCCGGGATGAACTGGGACAGCGTATCATGGAAGATGACCGAGGAACAGTGGGACAAAGTAATAGAGGTCAATCTCAAAGGGTATTTCAATTTCACTCGCCACACAGCCCCGTTATTCAAAGATCAGAAGTATGGTAAAATAATAAACGTCACCTCCATAAACGGAATGCGTGGAAAATTCGGCCAAACCAATTATTCCGCTTCAAAAGCCGGAATAATCGGATACACAAAAGCCATCGCCAAGGAACTCGGCGCTTTCGGCGTAAATGTCAATGCGGTTGCGCCGGGCCTGATAGAAACATCAATGCTAAAGGATTCGGAAGCCCGCGATAAAATAATAGATCTGGCCATGAATGAGATTGTTTTAAAGCGGGTCGGCCTGCCGGAAGATGTCGCAAATTTGATAACATTTCTATCATCAGACAAGGCAAGGCATATCACAGGTGAAGTTATAAAGGTAGATGGGGGTCAGTACATTTAAACAGGCAAAGGAAATATTATATGTCGCTCAAACTTTCTGATATCGTGGTAATAGGCGCAGTAAGGACTCCGATGGGACGTTTCGGAGGAACTCTAAAAGATGTCCCTTCATTTGATCTTGGCGCAACAGCAATAAAAGAGGCTCTCCGAAGAGCCGGCATAACCGGGAAGGATGTTTCAGAAGTAATATACGGTTCATGCCGCCAGGCCGGCAACGGCCCCAACCCGTCACGTACCGCAAGCGTCCGTGCAGGCATACCTATAGAAATTTCAACAAACACAATAAACATGGCCTGCCCTTCAGGCATGAAGGCCGTCCATCTCGCTACACAGGCCTTGCGGCTTGGCGAAAGCGGAATGGTTGTAGCAGGCGGTATGGATTCAATGAGCACAATCCCCTACCTCTTAAAAGGAGTAAGATGGAAAGGTTTCCAGATGGGACCAAAGACTATCGAAGACGGCTGGAGCGATTCGATAGATCCCCTTACCGGACAGGGAATGGGAGACACGGCGGAGAATCTGGTTGAAAAATATTCACTGAAAAGAGAAGATCTCGACCAGTTTGCTGTGGAAAGCCATCTTAAAGCTTCAAGGGCTCAGAATGAAGGATTCTTTGATGAAGAGATCATACCTGTTGAGGTGCCTCCGGCAAGCAAAAAAGAGGCCGCTTCACTCTTTTCAAAAGATGAAACAATAAGGCATGATGCGGATTTAAAGAAGATGGGAACCCTGCCGCCGGCATTCCGTAAGGGCGGATCTGTTACGGCCGGAAACTCATGCGGACTAAGCGACGGCGCATGTGCTGTAGTCGTGACATCCCGTGCACAGGCTTTATCTCTTGGCGCAAAACCGCTCTTTTCCTTTGTAGGCTTTGCTCAGGCCGCCGTTGAACCGTCAACAATGGGGGAAGGTCCCGGCATAGTAATTCCTGCGGCTTTGAAGAATGCCGGAATGTCTCTTTCGGACATCGATCTTTTTGAAGTAAACGAAGCTTTTGCCTCACAGGTCCTGACCAATGTGCAAACACTCGGATTGGACAGGGAAAAGCTCAATGTCCATGGCGGCGCCATTGCGCTCGGTCACCCCACAGGTATCAGCGGCTGCCGGATTCTTGTAACCGGCTATTACGCTCTTAAGTCAAGAAACAGGGAATTCCTTTGCGCTGCCATTTGCGGAGGAGGGGGAGTTACTACATCAATGATTATAAAGCGGGAAAGCTGACGGCTTTGTAAAGATTCATTCTGTTGTATTGTGCTTCATCTTTTGTCATTGCAGCGTACAAAAAAGTACGCTTCATGCCTCAAGATTCGCGCTCCTTGTATAATGAGCTTTTTACTTTGCCGTCGAAATTTTGGTTTTTTACTAAACCATCAAAACTGACGGTTTTAAAAAGAGAGGACTAAAAATGCCTGAATACAAATTTATCAAGTTTGAGATACAAGACTGTGTTGCAAATATTAAATTTAACCGTCCAAAACACAATGTTTTTAACATCGAAATGTTAAATGAGATAAGCTCTGTTCTTGAAGACCTGATAAAAAATTCGGATATTAAATGTGTTCTTTTCGAGGGAGAAGGCCCAAGCTGGTGCGCGGGTGTCGATGTCGGAGATCACAGGCCTGAAATGGTTGACAGCATGATCGCATCTTTTAACCGTGTTCTTGAGCTCATCGTCAAACTGGAAGTGCCATCCATAGCTTCGGTTCACGGCGCGTGTCTCGGTGGAGGCATGGAAGTGGCTATTGCCTGTGATATTGTAATTGCTTCCAGGAAGGCTTCTTTCGGACAGCCGGAAATAAAGCTCGGTTTCTTCCCTCCTTACGCAGCTGTCCGACTTCCTCAGCTGATCGGGCCCGCAAAGGCAATTGAAGTCTGCACCACAGGAAAAATATATTCGGCGGATGATTCACACCAGATGGGTTTTGTTTCACATGTGGCGGATGACGATAAATTCGGGTTGGAAGTAGCTGCTTTCCTTAAAGAGATTAAGGCGTGCAGCCCTCTTATCATAAGACTCAACAAGAAAGCCGTCAGGCAGAACATAGGAAAAGATTTATCAAGGGCATTAAACGACGTCAGCGATCTTTTCCTGAATACCCTTATGAAAACGGAAGATACACTTGAAGGGATCAATTCTTTTTACGAAAAGCGCAAACCGGTATGGAAGAACAGGTAGCAGAAGGCCGGACAGGTGAGATGTACTTTGAAATCTGAAATTTGAAATATGTATCAGGAGGCAAAATGTCCCACTCGAAGAAAACAATCAGCAAAATCGGAGTAGTTGGAGCCGGCAATATGGGCAGCGGAATAGCTCAGAAAATTGCCCAGGAAGGCATAAATGTTGTAATGCTGGATGTAAAGGAAGAATTCGTAAGCCGCGGACTTGCAAACATCAGTAAAATTCTCGAAGAAGGCATAGAACGCAAGATCTTCTCTCCGGCAAAGGTTCAGGAAATAAAATCCAGGATTACAGGTACCACAGACCTTAATGCCATGGCAGATGCCGATATTGTTATAGAGGCCGTTTTTGAAAATAAGGATGTCAAATCGGAACTTTTCGAAAAACTCGATAAAATCTGTTCCCCTGGAACAATCCTTGCTACAAATACTTCCAGTTTCTTTGTGAAAGACTTTGCAGAAAAAACATCTCGCCCAGATCGTTTTGTGGGCCTTCATTACTTTTACCATCCTGCCAAGAACCGCCTGCTGGAAATAATACCCCATGACAAAACAAGCAGGGAGACAATAGAAAAATCACTTCTTGCCGCAAAGCTCCACGGCAAAACAGCTATAGTCGTAAAGGACGCCCCCGGCTTTGCGGTAAACCGTTTCTTTGTTCCGTTCTTAAATGAAGCTGCCCGCATGCTTGAGGAGAATATTGCAAACATTCCCACAATAGAAGAAGCCGGAAAAAAAGCTTTCAAAATAGGAATGGGGCCGTTTGAACTCATGAACGTCACCGGCATACCGATCGCAGTGCACGCTTCCAACACTCTCGGAAACGAACTAGGACCTTTCTATGCCACTTCTTCTATAATGAAAGCCCAGATGGAGAAGAAGGAAAACTGGAACCTTTCAGGTGAAGTTGACGAATCGAAAATTCAAACAGTAATCGACAGGTTCTACGGCGTATGTCTCGGCGTTTCCGCTGCCCTTGTTGACGAAGGAGTGGCCTCCATGGAAGATACGGACAGGGGCGCCAAGATAGGCCTTCGCTGGACAGTTGGACCTTTTGAAATAATGAACAAGATAGGCATAGAAAGGACGTATGCCCTTGTTCTGGCCATAACCGGGAAATACCCCGATTACAAAATGCCGGGCATTCTCGAAAAACAGAAAGAGTCCGGAAAGCCCTTCGTTTTCAGTTATGTCGATCTGGAAGAAAAAGGCTCAATCGCATATATAACCATAAACAGGCCTGAAGCGATGAACTCTCTTAATGAAGCTGTTTTTGTCCAGCTTGACGACCGCTTCTCAAAGGCCGAAAAAAACCCTGATATAAAGGCAATCGTTTTCACGGGCGCCGGTAAAGCCTTCGTTGCAGGCGCAGACATCCGCTACTTTGTTGAAAAAATCAAGGCCGGAAAGATTCCCGATATAGTCAGTTTCACAGGGAAAGGTCATGAGCTTTTCTTGAGGATTGAAAACTCCAAAAAACTTACTATAGCCCTGCTGGACGGACTTTCACTTGGCGGCGGGAGCGAACTTGCACTTGCATGCCAGGCGATAATAGCTACGCCTGCCGGTTCAATGGCTTTCCCTGAAACGGGTATAGGCATATATCCGGGAC
>CAYODW010000096.1:0-8230 GCA_964402865.1 uncultured Desulfonema sp. | reverse complement strand
GGTCACTTTCCGCAGTCTTTCGAATATTCTTCTCTGGGCGGCTGGATCATGACGCGTTCGAGTGGCCAGCAGTCTCTTCATTACGGGAAAATAGAGAATCTTTTTGCAGGCGGCGAACTTCATACTCCACAAGGAGTCATGAACCTGCCTCCCTTTCCGGCATCGGCAGCCGGGCCTGATCTGCGTCATCTTGTTCTTGGCGCTGAAGGAAGGCTGGGTGTCCTGTCAAAGGCTATTGTGAGGATTTCTCCCCTGCCTGAGCGGGATGATGTTTATGGGTATTTTTTCCCGTCATGGGAATCGGGTGTGGAAGCCGTAAGGGAGCTTGCGGTAAGCCGGTTGCCGCTTTCAATGATAAGGTTAAGCAGTCCGGTTGAGACATTTACAAGTCTTGCATTGGCCGGTCATGAAAAAAAGACCGACTTACTTGTTAGTTATCTTAATCTCCGCGGCGCAAGAGAGAAAGAGGCGTGCATGTGCCTAATCGGTTTTATAGGAAGCGACCGCCTGGTTGCGGCAGTCAGAAAAGAGGTCAAAGCGATTCTGAAGCTTTTCAATGCCATCCCCGTGGGCAAAGTAATGGGTGAAGCTTGGAAGAAAAACAGGTTCCGGATGCCATATCTGCGGAACAGTCTCTGGGAAGCAGGTTACGGGGTTGATACGTTTGAGACCGCCCTGACATGGGGAAAGGTTCTTACTGCCGTGAAATCCATTGAAGAAAGAATGAGGGGAGCCCTTACGGAGCATAATGAAAAAGTTCATGTTTTTACACATCTTTCTCATCTTTATCCAACCGGCTCCAGCATCTACACAACATATGTTTTCCGGATATCCAAAACGGCGGAAGATACCTTAAGAAAGTGGCAGATTCTTAAAAAAGCGGCAAGCCTTGCAGTGGTTGAAGCAGGAGGAACGATTAGTCATCATCACGGAGTTGGTATTGATCATATGGAATACATGGTCGCTGAAAAAGGGCCTGTCGGGATGGGTATTTTAAGGAATACGTTTGAACATGTTGATCCGGACGGGCGCATGAATCCGGGGAAATTGTTATAAGTCGAGAGGCGGAAGGCATGAGGCGAGAGGCCGGTGATCAGTGGTCGGTGAACAGTGATCAGTAATCAGTGAATAGTAACCAGAGACCATGAACCAGAAACCAGAGACCAGTTTTATGAATGTATCCGATTTGCAGGAAAAGTGGGATCTTGTTGTTGTGGGAGGGGGGATTACCGGAGCCGGTATTCTGCTTGAAGCCTCACGTATGGGGCTGAAAACTATTCTTGTGGAACAAAACGACTTTGCCTCCGGAACATCGAGCCGCTCATCCAAGCTTGTTCACGGCGGATTGCGTTATCTCAAGGAAGGTCGTCTCTATCTGACTTATATCTCGGTCAGAGAGCGTGAGCGGCTCATAAAGGAGGCGCCGGGTCTGGTCGAGCCTCTTGGTTTCATGACTCCGGTTTACAGTAACCGCAGGCCGGGGAGGCTTTCTTTAGAAGTTGGCCTGAGGATATATGATAATATGTCCCGTCAGAGGGATCACAGGTTCTACGGGCAGAATGAATTTTCAATGCGCGTTCCCGGTGTAAAACAGGAAAATCTTTCAGGCGGATTTCATTTCCGGGATGCCCAGGTTGATGACGCAAGACTTGTGCTCAGAGTAATCAAGGAAGCTCTTTTGTGCGGCGGCTGCGCCTTAAATTATACCGGTGTGATTGAGATAAGCCGGAATGTCCGGGGAGATGTAGCCGGAGTTGTTTTAAGGGATAACGAAACCTGTGAAACAAAACAGATTTTAACCTGCGCCGTGATAAATGCAACAGGCTCATGGGCCGAAAAACTCCATCCATCTCCCGATCCGAGCTTGCATCTGCGACCATTAAGGGGGAGTCATCTTGTATTTCCGGGATGGGCGTTTCCTTTTCCCGAGGCTGTTTCTTTTTTTCACCCTAAAGACAGAAGGCCAATATTTATTATTCCTTGGGAAGGAGTGGTGATATATGGAACAACTGATGTTGACCATTCAAACGACCTGTCTGTTGAGCCGGTTATAAGCAAAGAAGAGATTTCATACTTGATGGACGGCCTTAACACTTTTTTCACTTCTCTTGAAATTTCTTTAAAAGATGCTTTATCATCATATGCCGGAGTGAGGCCGGTGTTAAGCAGAAAACATCTTGCGCCCTCGAAGGAGTCACGGGAGCATGTTGTATGGATAAACAAGGGGCTTGTGACAATCACCGGGGGAAAACTGACGACATTCAGAAAACTCGCAGCGGATGCCATGAAAGCCGCCATGCCCTTTTTGCCACCGGCGCAACCGGTTAAAGACGAAGATACTTTCAAATCAACTCCGGAAAATTTTGCCGATGGAAGGATTTCTTCTCTTCTGTTGCGGCGTCTTATCGGGCGCTATGGTGAAGGCGCAAAAGAGATTATCAATGATTCCTCATCGGAAGACTTGTCAAATATTCCCGGCACCGATACTCTCTGGGCTGAATTGCGTTACGGGGCAAAAAATGAAGCGGTAAGACATCTCGAAGACCTGCTCTTAAGAAGAGTTCGCATAGGCCTGATTACTCAGGGTGGTGGAAAAGAGCATATGGGACGGATAAAAAAACTTTGCTCTCCCGTAATGCCATGGGATGAAGAGAAATGGGATGCAGAGATAAGAATGTACCTTGAAAAATGGCGCCGGTCTCACTCCGTAGCGCTATAAGTAGCTCGAGCGCCTATGAATATACTAATATGAGAATTGCCGTTATTTCAGACATACACAGCAACATGGAGGCATTTACCAGGGTTCTGGAGGATGCCGATAATTCCTTTGTTGATGCGATGGTCTGCCTCGGGGATGTCATAGGTTACGGTCCTGAACCGAATGAGGCTATCCACTTGATTATTGAGCGGAATATACCGACTGTGATGGGAAACCATGAACTGGGTGTAGCCGAATGTGATTACATGGATCACCTGAATCCCATTGCATGCAAATCATTACAGATGACTATTGAAATGCTATCTGAAGAATCTTTATCTTTCGTGTCAGGCCTTGACCGTTTTTTAGTTTCCTATGACTCCCGTTTCGTTCACGGCTTTCCGCCTGACTCTCCTACAACATACATGTTTGAAGTTTCGAACGTAAAAATGAAGAACCTCTTCGTTCAATATGAGGAAAGGCTCTGTTTTACAGGCCATACCCATAACCCTGAGATAGTTGAATTTGACGGCGATTTTGTCGTACGAACCCTGCTTAAGAAAGGAACAACAAGTCTTGGAAAAGACAAGCGTTACATAATAAACGCCGGAAGCGTAGGGCAGCCAAGAGATGGAAATAACCGGGCAAAATATGTAATATGGGATACGGCAAATGACACCATAGAATTAAAACATATCTCTTACGATATTGAGTTGGTTGCCAATAAAATCTTCATGGCAGGTTTACCCTCAATAAATGCGACAAGACTTATGTAAGGCAGTTTTTTTACCACAAGGAATTAAATGAATCGTATTGATAAATACAGGATATGCGGTCTTTTAGGAAAAGGCGGTATGGGGAAAGTTTTCAAGGTCAAACTGCCAGTCATTGAAAAGATTGTAGCCCTGAAACTTCTTGAGCCTAATCCGTTTCTTGTCGATCTTATAGGTTATGATAAAATCAGAAAGCTTTTTGTTGCAGAAGCAGTTACAATGGCTGCTCTTAGGCATCCCAACATAGTTGAAATACTTGATTTTGGCGAAGAAAACGGTAAACCGTTTTATATAATGGATTATTTCTGCAACAATCTCGGCATCATGATAGGCGAAACCTACCGGGCTGAAATAGCGTCCAGGATAATCAAGGTCGACAAGGCGGTTCATTATACACGGCAGATACTGGATGGACTTTCCTGCCTTCATCATTCCGGCATCGTTCACCGGGACATCAAACCATTTAATATGCTTGTTACTGAGCAGGACAATATCAAGATCAGCGATTTCGGGCTGTCGAAGATAAGAGGAGAATCTTTTGACGGTCATCCGGGGCTGAAAGTCGGATCTCCGTGGTATGCGGCACCGGAACAGGAAAAAAATCCGGATGAAGCCGATTTTGCAGCTGATATTTATGCTGTTGGGGTAACATTATACCGAATGCTCACAGGAATACTTCCTGAGGAAAAGGCCGTTGCGCCGGGCAAATTAAATCCTGACATAGATGAGTCTTGGAATCAGTTTATAAAAAAAGCTGTTGCCCGCAAACCGAAAGACAGGTTTAACAGCGCGAAAGAGATGCTGAAAAATCTGGAAGAGCTTTACGGGGAGTGGAAAAGAAAAAAAGATATGATCTGCAGTCTGCCCGAAGAAGTTCTTCAGGAGCATAAAACAACCGGGGCCAAAGATCTTAAATTGAGGAATTATTGTATCAAAACAGGTGTGCGCAGGGCTTCTGAAATATTTGGGACGGATAATTTGTGGAGACCTTCATCTTATACAATTAATAACTTTGAGCAAAAAGCGCTGGAAACGGTCTCGGATAAAACTACAGGCCTGTTATGGCAGCAATCCGGTTCTGAATATCCCATGACATGGGATAAGGTGCATTCATATATTGAAAATCTTAATGTAAATGCTTATGGCGGACGCAAAAACTGGAGGCTTCCCACTATTGACGAACTCATGTCGCTTCTTACCCGGACAACTCGTGGAAAAGAATATTGCATTGAACCGGTATTTGACCAGAATCAGAAATGGCTTTGGAGCTGCGACAGGAGATCGTTTTCTTCTGCATGGTATGTGAGTGTTGATATGGGGTTTGTCTCATGGCAGGATTTCACCGCGTATTACTATGTAAAAGGAGTCAGTTCCTGAAACGGCTTCGTAAACTTTGATCTTTTTGTGGAAAACTTTTACCTAAAAAAATCCGACTGGAGCCTAAATATAAAGGCAGCAAAAAAATATGTGAGGTAAAAAATGAACGGACATATAGCCGTACCATTATGGTTGTTTTTATTGCTGATCTTTATAGCCGGTATCGCTCTCCTTGATAGAATACTGATTCCCAGCACACGCTGGCTTATACGGCGTAAAATAAACCGGGTCATAGATGAAATCGGAACCCGGCTCGATATAGAGATCAGGCCTTTTCAACTGACCAAACGGCAGGTTTTGATTGACCGGCTGGTCTATGATCCAAAGATTATCGAAGCAATACAGTTACATGCTCAGGAGCGGAATATTCCCCGCGAATTTGCACAGGCAAAGGTTGTTACCTATGCAAAGGAGATAGTCCCTTCTTTTAATGCTTATCTCTATTTCAGGATCGGTTACTGGATTGCAAAGAAGATTGCGCGCCTACTCTATCGGGTCAGGGTCGGTCTGGTAGATAATGAAAACCTGTCGCAGGTTGATCCCAATTCCACTGTTGTCTTTGTCATGAACCATCGCAGCAATATGGATTATATTCTTGTGGCATTTTTAGCCGCGGAGCGTACAACTTTATCTTATGCGGTTGGAGAATGGGCCAGAATCTGGCCGCTGCATATGCTTATTAAATACATGGGAGCTTTTTTTGTGCGCAGAAATTCGGGTAACAGGCTATATAGGCTTGTTCTGGAAAGATACATTCACATGGCAACTAAAGAGGGTGTCTGCCAGGCTGTTTTTATTGAAGGTGGTTTGACCCGTGACGGCTGCCTGAGGCCGCCTAAACTCGGCCTTCTTGATTATATGCTGCGGGGCTTTCAACCTGATAATGACCGGGATGTTGTTTTCATACCCGTAGGAATAAATTATGACAGGACAATTGAAGATCGCAGCCTTCTCCGGGAACTCGACCCTAAAGCCGAAAAGAGAAGCAGCTGGTTTGTTATTAAAACAACATCCGGCTTTATTTTGCACAACCTTTTGCTGATGATTCAAAACAAGTGGCATCGTTTCGGATTTGCATGCGTCAATTTCGGCCCGCATATATCAGCCCGAAAATATTGCAGGGAAAACGGTATTAATTTCAGATCAATGAGCCGTGAAGATCGTTTTCCGGAAGTTGAAAAACTTTCATATAAATTGCTTGATTCCATTAAAACCATTATACCTGTGCTGCCTGTGCCTCTTGTATCGACGGTTCTTCTGGAGAACCGGCACAGATGGATATCCGAGTTTGATTTGAAAGCCCGGATATATAATTTGATGGAGGAATTGAAATCAAAAGGCATTACGGTCAATGTCCCTGATAAAAACCGTGAAAGCGTTATTGATATTGCAATAAACATGCTTAGAATCAGAAAAATGTTTACCGAGTCAGATGGATTAATCAGGGCAAACACCACTATGGTCGATGTTTTATCGTATTATGCCAACTCGATTGTTCAATGTGGGCAAGACCGCAATATGAACGTTGCTGTGGATTTGAAAAAGAAATATGCTGTGGAGGATTCAAAAGAACAGGTAAGGCTGAAAAAAGGTTCAGCCATTGTTTCTTCGTGATTGCAAAAGCAAGTGCATTTCCTATTGCCTTAACCGGAGGGAGATTGAGAGCGGGAGAAGAACCAAAATTATTTCATTAAGGAGAAAAGAAATACAAAATGAGCTCAGAACCCAATAAAATTATATATTCAATGATAGGTGTGAACAAGTTTTATGACAAGAAGCCTGTTTTAAAAGACATCTATCTCTCCTATTTCTATGGTGCAAAGATCGGAGTCCTTGGTTTAAACGGTTCAGGGAAAAGTTCCCTTTTAAGGATACTGGCAGGGGTTGACAAGGAATTTGTCGGGCAGACGATCCTGACTCCCGGTCACACCATAGGCTTTCTGGAGCAGGAACCTAAACTTGATGAAAACAAGACTGTTCGTGAAATTGCGGAAGAAGGTGTGCAGGAGACGGTCAACCTTGTGAATGAATACAACCGAATAAACGAAAAATTTGCGGAGCCCATGTCTGATGATGAGATGGAGAAGCTTATCAAGAGGCAGGGGGAAGTTCAGGAAAAACTCGATGCCCTAGATGCCTGGGATCTTGATTCACGTCTTGAAATGGCAATGGATGCTCTTCGATGCCCTCCGGGAAGCACTCCTGTGAAGATCCTGTCGGGAGGTGAAAAGAGGCGCGTGGCTCTTTGCAGGCTGCTTCTTCAGAAACCGGACATTCTGCTTCTTGACGAACCTACAAACCATCTTGATGCTGAGTCGGTGGCATGGCTTGAACACCATCTGCAGCAATATGCGGGAACAATAATTGCCGTAACGCATGACAGGTATTTCCTGGATAATGTTGCCGGGTGGATTCTTGAGCTTGACCGCGGTCAGGGGATTCCATGGAAGGGAAACTATTCATCCTGGCTGGAGCAGAAGCAGGCAAGGCTTCAGCAGGAAGAAAAAACCGTGAGCGAGCGCCGGAAAACCCTTCAGAGAGAACTCGAATGGATAAGAATGTCCCCTAAAGGACGCCATGCAAAATCGAAGGCGCGCATCAGTTCTTATGAGGCGCTTCTTGGTCATGAAAGTGAAAAGAGGGCAAAGGATCTCGAAATATATATTCCTCCCGGTCCGCGCCTTGGAAACCTGGTAATAGAGGCTCAGGATGTCTGCAAAGGTTATAATAATCAGCTTCTTTTAGAAAACATGACATTTTCTCTCCCACCAGGCGGCATAATCGGCATTATCGGACCAAACGGGGCGGGAAAGACAACTCTTTTCAGGATGATTGTCGGACAAGAGAAGCCCGATTCGGGAACAATCAGGACGGGAGAGACTGTAAAACCGGCATATGTTGACCAGAGCCGTGACATTCTGAATCCCGATAAAAGCATATGGGAGGTTATTTCGGAAGGGCGCGATATGATTACTCTCGGAAACAGGGAGGTAAATTCCCGGGCCTATGTTGCCAGGTTTAATTTTTCCGGCGCCGATCAGCAGAAGAAAGTCGGATTTCTCTCAGGCGGAGAGAGAAACAGGGTACATCTTGCGCGCATGCTGAAAGAAGGTGCTAACGTGCTTCTTCTTGACGAACCGACCAATGATCTTGATGTAAATACAATGAGGGCCCTCGAAGAAGCCCTTGAAAACTTCGGAGGCTGCGCTGTTGTCATAAGCCACGACAGGTGGTTTCTTGACAGGATTGCAACTCATATCCTTGCTTTCGAAGGGGACAGTAAGGTGGTCTGGTTCGAAGGGAACTATTCCGAATATGAAGCGGACAGAAAGGCGCGTCTCGGTGCTGCGGCCAGCCAGCCGCATCGTATCAAGTACAGGCA
>CAYODW010000095.1:0-8366 GCA_964402865.1 uncultured Desulfonema sp. | reverse complement strand
GGCTTGCAGCAATGATAGTCACTGAAGAAATAGCAAGAGCTTCAAGCTCGTTAAGAGTCCAGATCAATATGCAAACCCTCGGTTGTGCATATACCATCTTAAAATATGGTAGTGAAGAAACAAAAAAGAGATATATCCCTAAGCTTGTCTCTGCCGATTATGTGGGGGGATTTGCAATTACGGAACCTGATGCAGGATCGGATGTTATGTCTATGGTTTCAACGGCTGAAGACAAGGGAGATCACTGGTTGTTGAATGGTTCTAAAACATGGATCTCGAATGCCAATTATGCCGATCTTGTTATTTATTATGCATATACCGATCGCGCAGCCGGATCGAAGGGGCTTTCGGCTTTTGTTGTTGAACTGAAAAATTTCAATGGTGTCAAAACTTCAGGTCTCGACAAGATGGGCTCACATTCATCTCCAACCGGCGAAATATTCCTGACAGAAACAAAGGTCCCCAAGGATAACATTCTCGGCAAGCCAGGCGATGGCGCCAAAATAGTTTTCAGCTCCCTGAACCAGACCAGACTTTCTGCTGCTGCCGGCGCCGTAGGGCTTGCACAGGCCTGTCTTGATGCCGCAGTCAAATACTGCAATACCCGCAAACAGTTCGGAAAACTTATCCGGGAATTCCAGATGAACCAGGATATGATTGCCCAGATGTCGGCTGAAATAGAGGCCGCACGCCTTCTCGTTTATAAAGCAGCCTGGGTAAAAGACGAGGGAAATCTTAACAATGGCCTTGATGTTGCTCATGCCAAATATTTTGCGGGTGAAACTGTGACAAAATGTGCCAACTATGCAATGCGTATCCTTGGCGCATACGGTTACTCAACAGAATATCCCGTTGCCCGCTATTACAGGGATACCCCGACATATACCATGGTGGAAGGGTCGTCAAATATATGCAAATGGATTATAGCCCAGGATCAGCTTGGAATAAGAAAGGCGAACAGGTGAGGAGCATAATTTGAAAGACGACATATTTGAAAAAACAAAAAAGACAGCCGCTCTTTATTTTAAGGATGTAACAGGCGAAAGGCCTTACGAACTCTGGAAGTCCTTTGACAGGAACCTTGCGAATGATCTTTCTCTTTTTATAACCGGACAGATGTATGCCAGGGAAAAAATTCCTCATGCTACAAGGCAGCTTATTACAGTTGCGGCTCTTACTGTTTTATCACGACTCGATGAATTGAAGCTGCATATACAGGCTGCGCTGAATGTAGGCTGCAAACCGGAAGAAGTAGCAGAAGTAATATTTCAGACCTGCATATACGGAGGTGTTCCTGCGACAAATTCAGCTTTAAAAGTATTAAAGACGGTTCTCGAAGAAAAAGGATTGTGGCCGATTGCATGAGCGCAACCAAAGAAGCCGTCAAACATAATTGTTGTTGGAATATCCAAATTGTTGTAATCGGAATGAATTATCGAACCGTGCAATTGTTGAAATTGCAGCATAAACACGAATGTTTTTTAACAGGAGTTTAAATCAATGAAACCTTATTTTGAAAAAATGCCTGATTTCGGCAGGGGGCTTTCAGATGGCCAGAAAAAAAGTAACAAGGAGAACATTATACAGATAAAAGAGGTTGAAAACCAGGTGAAAGCCGAGGTTGAAAAGGTGAAAAATGCCGGTATGTCAACCGAAAAAATAAATGATAGAGGCGAGATGACAGTCTGGCAAAGGCTCGCATACCTCGTTGACCCGGGAACATGGTGCCCTTTGCATACCATATTTAACCCCACGAATAATCCCGAAGGAACCACCAATGTTATTGATGGTCTTGGAAAAATATCGGGCAAATGGGCGGTTATCATCGGATTTGACAACAAGGTACTGGCCGGAGCCTGGCTTCCCGGACAGTCTGAAAACATCCTGCGAGTCACTGATCTGGCTAAAAGGCTTCATCTTCCCCTTGTCTGGCTCGTAAACTGCAGCGGAGTCAAATTGCCTGAACAGGAAAAGTTCTATGCCGGCCGTCGGGGAGGTGGAACAACTTTTTTCAGGCACGCAGAACTTGAAATCATGGGGATTCCTATTTTAGCAGGTATTTACGGCACCAACCCCGCAGGTGGAGGATACCAGTCCATAAGCCCAACAATTATATTTGCCCATAAAAACTGCAACATAGCGGTAGGCGGCGGCGGCATTTTAAGCGGAATGTCTCCCAAAGGACACTTTGATCTTGAAGGCGCTGAATTGCTTATTTCCTCTGCAAAGCAGTTCAAGGCCAAGCCGCCGGGGTCCGTTGAGGTTCATTACGATTCAACCGGCTTTTTCAGATATGTTTATGAAGAAGAGACCGGAGTTCTTGATGGCCTTAAAGATTACATGAAAGATATGCCTGCGTATAACCCAAAGTTTTTCAGGGTTGCCGAGCCCAAATCTCCCAAATTTCCTGCCGATGATCTCTATTATCTTCTTCCTTTCAATCAAAAGAGGACTTATGATTTGAAAGATATCTTGTCACGTCTGGTTGACGGCAGCGAACACATGGAGTACCGCCCGGATTACGGACCCGAAGTTTATACGGGTTTGTGCAAGCTGGATGGTTTTGTCGTCGGTTGTATCGGAAATAACCAGGGACTGCTCAAGGAAAACTATCCCGAATATGCGACTTACCCGGGGATAGGCGGGAAACTTTACAGGCAGGGACTTATCAAGATGAATGAATTCGTCACATTATGCGGGCGTGACAGGATTCCCATCATATGGTTCCAGGATACCTCCGGAATTGATGTCGGTGATATTGCGGAAAAAGCCGAGCTTCTCGGACTCGGCCAGTCTCTAATATATTCCATACAGCAGACTGAAGTTCCGCAGCTTTTGGTAATCCTGAGAAAAGGCTCTGCGGCAGCCCATTACATCATGGGGGGCCCAACCGCAAACAGACACAATGCCTTTACAGTGGGTTTAGCCACAACGGAGATTTACGTTATGCACGGTGAAACAGCCGCGGCAGCTACCTATTCGCGCAGGCTTGTAAAGGACAAAGCTGCCGGGAAGCCTCTTGAGCCGATAATAGACAGCATGAACAAGCTGGCCCAGGAATATTATGACTATTCAAGGCCCGCTTATTGCGCAAAACACGGTCTTGTTGATGAAGTGGTCAATTTATCGGATTTAAGAAAATATCTCGTTGCTTTCACCGGCGCCTCTTACCAGAATCCAATATCAATCTGCCCGCATCATCAGATGCTGACCCCGAGATCTATAAAAGGATAAAGGTTATTAGGGAGAATAGGTATTTTATGAAACAATGGAAATGCACTGTCTGCGGATACATTCACACAAACCCAGAGCCACCGGAGAAATGCCCGGTATGCGGCGCCGACAAGTCAATGTTTGTTGAAGTAACCGATTCAGAAACTGCTACGGAAATACCCCCTGTACCGGCTGGAAAAGAGATTCAGGCAAAACCGCCTGAAATCTCATTTATTGCCGGATTTATTCATAAGCTGCATGCTCATCCCATAACAGTGCATATACCAAACGGGGTCATTCCGGTAACCGTTCTTTTTCTTGCGATTGCCATTCTTTTTGAATCAGTAAGTTTTGCCAAAGCTGCATATTATAATCTGGGTGTTGTTCTCTTGGCCATGCCTATGGTGCTTTTCACAGGCTATGTTGAATGGAGCACAAGATATCAGAGCTCAAGGAGTTTTTTATTTATAACCAAAATATCCTGTGGTATTGTGGTTCTTATATCAGCACTGATCTTATTTGCCTGGCATACAATTAATCCGGATATTTCAACCGGTCCTGACAGATCTCTGTTTTTCCTTCTCCATCTTATAATGCTTGCCGCGGCAGGAATAGCGGGCCATCTTGGCGGAAAACTTGTATTTAAGGACTGATCGGAGCTATTACTGTTTGGTGCTGAAATCTTTAAAATTTAAAGAGGAAACTTATGAAAATCATAAAATATACCGACGTAAAACCTGTTATTTTTGACAGCGGCGTGGCCAAAGGAATAGCTGCACGGGTTGTTATCGGCAAAAATGACGGGGCGGATAATTTTTGCATGCGGGTTTTTGAAGTTTCTGCCGATGGATGTTCACCAAAGCATTCGCATGACTGGGAACACGAAATTTTCATTCATTCAGGAAACGGCGAAGTTTATAACAATGGGAACTGGATTCCGGTTTCGGCCGGAAGCGTTGTGTTTATACCCGGCAACGAAGAGCACCAGATAAGAAATGCGGGCAGCGGATCACTCGTTTTTGCGTGTCTTATTCCGTCGAAAGCTCCCGAATTATAATGAACCGCCCCGATTGTTTTTCGCCTGCCTACTCTACCCAGTCAAAAGTTTTTGTAACGGCTTTCTTCCATCCGCGATAGAGTACATTCCGGCGGACGTCTTCCATCTCCGGTTGCCATGTTCTGTCTGCGCTCCAGTTCCGGCGCAGGCTTTTGATATCCGGCCAGTAATCGACCGCCAGCCCTGCTGCATATGCTGCGCCGAGCGCGGTCGTTTCGGAGATTTTTGGTCGAACGACAGGAACATTCAGAATATCGGCCTGAAACTGCATCAACAATTCATTCTGAATCATACCGCCGTCGGCCTTCAATGAAGAAAGAGTAACCCCACTGTCTTTGTTCATTGCATCGAGAACTTCACGTGTCTGATAAGCGGTCGCTTCAAGTACGGCACGGGCTATATGGCCTTTGTTAACATAACGCGTCATGCCGACGATCGCGCCGCGGGCGCTGTCTTTCCAGTAAGGAGCGTACAAACCGCTGAATGCCGGCACAAAGTAGATGCCCCCGTTGTCATCTACAGTTTTTGCAAGGGTTTCAACATCGGAAGACTTCTCGATCAGGCCGAGGTTGTCGCGCAGCCATTGCACCAGCGCCCCGGTAATTGCAATGGAGCCTTCAAGCGCGAATACCGGTTTCTGATCTCCGATCTTATATCCCATCGTGGTGAGCAGGCCGTTTTTTGATTCCACCGGAATACCGCCCGTGTTCATAAGGAGGAAGCATCCTGTGCCATATGTGTTCTTAGCTTCACCCGCCGAAAAACAAGTCTGACCGAAAAGCGCCGCCTGCTGATCTCCGAGATCACCCGCTACAGGAATGCCTTCCCGTGTTGTGCCATAGATCTCGCTCGAGGATACAATCTTTGGGAGCATCCGGTGTGGCACCCCCATATCACGCAATATCTCTTTATCCCAGTCAAGCATGGCAAGGTTCATAAGCATTGTACGGCTTGCATTGGTAACGTCGGTAACATGCGAGCCTGTCAGGTTCCAGATAAGCCATGTGTCGATGTTGCCGAAGAGCAATTCGCCTTTCTCCGCCCGCTTTCGCGCGCCCGGCAGATTGTCGAGAAGCCATTTTATTTTCGGGCCGGAGAAATAGGTTGCGAGAGGCAGACCTGTTTTTGCACGATAACGATTTTGTCCGTCCTGCCCGGCAAGTCCGGCGCAGATTCCGGCAGTTCGCGTGTCCTGCCAGACTATGGCGTTATGTATCGGGCGGCCTGTCTTCTTCTCCCAGACAACCGTGGTTTCTCGCTGGTTGGTAATCCCTATGGCTGCTATGTTGCCCGGGTAACATCCGGCATATGCCATCGCGTCGGCGAAAACACCCTGAGTCCGGGCCCAAATTTCCACAGGATCATGTTCAACCCAGCCCGGCTGAGGATAAATCTGGGTATGTTCTTTCTGTGCTGCTGAGACCGGCTTTCCCGCCTGATTAAAAATGATGCATCGGGTGCTGGTGGTTCCCTGGTCGATTGCTGCAATATAGTTCATGGGTTGATCCCTTTAAACCTCTTCTGGATTCCCGCTTGCGTGGGAATGACAAAAGGGAGGCTTTTCGAGGTACAGAAAAATGATGGTTATAAATTTTAATGCGTTCGTTCAACCGGTATGTGTTGGGCTCCGCTTATTCTTTTATGAAGGCTCTTCGCTATTTGGAGAGCCTTCGATATGCTTATTCCGAATAATCTCTATCTTTTCCGGTCCAGCGCTTGCCTAAATCAGGATGGGGTGTACGAAAGTGTTCCTTGGCACATTCTTCGCAGATGCTATTTCTTACTTCCGCATCCGAATGATCCAGAATATAAGCCTCAATTTGATTCCAATAGCCTTTGTCATCCCGAATTTTCTTGCAATGCGAACAAACAGGGAGCAATCCGCTTAAGGTTTTGACTTTAGCCAGGGCATTTTTCAGTTCAGCAATCAGATTCTCACATTTCTCTTCAGATTCCATCTCTTTGGAAACGACTGTAAGGCATCCGATCGAAAGACAGATATTATCCTTTGCGTATGTTTCCACGTTAGCCCGGTCTTTCAGCCAGCAGTGAATATTTTCACTAAGGGAAACTTTGTAAACGGCTTCAACATTACCGTGCTCCCTGCTGTTTTCGCGAAGCCGCTTTCTGGCTTCATCCAGTCCCTGTCGGCTCAAAACCTCTTTGAAAATACCCGGTTCGACTACCGAATATTTATAAATGCGCCGGTCAATAATGCTGTTCCGAAACACCTCTGCGAGGTGAGTGGTATCGCATCCCATCAAATCGGTAAAATCCCCGGCGGCAAATTCGTACCAGATAATGTTTTCATCCTCATGCCAGGCAGATATGTAAGGGATCGACAAATGCCCGATTTTTTCGAAAGCCCTGAATGCCGCTATGCATTCCGACACATGTTTCTTCAGCGCCTTACTGTATTTCCCGGTGAGGATTCGCCCGCAATACTCCGGTTTTTGTAAGTAATGTGATGATGAATTGTGCTTCATGACAAAAACCTCCTTTTTTTTGAGTTCCAGAAGTATTTGTAAAAGCAACTTTGATTTCATTACACATAAATATTATTAAAATCAATGTATGTATAAGGATATTTGATTTTTGGATTTATACGCCTTATATTCCATTTAAATGAAAGGAAGCAAAATGCTTATAAGAGATATAATATATTCATGGAAAGGGTGGGGTGGAAAACTTGGCCTTGGAAGCGGCATGTGCAGGCTTAGGATATATGATCTTTCCATGAAAGACCCGAAAGGGATAGCCCATCTGCGGCCGATAATTGTCATAGTTTCAGATGTTCCGGAAAGTAAAATGTCGGTAAGAAGCTGCGCAGGCCATATAGCGACAATGGTATCAAGGGATTTTCATATTGACGCGCACCGCATGCTATGGATTGAACATTATCCATTAAAGACATACGGAAAGAAAAACGAACATATTATACCCGAAAGCTTTGAAGCAGTTGAATTCGAGTGGCATGAAGATAACGCAATCAAGCCGAAGTGGAGAACTTTGAAACCGCCGTTGCTGGATGAAGTAGCAAAGATAGTCGCAGGTAAAGTCGAGGGGTCAAGGGTTTGAGGGGTCAAGGGTTTGAGGGATCATAAATAATCGATTTCAACCGTTCTCTCAACCCTTCCGGAATGCCTCGTGTTTTAATATTCCTGCAAAACTCAACCGTCCTTTTCAATGTTTCAAGGCAGACTTCGCACTTGATGCACTCTTTAATATGAATCCGCATTTCTTCATAAGTTTTTTCATCAAGCTCGTTGTCAATATATTCGGATAGTCTTTTAAATATCGAAATGCATTTTTTATGGTCGTGGACGTTTTTTTTCATTCGGAAAAATAATCCTTAAGTCGTTCTTTAAGAAAAAGCCGCGCTCTGTGGAGTCTTACTTTTACACTCGCAGGTTTTATATTCAGAATTTGAGCCGTCTCTTCGGTACCGAACCCTTCAATGTCTCTTAGAACCAGAACAACCCTGTATTTTTCAGGAAGTAACAAAATTGCTTTGCGTATGTTTTTGGACAGCTCATCTTTTAATACCTTTTCAAGAGGTTCCGAAGCCCAGGAAGGCAGGCTGTCCGGAATATTCTCTTTGTCTTCTGGGATGAAGTCTTCGAGGGATATCTCATTACGTGGCGCAAATTTTGATTTGCGCCTTTTCTTAATACATATGGAGGCGGCAATCCTGTATAGCCAGTTTTTGAATTTTGATTCGGATCTGAAATCGGACAGATACCTGTAAACTTTTAAAAATGTTTCCTGAACCATATCTTCGGCATCTCTCGTTTCTCCGCACATCTTCAGGCCGAAATTATAAAGTTTCAGTTCATATTTTTTTACAAGATCATAGAATAAGGACCCCCGTCCCGAATTAATGGCATTGATCAATTCGGTGTCTTCGTCACTTATCTTTTTCCGCTCCGGGATTTTTTCCATCAGTTTTATTGCTTGTCACCTGACAAGAATTGCGCATTCAGGTTGATATTCCAAATTTCGGCAATATATATGCCTGCAGAAGAACCCATACTCCGACAACAACAAGTAATATTACTATCTCTTTCATTATAATAATCCTTTTTTGATAAAAAGT
>CAYODW010000094.1:0-8597 GCA_964402865.1 uncultured Desulfonema sp. | reverse complement strand
ATATCATAGGTGCGTATCATGCCGTCGTTTAATTCCGAAATTCTGGTCGGAGCGCAGACTGAGATTTCATCCAGACCGTCATGCCCGTGAACAACAAAGGCTCTTTTTGCGCCTAAAAGCTTAAGAGCATGGGCGAACATCTCGGTAAGCTCAGTAGCATAAACGCCTAAAAGCTGGCAGTTTGCCGATGCCGGGTTTGTAAGGGGGCCTAGCATGTTGAATAAGCTTCTCAAGCCTATCTCCTTTCTTGCTTTTGCCGCATATTTCATGGCGCCATGGTAAAGAGGCGCGAAAAGAAATCCCATGCCGATTTCCCTCACAGCCTCTTCGACGATTTCAGGGGCGGTGTCGAGCTTGACGCCGAGAGCTTCAAGAAGGTCAGCGCTTCCACACCGGCTCGAAACGGATCGGTTTCCGTGTTTTGCGACTGTAACACCGCAACCGGCAACAACAAAGGCGCTCGTTGTTGAGATGTTGAAAGTCTTCGCTCCGTCTCCGCCTGTGCCGCAGGTATCTACTACGGTTTTTGCCGATGTCTGTATGCGCCGCGCTTTTTTGCGCATGGCTGAAGCCGCGCCCGCAAGTTCTTCAAAGGTTTCCCCTTTTGTGGCAAGGGCTGCCATGAAGGCCCCTACCTGGGCATCTGTGATTTTCCCTGAAAAAATATCGGCTATCATCTGAGCCATTTCGGTTTCCGAAAGATCTTTTCTTGCTATTATTTTTTTTAAATTTTCTCTAAACATGGTTAAATTTCCTCTTTTCGAACATCGAACATCGTACATTGAATATCGAAATTCGTGAATTGTGATTCATTGATTGTGACTCGTGATTTCCGGCAAATGATTACCGATCACTGATCACTGATAACTGATCACTGGTTTTTGCCTCACGCCTAATGCCTTATCATATTCAAAAAATTCCTCAGAAGCCGCTTCCCCACCGAAGTCATTATCGATTCCGGATGAAACTGTACTCCCTCGGTCGGATGGCTGCGGTGCCGTATACCCATGATTTCACCGTCCACCGATTCGGAGCTTATTTCAAGAGATTCAGGAAAATTTTCCCGCGATACGGCAAGGGAGTGATAGCGCATGGCGTTAAAGGGGTTCGGAATGCCCTTGTATATAGTTTTCCCGTCTGATGTTATCTGCGAAGCCTTACCGTGCATGAGTGCTTTTGCGGAAACGACTGATCCTCCGAAAACGGTTGCTATTGCCTGATGGCCGAGGCAGACGCCGAGAACAGGTATCTTTCCTGAAAAGTGTTCTATTACAGGAATCGATATACCTGCTGATTCAGGCCGGCCCGGACCTGGCGAGATGACTATTCCTGAAGGTTCCATGGCTGTGATATCCTGCAAGGATAAGACGTTATTCCGGACAATCGTAACAGTCGCACCAAGCTGTTTCAAATACTGGACAAGGTTGTAAGTGAATGAATCGAAATTGTCTATCATGAGTATCATTAATGGCCCTCCGGAGATTTACCGTTTTTGTGCATGAGCTGGAGGGCTTTTTGTATGGCCATCGCCTTGTTTACAGTTTCATCCAGCTCATGTTCCGGAATTGAATCGGCCACAATTCCTGCTCCTGATCTCACCGTCAGCTTCCCGCTTTCAACACAGGCTGTTCTTATTGTAATGGCCATGTCCATGTTGCCGTGAAAAGAGATATATCCAACGGCACCTCCATAAGGTCCTCTCGGCTCTTTTTCAAGTTCCGATATGATTTCCATGGCTCTTACCTTGGGTGCGCCCGATAATGTGCCTGCGGGAAAAGTCGCTGCAAGCAGATCCCATGCATCAAATCCATCTTCAAGATCGCAGGTTATGCTTGAAACAAGATGCATAACATGTGAATAGCGCTCTACAACCATAAGATCGGTCACCTGCACAGTTCCTGTTTCGGCCACTCTGCCGAGATCGTTTCTCCCAAGATCGACAAGCATAAGATGCTCGGCCCGTTCTTTTTCATCCGAGAGAAGCTCGTCTGCAAGAGCCCTATCTTCCTGTTCACTGTCTCCTCTTTTGCGTGTGCCCGCAATTGGGCGAAGGGTTGCTACCCTGTTTTCGAGTCTTACCATCGTTTCGGGAGATGAGCCCACCAGCGCAGTTTCATTCATGTGCATGAAGAAAAGGTAGGGAGAAGGATTTATGTATCTCTGCGCCCGGTAAAGAGTCCAGAGGTCAGGAGCAGCATCACATATGAAAGGCTGTGATATGACCGCCTGGATGATATCTCCTGCCCTGATATATTCTTTTGTCCTGCGGACATGATCCAGGAATATCTCCGGTTTCTGTTTCGGGTAAAGAGAGAAATTTCCCTTAATTGAACCGGTATTGTTTAAGGTGATATGCTTTTTCATCTTTTCAAGCATCGCATCAATCCGGGCTCTGGATGTTTTATAAGATCTGCCGGGATCTTTTTCATCATCAGTAAATGAGATGCTTATCGCAAGAAGCGTGTTCCGGATGTTGTCGAATATTATTATCTCGTCAGGGATGATAAAGTATGCAAGAGGCTTGTCGCCGTCGGTTATGCATGGTACGGGCTCGAAAAACGAAACCATTTCGTACGTGAGATAACCGACGAGCCCGCCCCAGAAACGGGGAAGACCCGGCAATGATGCAGGCCGGTAATCTTTCATAAGATCTCTTAAAACATTAAGCGGCTTTACGTCATGGAGAATCTTTTGAACAGATCCGTTTTTTCTGACTTCGACATGCTTTTGAAACACGAGAATGTTACTCCGGGCAGATGTGCCTAAAAAGCTGTACCTACCCCATCTTTCGCCTCCCTCCACGCTTTCAAATAGAAATACAGGCCCTTTGCCGTCATAAAACTTGTGCAGCAATGAAACGGGTGTTTCGGTATCCGCTAGTATTTCTATACAAAGAGGCACGACATTGCATTTTTCGGCAAGTCTGCAAAATTCTTTCTTATCCGGAAACTGATTCAACAGCATATTATTCCTTTTAATTATACGACTACTCGTAAAATGTTTCAAATCGTCACTCCCGTGAAAACGGGAGTCCAGAAACAAAAACATAATAATTTTTGTAAAACAAAAAAAGGGCCGTGAAATTTTCCACGACCCTTTTAAAAACAAAAAAGGACCGCGGGCTTTATAGATTTGCCCACGATCCTTTTATTTAATATTAAATTATCAGCTTAAGAAGGTTCCGTCGGCAAGTCCATCGATATAGGTACGCCAACACCAAACCTTAATTCCGTATTCTCCGAATATATTATTTAATTGTTTATACATAAGTTCTTCCCAAAAAAAATATTTCAAGCACATCTATAAGGGTTTCATTATTTTGTCAATAAGATTTTTGCCGGGTGTTTTAGCCGGGATTTCAGCCGGATAAACTGCAATACCATACGCACTGTATGTGACGAGGATAAAAAAGATGGCTTTCATAACAAGGAACTGGATGAATTCGAGCCGATCCGGGATTATAGCGACCTTCTGAATTATGTAAAACGGGCGACGAAATAGGTGCACAGCATCTTAACATCACCCGGTTTTTGACACAGATCATTAACAGGAAGAAACAGATTCTGAAAACACCTATCCTGATCCTAATCGTAGATTTAAGGCTATTAAATATTGTTGAAATAGAGCCCATTTTTTGTGAGAAGGCTTTTCTTTTTCTGCTTTTGCTCATACATCAGTTTATCCGCATGCACTATGAGATCATCAATGGTACAGGGATTTTCCGGATCATAGCAATGGCAGCCTACACTTATTGAAAGTCTGTATTTCCGGTTTTCCTGATTGTTTCGCATTTCTATAAGAGACTGCAACCTGGCAGTAAGGATCTCAGAATTTGTTCCGGTTATATCAACGATCAGGGCGGCATATTCATCTCCCCCCAGACGAGCAATTATGTCAGAGCTTCTGAAGGTATCTTTGAATACTTTTGCTGCTTCAATTAGTGCTTTATCTCCTTCCTCATGACCCATTGTATCGTTAATCCATTTCAACAAGTCGAGATCAGCAAAAAAGAGCAGCATTCTATTCTTATTCCTGTTTGATAACTTTAACTGCTGTTCCGCAAGAGACAGAAAACCTCTTCTGTTGTGCAGGCCTGTGAGCTGATCGGTGATCGTAAGGGCAAGAATTTCCTCCTCCATCCTTTTGCGTTCTGTGATATCGCGCAAAATAGAGAGCACGCCAATCAACTTTTCTGTTGGATCGCGTAAGAAACAAAAATTCCCTTCGACAGGGAGAGTAGTTCCATCCTTTCGGATCAGCTCCAGTTCCAATATACGTGAGCGATTGGGATCACCACATCCTGAACTTTCAATCTCCACTTCCTCGGCGAAAATCTGCATTGCTTTTTTAAATGACGCTTGAGAGAATGCTTCCTGCATCGTTCGCGCCATCGCCTCTTCTTCCGTAAAGCCCAAAAGCCTCGTAACGGAGGGACTGACGTAGGTCAGTCGCATGTTCATATCTACCGTCCAGATGATGTCCCTTGCATTCTCAGCAAGGAGGCGATAGCGTGTTTCACTCACTCGCAAAGCATCCCGGGCGCGTTTGCGCTCGGTAAAATCCTGCATGAGTGCCAGGACATGCACCACGCCATCATTTGATTCAACTATCGAGGTTGAGATATTCAAAACACGTTTGTTCCCGTCTGCACGTGTGATTTCCCATTCCTCGCTAAGAAGATCCTCTCTATGCCGCATACTCTTCATTCGCTCAATTGCCTTGGCTTGAAACTCAGGGTCGGGGTATACTGTTTGATACCATCCAAGGCGATTGATTTGCTCCATGGTGTAACCTGTAATTTCGGTCATGCGATCATTCCAGATGGTAAACTTGACGAATGGATACTCCGTGGTTTCGTGGCATACGCAGAGACCTTCGGAAACGTTATTTATGATGGCATTACGAAACGAATATTCTCGTCTGAACGCTTCCTCTGCTCGCTTTCGCTCGGTGATATCGTGGCTTGAACCGTAAAAACCCGTCAAATTTCCCCCGCTGTCACGGATGCCACGAACGTAAGTTAAAAGATGCTTTATGGAGCCGTCTTTGTGATAATATTCTAATTCCAGAGTTTTGGACCGGTTCGGATCCGACTCTTTTTCTTTGCTTAATTCCTCGGACAATGCTTCGAAAACCAATTTCTGTGATTTGAGAGTCAACTGCTGATCTGCTTTTTGAGTCATTCTTTCCTGCGGAGTAAACCCCAGTAATCTTTCAATTGAAGGACTGGCATATGTAGTTATCAGGTTGAGATCTACCGCAAATACCACATCGGCCATATTCTCCGCGAGAAATTGGAATTTCGATTCGGAATCTTTCAGCACCTCTTTCGCCCGCTTCAACTCTGCTTCCGATCGCTCCAGTTCTGAAATCCTATGTCTCAGAAAAACTAACTCCTGGATTAACATCTGCTTTGTCTTGGATTGATCTTTCATAAGGTTGCACCAGTTTGTAAATGATCTTTGAGGTTGGAAAGGTAATGAATGATGAGCGATGCATGGATTCATGGTTGTGGCTCAGCAGTCAAAACAGTTTAAAAAAGACACTAAATGAGGGGCGAAGTCAAGTAAAATTATTGCTGATAAAATCAGATTGCCGGTTAAAAGCCTGAACTTTTAAGCACGAGTTGGGATTGTGTAGCCCAGGAATCTTTATGTATAGCAGAAAAAGTTCAATGTCCAAGCTTTATAGTAAATAATAGTATTATATTGAGTATGTTACAATACCAGTATTTCACCGGCATTGTATCCCGTCATATACTGGTCCATGTATCAGTATTTCGTCTTACCTTAATTAGTTTCCATATTGGAAACTTACATATGTCCAAATATGGTTTCCGGATGGAGACTATATAGGTGGCGCTTTTGAAAATGTAAAGAAAATCGGCAAATTTACGGATCAGAAGGACGCATGCCTGAGAGCACGGCGATGGTTCCGGACATGAACATCTTGAATTTGATATCTTTAAGTCCGGCATCTTTCATGATTATAGAAATCTCTTCCGGCGTCTTAAAAACCTTGGTGCTCGATGTAAGATACCGGTAGGCATTCTTGTTGCCGGCAAAAATGAGTCCGAGAGCGGGGATTATAAAATTAAGATAAAAAAGAATAAGTGGGCGCAGGATGTTTTGCGGGGGAGGAGATGTTTCAAGGCATACCACTCGACCTCCCGGCTTAACCGTTCTCACCTGTTCTGTAAATGCGCGGCGTATATCCTCTACGTTTCTTATGAGATAGCCTGATGTGACGGCGTCAAAAACGGCATCGGGAAATGGAAGGTTGAGGGCATCGGCGCAGCACCATGAGATTCCGTTTTTTCCTTCTCTTCCGGCAAGAATCATCTCGATTGTAAAATCGGCCCCGAATGCTTTAATGCTCTTTTTTGAACGAAGAGCTTCCCGCAGAATCCCGCCTGTTCCTGTTCCAACATCAAGAATAAGAGCATCCTGTCGGAGTACGGACTCTTTCACAACATATTCCCGCCACGATTTGTCCCTCCCGAACGTGATAAGAGTATTCAGAAGGTCATACCGGCCTGAGATGCCTTTAAACATTTTCCGGATATTTCCGGATTTATTATCTTCTCTCGAATCTGTCATTACCTTCAATCATGCTCGCGGGTATTCAAGAATGAGATTTCCGGCCACTGTTTCATTTCAAAATCAAGACTCCATTCACTGCGGGCAAGATATGTCAAATGGCCTTCCGCGTCAATCGCAAGGTTATTTCTGTTTTCTTTTTCAAATTGTTCAAGTTTTTTCTTGTCATTACATTCAACCCAGCGGGCTCTGGCATAATCGGCCGGTTCCGTGACGGCATCGGCGCCGTATTCGTCTTTTAATCGGGCCATCGTGACATCAAACTGCAGCACTCCGACTGCGCCGAGGATATACACATTCCCGGAAAGCGGCTTGAAAAACTGTACAGCGCCTTCTTCTGAAAGCTGTGTCAGCCCTTTCTGGAGCTGCTTGTTTTTAATCGGATTCAGCAGACGCACTCTTCGGAAATGCTCCGGGGCAAAATTGGGTATGCCTGTAAATTTCAGAGGCTCTTTCATGGTGAAAGTATCGCCTATTTTGATAGTGCCGTGATTGTGCAGGCCTATTATATCTCCGGGGAATGCTTCTTCAATATTTGACCTGTCCTGGGCCATGAATATTGTGGCATTCGACAAGGTCATTTCCTTCCCTGTACGGTGATGGATTACCTTCATTCCACGATTGAATTTTCCCGAACATATTCTCAGGAAAGCTATGCGGTCCCTGTGAGCGGGGTCCATGTTCGCCTGGATTTTGAATATAAAACCCGAAAAGGATTCTTCGTACGGAGAAACCGCGCGTTCCATGGCAGCTCTTGGCTGCGGCGCAGGCGCCATTTCAACGAACGCGTCAAGAAGCTCTTTTACTCCGAAGTTGTTTACGGCGCTCCCGAAGAAGACCGGTGTCTGGTTAGCTTTAAGATAATGCTTGAGTTCAAATGGTGTGGCGGCGCCTTCGAGCAAATCAATATCTTCCCTGAGTCTCTCTGCGTCGCTTCCAAGTATTTCATCAAGTCTCCGGTCGGAAAG
The DNA here is from genome assembly GCA_964402865.1 of uncultured Desulfonema sp. Taxonomy (GTDB): domain Bacteria; phylum Desulfobacterota; class Desulfobacteria; order Desulfobacterales; family RPRI01; genus RPRI01. The sequence continues at coordinate 1,030 of CAYODW010000094.1, read as the reverse complement.
GTCGTTTATAATAATACCTTCCTGAATCCTAGTTGTTTTTCCGGGAGTAAATAGATGGAGCTCTTTGCGGTAGATATTATAAACGCCCTTGAAATTTTTCCCCATTCCAACAGGCCATGATAAGGGAGCACATTCAACCTGCAACCTGTCTTCTATGTCTGCAATAAGATCAAGAGGAGACAGGCCGTCTCTGTCCATCTTGTTTATGAAAGTTATGATGGGAGTATTACGCATTCTGCATACTTCCATCAGTTTCTTTGTCTGAGGTTCAACTCCTTTGGCGCTGTCTATAACCATCAGCGCGCTATCGACAGCCGTAAGCACCCTGTAGGTGTCTTCTGAAAAATCCTGGTGACCCGGTGTGTCGAGCAGGTTGATTTCAAAATTGCGGTAATTGAACTTCATGACAGAAGTTGTTACCGATATGCCTCGTTCCTTCTCAATAGCCATCCAGTCACTCGTTGCATGGCGGGCAGCTTTACGTGCCTTCACAGCCCCTGCCAGCTGGATTGCTCCTCCGAAAAGAAGAAGTTTTTCAGTAAGCGTTGTCTTTCCGGCGTCCGGATGGCTGATAATCCCGAAGGTTCGGCGTTTGTCGACCTCTTTTTTGTATTGTTTTTCCATGTAACTATCTTACAATCCTGCTATTAACATCAGAGGCAATTAAAATTTCCAGATCAGAAATTTATGCCTGATGCTTAGAGTCTCAAGTCAATGATGTTTTATATCTGTTTCGATTTAGTAAACAAAAAGGCATCCTGTTATCAATTGCAACCTGAATCTGCAATTTGACGGGATGCCTTTTAAAAAGTTTTATTAGATAATTATAATTTTGTGACGTTTACAGCCGAAGGACCTTTTTCTCCCTTTTCGATTTCAAAGGTAACCTTGTCACCCTCTGCGAGAGTCTTAAAGCCGGTCCCGTTTATTGCGGAATGATGAACAAAAACATCTCCACCGGTTTCCTGTTCAATAAAGCCATACCCTTTTTTGTTACTGAACCACTTTACAATTCCGTTTGCCAAAATAC
>CAYODW010000093.1:0-8899 GCA_964402865.1 uncultured Desulfonema sp. | reverse complement strand
CCTTCCTTTTCATATAAAGGAATTAAATAGTCAAGCAAATCAAGATATTTTTTCATAAAAGTCTTCGTTACACGTTTTTTTAATACAAAATCTCTGACTTTTTCGTTTTCCCCATCAAGATCCTTTAATTCCGGATTGAAAAAAGGGTTTTTAAGAAAACGGACATCAATAATCAGATCGGCATCTGCAGGAATACCAAATTTATAACCAAAGGAGAGTACATATATATTCATGGGGGAACTTTTTTTGCTTTTAAGAGCAATATCCATGATTATGGCTTTCAGTTCATGTACATTATAATGGGATGTGTTAATGATTCTGTCGGCGGCAGCTTTTAAATCATGTAACCGTTCCTTCTCTATCCGGATACTGTCAACAAGAGTTTTGCCGTGGGAAAGGGGATGGTGCCGTCTTGTTTGACTGAAGCGCTGCAGCAGGATATCCTCATCGGCTTCAAGAAACAGAATTTCAAAAGAGCAGCCGATTTGTTTTATTGAATCAAAAACCGATCTGTATTTGGATAAGAATTCTTTTTCCCGCAGGTCCATGACAAAAGCAAGACCTTTAAATTCATCAGAACTCTTGATGGGAAGCTTTAAAAACTTGGGAAGGAGAGCAACCGGCATATTATCAACACAATAGAAGCCCGCATCTTCAAACGCCGCTATTGCAGTGCTTTTACCGGATCCTGAATGGCCTGTAATAATAAATATTTTTAAATTCTTCACGTTAAAAAAGGGCTTTATTAAAAATCTTCGTCAACTTCCTCAATTGTAGAATAAACCTGATTACTGTCTGTCGCTTTCATGAGCTTTTTTTTGAAAGACTCATTTTTTAAGAGTCTGGATATTCGCGCAAGCAACTTAAGATGAAGGCCGGTTGAATTTTCAGGAGTTAAAAGAATGAAAAAGAGATGGGCCGGCCTGCCGTCAATAGATTCGAAATCAACGCCTTTTCTGCTCAGGCCGAAACCCATAATAAGCGATTCAAGATTTTTTAATTTTCCGTGCGGAATTCCTATGCCTCCGCCGATCCCTGTGCTTCCAAGGCGCTCTCTTTCAAGAAGAACCTTGATAAGTTCCGCACTGTTGACGCCTGTTATTTTTGAAATAGAAGCAACCAGCTCTTCAATGACCTCGTTTTTAACTTTCGATTTCAAATCGGTTGTAATTGCTTCTTTTGGCAGTACTTCAAGAATTTTCATTTTATACCGTCACCTATGATATCGGTTCAAAAATTTAGCTGACAGGTTGTATCAATCCGTAATTGCCGTCTTTTCTGCGATACAGGACATTGATTTTATCTGTTCTGGCATTTGTAAAAACAAGGAAATTATCGGTTACAAGATCCATCTGCATAACCGCTTCTTCAATATCCATGGGTTTGTATTCAATATTCTGAACCTTTATCTGGCCGATATCGGATTCCTCCCGAAAGTTTTTCTGACTTATGGCAGCTGTTTTCCCTTTCGATGTTGTTCTCCGTTCACGGATTTTCTGCTTGCTTTTCTTTATCTGTTTTTCAAGTTTATCAAGCACCATGTCGATGGCTGCATACATATCACTTGTTTCTTCTTTCCCAAAGATATTAAGCCTGTCACCCGTTATATTGACTTCGGCTATGTGACGGAATTTTTCTATTGAAAGCACAACTGTTGCTTCCGCAGGGTTGTCAAGAAACTTATCGAGTTTATCCAGCTTATCACCGACATATGATTTTAAGTTATCAGAAGGATCAAGATTTTTAAAAGTAACTGATGTTTGCATGATTATGGAATCCTCCCTAATGTTGTTTGCGTTTGTTTGACGATAGTATCTTCAAAACATCTCTGTATTTTGCTACGGTTCTTCTTGCAATATTTACATTGGAATTCAAAAGAATATCAGCTATTTTGTCATCACTGTAGGGCTTCCTGGGGTCTTCATTTTTAATAAGCTTTTTAATCATATCCTGAACGCTGGCAGAAGCCAGAGATTCGCCTGTAGTTCGATTAATAGAACTATTAAAAAAATATTTCAATTCAAAAATGCCCTGGGGGGTTAATGCATATTTGTTTGTTGTCACTCTGCTGATTGTTGATTCGTGCATTTCTATATCCTGAGCAATATCTCTTAATACCATAGGTTTTAAAAAAGATATTCCGTTTTCAAAGAATTCCCTCTGAAATTTGAGTATGCTTTCCATTACCTTATATATTGTTTTCTGGCGCTGATGGATACTTTTTATAAGCCATGCCGCGGAACGCATCTTCTCCTGGATGTAGTCCCTGGCATCATTTGGTATTTTACCTCCTCCCATGTTTTTTTTATAAAAGGAATTGACTCTCAGCTTCGGCATCCCGTCATCATTTAGCATTATCACAAAACTATTTTCCATTTTATATACATAAATATCAGGGGTTATATATTGAGGCTCCTCATCTGAAAACTTTCGCCCGGGTTTTGGATCAAGCCCCAGAATAATATTTGCGGCCGCTTCAATTTCTCCCAAATCTGCTTTGAGCGCCTTAGCAATAGCCCTGAAATTTTTGTTTTCAAGATAATTCAGATGATTTTGAATAATATCGGTTACCACAGTTCCATGGAGACCGAGCTGATTCGCCTGTATCAGAAGGCATTCGCTCAAATTTCTTGCGCATACTCCGGACGGATCGAATGTTTGTATTATTGATAAAATTTTTTCAACCTTTTCTATAGAAGATCCGCTGGTTTTTGATATATCTTCCACAGAAACATCAAGATAACCGTCTCCGTTGAGATTTCCGATTATAAGACTTCCTATTTCTTCATCTTCTTTTGAAGGGCCTGTCATCAGAAGTTGCCAGAGAAGATGATCGTTCAGAGATTCGGTCCTGGATATAAAGGCTTCATAGCTTGGAGTCTCTTTTTTTTCAGTTTCAAAACTGATTCTCCCCGGGGAATTATATTCATCAATGTAATTATTCCAGTCAAAGGAGTCATTTATTTTTTCTTCAATTTTTACTTCTTTGGCCAGGGATTCATCCTGTTGGGGCAGTGTTTCAGTAGGTTCGGACAACAATTCATTTGAAACGGAATCCTGTACCTCTTCCAGCATAGGGTTTGAATCAAGTTCCTGACGCACCGTATCAAGAAGTTCGAGCCTCGAGAGCTGCAAGAGCTTGATAGCCATCTGCAGCTGGGGAGTCATAACCAGTTGTTGAGACAGTTTGAGTTGTTGTTTGAATTCAAGAGCCATATTTACAGCCTAAACTCATCTCCAAGGTATATGCGGCGCGCAATTTCGCTGGATGCAATTTTTTCCGGAGGCCCGGATTCAATAATCTTACCTTCGTTCAATATGAAAGCCATATCGCATACTCCAAGAGTTTCCCTTACATTATGGTCGGAAATCAAAATTCCTATCCCGCGATCCCTTAAATGCCTTATGATATTCTTTATGTCAATAACTGCAAGAGGATCTATGCCGGCAAAAGGCTCATCCAGAAGAATAAATTTAGGATTAGTGGCAAGCGCCCGGGAAATTTCAAGACGCCTTTTTTCTCCTCCTGAAAGGAGAGCCGCTTTCTGATCCGAAAGATGCCTGATGCCAAGCTCATCAAGAAGAATGTTTGCGCGGTCTTCCTGCTCCTGTTTTGAGATTGATTGCAATTCGAGAATTGCCATTACATTCTGCTTTGCCGTCAGTTTTCTAAATATTGAAGCTTCCTGGGATAGATAACCCAATCCCTTGCGGGCCCTTATGTACATTGGTGCGCCGGTAATATCTTCATCGTTGATGAACACTTTTCCTTTGTCAGGTTTTACCATTCCGACAGCCATGTAAAAGGTTGTTGTTTTTCCGGCGCCGTTTGGACCCAGAAGCCCGAACACCCCGCCGCTTTCGACAACGATGGTGATAGAATCAACGACTTTTCTTCCCCTGTATAACTTAACCAGACTATCAAGAAATAATTTAGCCATTAAAGTAGGTTGTTTCTCCTTCCTGTTTACAAACTTTTCCCATCCGATTCAAAGAAGGCTTCAACACGCTTGCTTCCGCTTCCTTCGACATTAATGCGTCCGTCATCCCTGAAAAAGGTTATTTTCGAACCGGATATGGTATTCTTCCCGCTTGTAATTTTTGAATTCGGGCCGTTTAACACCAGTATTCTGGTTTCAGCTGTATAAACAGCCTGCTCGGTTTCGGCAATTTTATCATCGAACAATATTTTTACATTTCCGGTTGCAATAATTTCTTTTATCGATTCCCCCCCCTTTGAATTAACCTCTGTACCGGATGAGTCTTTTTTATAGAAAATTTTCAATTTATTAGATGTTATAACCGTTGTTTCCTGGACCGCTCTGACGTTTCCGATGAATTCGGCATTGTTTGAATTACCTTCAGCTATCAGCCTGTCTGCTGTTATATGGATTTTTTTTTCAGTCTCGTCTTTTTTCGGCTTTTGTATTTTCTCGGCTGAATCGGCATTTGTATTGATTTTTTTTACACCTTCATCCTTATTTTGCTTTTGTATTTTTTTGGCTGCAAAAGCAGAGTCAGGATGAAATAAAAATAACAGGGAAACTGCGAAACAACAGATTAGTGAGCAAGAAATTATTTTCTGCGTTTTTCCGGCAGGAAACAATCTATTTAACTTACTTATTCCGTTTATCGGGGTTAGGTGAAGGCAATGCCATTCTTTAAAATGAAATTTTATCACCGATTATTCCTTCCACTTTACCGATCAATTCGGCTTTGTTTGTGTTTAGATCTATATTCATGGAACTGGCAACAAAGTTCAGGGAGTTGCCTGAAATTATAACCGGAGCCTTTGAGAATATAATTCGTTTATCATGTTCATAATTAATTTTTTCAGTTTTCAGCAGATACTCATCATTCTTTATTCTTATGTTGCCGGATATTTCGATGTCGTTTGATTCAGTTTTTAAAATTCCGCTGTCGGCGGTAAGTAAAATTTTCTGATTATCTTTTGTGAAAAAAGTCACAGACAAATCCTTGAAAAAAGCCTCTTTCTTGTCAGCGCTGTAAGTGGCGGAACTTGCATCAAGATTCCATTCAACAATTCCGTTTTTGGTCGAAGTCTGATGTATTTTTTCAATTGTTATGCTTGATCCGTCAGCAACAACGGGGATAATCTTCTTGGGGTTTTTTAAAAAATACCGGTATCCGATGAACAGAGCAACAGTAAGGGAGATAGTGATAACAATAACCGATATCAATCCAATTTTAATATTTCTGTTTGCCATTAATAACAGCTTCCCATTTATCCTGCGCTTTGATTATGGCTTCACACACTTCACGAATTGCGCCTGCTCCACCCTTTGCCGATGTTACAATATGGGCAATTTCAATTACATTTTCATCGGCATCGGCCACAGCAATTGGAATACCAACTTTTCTCATAATGGAAATGTCGGGAAGATCATCGCCGATATAGGCGATCTCATGATCTTTTACTCCTGTTTTTTCTATAATTTTATCAAGAGCTGCTGCTTTGTCCGATATGCCGTCGAATATGAGCTGAATGTGCAGATTTTTGCATCTGTGATATAAAGAATCTGAGCTTCTTCCTGTCACAATCCCAACATTGATTCCTGATTCCATGAGCATTCTGATGCCAAGACCGTCTCTTACGCAAAAAACTTTAATTTCTTCACCGGTGTCATTATATATAATGCTCCCGTCTGTCATGACACCATCAACATCAAGGAGTAACAATTTTATATTCCTTAACCTGTTTTCCGCAGCAGAAATTTTATAGATCAATATGCACCTTTATATTAGAATACAGGAGTCAGAATACAGAATACAGAATAAAAATAGCACCATGAATATTCTGGCTTCTGCATTCTCATGCTTATTAAATTTTAGAGCCGGAATTAAGATATTACCCGCGATTTAAGATACGGCCTCCCTTATGGCCTTCAGCTTTAAAATCAGGTCATTCAAGCTGTCAAGCCGGAGAGAGTTTGGCCCATCACAAAGCGCTCTGTCAGGGTCCGGATGAACCTCCATGAATATGCCGTCAGCGCCCGCTGCAACAGCAGCCATAGCAAGTGCCGGAGCAAATTTGCGGTCTCCTCCGGAACTGTTTCCTCCGCCCCCCGGAAGCTGTATGCTGTGCGTTGCATCAAAGATAACAGGATATCCTGTATCCTGCATTATCTGAATGCCCCGGAAATCAACCACGAGATTATTGTATCCGTACATTGTGCCGCGTTCAGTTATAAGAATTTTATTATTGCCGGTTGATGTTATCTTTTCGACAACATTTCTTATGTCCCAGGGTGCAAGAAACTGACCTTTTTTTATGTTGACAGGTTTTCCTGTCTTTGCGATTTCCAGTATAAAATCGGTCTGTCTGGAAAGAAAAGCGGGTATCTGAATTATATCTAAAATACCGGCCGCATCTTTGATTTCATTTGTTGAATGAACATCCGACAGGATTGGAAGACCAAGCTCGCTTTTTATCTGCTCCAGAATACGGAGCCCGTTGATGATTCCCGGGCCCCTGAAAGAATTGATAGAAGTTCTGTTTGCCTTATCATATGAAGCCTTGAAAATTAAAGGAAAATCCAGCTTCTGTGCAAGCTCTTTCAAATAACGGGCGATATAAATTGTGGTCTCTTTGTCTTCAATGACACAAGGGCCGGCTATTATGAGCAGGGGAGACCTGCCACCAACAGATATATCATTGACTTTTATTGTTTTTATCATGGTTGATACCTTTGTAAAAAGGCAAAAAACGACTTTTTACTTGAATGAATATTTCAAATTTCATTTAAATATTTTGTAATCCTGTATATTCAGATATCTATCGGTTAGAGGTTCAAAAGTCAAGAAACGAAAAAGAGCCTTGATTATATTCCGGTTAACTGTTAATGCTTTACGGCCTTACTGGAAGATGAATGGCTGTCTTTTTACAAAGCCGTCAAGTATAATTTATCATATTATATAACCTGCAAGAAAGGTGGATAATAACACATTGAAAAGTAACATATTCAGTTCAAGAGCTCTGTTGATATTTCTGGCCGGTCTGGTTGTTCTGTCTTCAGTATGGATTTTATTTGTATGCCTTGAGAATGAGAATCCTTCTATAAAGGCTGAAATGCCGGCCCTTTCAATGGCGATCGGTCCTTCTAAAAATATATTGATTTCAGTTTCAGATGAAAAAAGAGGATTGCGCAAGAGCTTGATAGCAATAGTAAAAGATGGGAAAGAGAGTGTTCTTGTTGACAAGGAATATCAGTCAGGCGGTTTTCTTGGCGGAGGAAAGGTAAACCAGGATAATATCAGCCTATCCATTGAGCCGAAAAAACTGGGGCTTGCGGACGGGAAGGCGGTTCTGCGAATGGTCGCATGGGATTATTCATGGCAGAGGTGGTGGAACGGCAACACAACCACAGTCGAAAAGGAAATTGTAATTGATACAAAACGGCCTGACGTAAGCGTTTTAAGCGGTATACAGAATGTTAACCAGGGCGGTTCAGGCATTGTTATATACAGTTTATCGGAACCGTGTGAAAATAACGGAGTTTATGCCGGAGGAAATTTTTTCCCGGGCTACAATGGTTTCTTTAATGATAAAAATATTTATATGTCCCTTTTCGCCCTTGAGTATGACAAGGGTCCCGGTACAGAGGTCTTTGTCGAAGCAGTTGATGGTGCCGGCAACAGTACCAGGAGAGGATTTAAAGTATTCATAAAGGAGCAGACATTCAAAAAAGATTCGATCAACATTTCAGACGAATTTCTTAACTCAAAAATGCCGGAATTTGATGCTGAAATCATACAGGATTCAAAAACATCTGTTTCAGATAAGTTTCTCAAGGTGAACAGAGATTTACGCGCTGAAAATTATAAGAAGATAACAGATCTTGTGAAGAATACGGATAAGAATATGATTTGGGAAGGAGTATTTGTAAGCTTTCCGAATGCCAAAAAGATGGCCGGTTTTGCCGACCACCGAGATTATAATTATCAGGGTAAACACATAGACAGCCAGGTTCATCTCGGTATAGACCTCGCTTCCGTTGCTAATGCGCCTGTCCCTGCCGCAAACAGAGGGAGGATCGTTTTTGCAGGAGATTTGGGAATTTACGGAAAAACAGTTATTGTTGATCATGGATTCGGTCTTTTCAGCGCATACTCACACTTGAACAGCTTTGATGTCAAGGAAGGGGATATTGTCGAAAAGAGTGGTGTTGTCGGCCATTCGGGAAGTACAGGTCTTGCCGCCGGAGACCATCTCCATTTCAGCATGCTTGTAAATAATATATTTGTAAATCCTCTGGAATGGTGGGACGCTTCCTGGATAAAAAACAACATTACCGGAAAGATAGAAGACGTTAAATCCGGGTTGAAATAGGAGATTGAGATGAAAGAGCACAAGGTAAAAAAAACTTACAAAGAGATAAACGAGAAAATCAAATCCGGAAAAGTTGTGGTAGTCACAGCAGGAGAGATGATTGATATAGTCAAAAAGAATGGTCCTGTTCGGGCTGCAAAGCAAATAGATGTAGTTACTACCGGAACCTTTGCGCCCATGTGTTCTTCAGGGGCTTTTATAAATTTCGGACATTCGGTTCCAACAATAAAGGCATCGAAGGTTTGGCTTAACAACGTACCTGCTTACGCCGGAATAGCGGCTGTTGACTGTTATATAGGAGCAACTGAACCTTGCGAAGACGATCCTCTCAATAAAGTATATCCCGGTGAATTCAGCTATGGAGGGGGACATGTTATACAGGATCTGGTTGCCGGGAAAAAAGTTTATCTGAGAGCAACTGCATATGGCACATCTTGTTATCCGAACCGCCTGGTGGAAAAAGAGATTACCCTTGCCGCTATTCCAAATGCAGTCCTTTGTAATCCAAGAAACGGGTATCAGAATTATAACTGCGCTATCAACCTTACA
>CAYODW010000092.1:0-9162 GCA_964402865.1 uncultured Desulfonema sp. | reverse complement strand
CTGCTGAATGCCATTGCTCCTGCTGCAAATATGGGATGAAGCTGTCTTAAAAAGTCGGGAAAAAACTCAAACGGTTGCAGGATACCTGCTGCAACAGGGATGAGTATAATATTGTAAAAAAAGGCCCAGAAGAGATTCTGTTTTATGGTATTCATTGTGGCTTTGCTGAGTTTTATGGCTTTGGCAGCGCCAAGCAGGTTTCCGCTTGAAAGAATGATATCGGCTGTTTCAATGGCTACATCAGTGCCTGTCCCTATGGCGATTCCAATATCGGCCTGGGCAAGCGCAGGCGCATCATTTATTCCATCACCGATCATTCCGACCTTATTGTTGTTTTGCTGCAGATCTTTAACCCTTAAAGATTTTTCATCTGGTTTTACTTCAGCGAAAACATTTGAAATATTAACTTTTGAAGCTATGGTCCGAGCCGTCATAATATTATCGCCTGTCAGCATGAATATTTGCAGGCCGTATGTTTGCAGTTTCATGATCGCATCAGCAGCTTCCGGTTTAACCTGATCTGCAACAGAGATAAGTCCGTATAAATCCTTTTCCTGCGCAACAATCATTACCGTTTTACCCTCTGACTGCATAGAGAGAATATCATTTTCGGATTTTTCAATATTTAATCCGAGAGTTTTAAACCACCCCGGTTTCCCTATCATTGTAAACCTGTCCTGAATATATGCCTGCACTCCGAGGCCCCCGGCAGCCTTGAAACCTTTTAGCTCTAACAGGGTAATATTTCTTTGTTTTGCCTCTTCAACAATTGCCTTTCCGATAGGATGCTCCGATCCTTTTTCAACTGAAGCTGCAATTTTAAGAAGCTCATTATCGTTATTGCAGAAGGGTGCAAAAGGAATTATATCAATAACGGCAGGTCTTCCGGTTGTGATGGTTCCGGTCTTATCCAGTACAATAATATCAAGCTTTGATGCTATTTCGAGAGATTCGCTGTTTTTAAAAAGAATCCCGTTTTCAGCGCCCTTTCCGGTTCCGGCCATTATAGCCGTGGGAGTTGCAAGACCGAGTGCACATGGGCAGGCAATTACGAGAACTGCGACAAACCTTATCATGGCCGGAACAAATTCGCCTCCAGACCACCACCAGATAAAAAAAGTTATAAATGCAGTTATAAGAACGAAGGGGACAAAAACTGATGAAACACGGTCTGCTACAGCCTGGATCGGAGCTTTACTTCCCTGTGCTTCCTGAACAAGCTTGATTATCTGAGCAAGAGCGGTATCTTTGCCTATGCGGGTTGTTCTGAACTTTAAAAGGCCTTCAACGTTTATTGTCCCTCCGATAACGGTATCATTTACATGCTTATCCACGGGCATTGGTTCGCCGCTTAACATTGATTCATCTACTGAAGATTCTCCTTCAATCACAACTCCGTCAACAGGTATTTTTTCACCCGGCCTGACAAGAACAATATCGTCTTTTTTTACAAGGGAGAGAGGGATTACTTTTTCTTTATCTCCTTCAAGTATTGTTGCGGTTTTGGGTGAAAGTCCGATAAGTTTACGGATTGCTCCGCCGGTTTTTCCCTTTGTGCGGGATTCGAGCATTTTGCCAAGTTTAATCAAGGTGATTATTACAGCAGATGTTTCAAAATATACATGCTCTCCAAGAAAAGGAAAAAGAAGGGTTGCAATGGAGTAAAAATATGCCACGGATGATCCCATAGCTACCAGAACATCCATGTTTGCGCTTTTGTTTCTTAAACTTTTATATCCGCCGATATAATAGTCCCAGCCGGTATAAAACTGAACCGGAGTTGCAAGCGCAAAAAAGAACCAGTTTACCCAGGATGAATGACTCCACATTCCTATAACATGAAAATCCCGTGCCATGCTTAATAAAAAAAGAGGAATAGTTAATACAAGTCCCGTAAAAAATTTCCTTGTCTGGTTTTTTATTTCAGCATTGCGCGCTTCAAGCTCATAGTCTTTTTCATCTGATGATGTATCCGGAAGTATTGCTCCGTAACCGGCTTTCCGTATAGCCGAGATAACATCTTCAACCGAAGCTGCGGCGGGAATATATTCAACAGAAACTCGTTCCGTAGCGAAATTTACCGAGGATTTCAGTATTCCTGGAACTTTCCGGTTTAAGGCTCTTTCGATATTCATGGCGCAATTTGCGCATGTCATTCCTGTGACAGAAAGCTCTATTTTACTTGTAATAACCTTGTAGCCGAGGCTGTTTATCTTTTCAGAAATATCGCTTAATGAGATCTCCCCGGGTTCAAAAGTAACTGACGCCTGTTCCGAAGCAAAGCTTACTGAAGAGTCTTTTATGCCGTTTAATTTTTTCAAACCTCTTTCTATATTGGCGGCACAGTTTGCGCATGTCATCCCGGAAACAGGTATTGAAATCTTCTGTCCAGTCATAATTTTTATCCTTATTTAATTTATCAAAGAAGAGGGGATCGAGAGCTTTGCATTATCGGTTATTGGCATGTAGGCGTAGGGTTAATAAAACAACGAATATCGAAGACCATGGATCGAATATCGAGCGACGAATCACGAACGACAGTTTTTATGTTTCATTGCGCAGGATAGTTGATCTGCTTCAAGGTGTTCAATATTTTATCGATGGTTGCGGGTGGCTCCCATTCCACGCTTATGCTTTTACTCTGGGGATCTCCTTCAACCTTTTTGACACCCGCAATTTCAGATAATTCATTCTTGATGGACATGACGCAATGGCCGCAAGATATTGCGGGTATAATAAAAGTTTTCTTTTCCATCTTCATCCTCCGGGAAAATTAATAATAACAATTGATGAACATATAAAAAATCACTCAGCAGGCTCAGGGCGAATAAGCCCCCCGGCGGATTCGAAACCGCAATATTGCCTTGATTGCTATGAATGGTATGTAACGAGTAATGGATAGATTAAACTCGGTTTTGAGATGCTATTTCCCGATTTTGCAATCTCCGCACCCGCAGACAGGGCATTCAGGAGCTTGTTTTTTGGTTCTCGTGTCGTCAGTATGTAATACTCTGTCTATATAAGTTTTAAAAGCATGCCCGCATTCAGGGCACAGGGCATCAATTTCATCCTGTTTCTTTTTTTCCATCTTTTTATCCTTTTTGTATTATTTCCTGCTTGATGTGCATTCATTACAAATCCCTATAAACTCAAGACGATGGCCGATGATGTTAAAGCTGGTCAATGGCCTTATTTTTTTTTCCAGGCCTGTTTCAAGGTCGAAAGGTGCATCATCAAGACGATCACATTTGATGCATCTGATATGGTAATGATTTTCAGGTGTTCCGTCAAAACGTTTAAGCGTGCCAAAGGATTCAAGTTTTTGTATCTCTTTTAACTCGGATAGAACCTCAAGATTCCGGTAAACAGTGGCAAGACTGATTCGCGGAAGCCGTTTGCGGACCATTTTATATATTTCATCCGCTCTGGGATGTGTTTTGACCTTTTTCAGCTCCTCAAGTATTATCTTTCGCTGACTTGTCATCCTGTGGTTTTGCTTTTTTAGCAAATTTTATTCTCCGGTTTTGATTAAATTATAAAAATATGAACAATTAGAGATCGAGCCACATATCAGCTTCGCTGCCGCAATGTGAACAGATTGCGGATCCCTTAATTTTTTCAGAAGCCTTCTGTTCATTTATTTGGGTGCCTTTATCTGTTTCCTGTAGTGAACAGGTAATTACCATTTCGGCTTCATTTCCGCAATGATCGCATTTACAAACCTGTTTTTTTATAATTTCTGCCATATTCTCCTCCTGTTTATGTGTGAAACAAATTGTTCGTGACCTGTTGTTTATTGGAAAATGAGATTTGTTGTGTTAAATGTCAAGAAGGAAATTGAATAATAATATAGTAACCGGTATGTTGAAAAGCATCTTTGTTAGTGCTAATAAGAGAATAAACAGATAAAAGGGTTGAATGATTCTGCTTAATATAAAAAAAGGATTCGATTTAAAGATTGAAGGTATTCCCCTGCCTGAACTATCGGAACTCTATAAACCTTCTTTTGTAGCTTTTCTTCCTGCAATAATACCTTTTATAAAACCAAAGCTTTTAGTTAAAGAGGGCGACAGGGTCAGGATTGGTTCAACACTTTTTTTTGATAAGAGGAATCCTGACATAAAGTTTCTTTCACCTGGCAGCGGAAAAATCGAAAAGATAAATTACGGATCAAGACGTGTAATAAAAGAAATAGTAATAAAGCTTGATAATAATGAAGAATATGTCGAGTTTGATGTAAACAAATTCTCCGGGAATAAAAAATATAGCAGGGATGATATAATAAAATCAATGATGGGTGGCGGAATATGGCCGTTTATAAGAGAACTTCCATTCCGGGATATTGCGGTTCCGGATTTTATTCCCAAAGCATTGATTGTGAGTCTAGATAACAAGGAGCCGTTTCAGCCGGATCCCCAAGTCTATCTGAAGGAAGAAATTAATCTTTTCAAGACAGGCATATCCATTTTGAAAAATCTTGCGGAAAATGTGTATGTCCATACATCAAAAGATTTTATTAATATCGGCATGACCGACAATCTTGTTACACATAAGTTTTCAGGGAGTTATCCCGCAGATGATCCGGGCGTACTAATGCATAATATCAGAAAAGATCCTTCTGAAAACCGCGCATGGTATATCAACGGTCAGGATGTTCTTCTTTTAGGCAGTTTTTTTTCAACAGGAAGATACCCGGTGAAAAGAATTGTTGCTCTTGCCGGAAGTCTGGCTAAAAAGAGAATGCATTTTAAAACAAGGACAGGAGTGCCTATCAATAATATTATTGAAGGCCATATTCCGGATGAAAACAAGGCACGACTGATTGCCGGTGGAATATTCAGAGGCTATACCGCATCAAGAGAATCTTTTCTTGGTTTTTATGAAACATCCGTTGCCTTTATTCCCGAAGGAGGGAAATCCGAGACTTTTGGATTTTTAAGAGCAGGATATGACAGACCAAGTTATTCGAAGACTTTTTTGTCATATTTCAGCAGATTGCCGCTTACAGCAGATTGCAGTTTGCATGGGGAGGAAAGGGCGTGCGTGAACTGCGGCGCCTGTGCAAAAGTCTGTCCTGTCGATATTCTCCCTCAATTTGCTTTCAAAAGCATAGCCGCCGCTGATATTGAAGAATCCCTTTCTCACGGCATGCTTGATTGTGTTGAGTGCGGATTGTGCTCATACGTTTGCACTTCCAAGATAGACCTGTGCGGTTTTTTTAAGAATGCGAAAAAGGCATATTATAAGGATAAGGCCTGACATGCTTTTTGAAAAAATAAAAAGAGCTTTTGATAAAAACAGAAAATATTTCAGGGATGACGGGAAACTGAAGCGCATGTATCCTCTTTTTGAGGCGTTGGAAGCTTTCTTCTTTACTCCTGAAAATGTAACGAAAGAAGTGCCACATGTTCGTGACAGCATCGACCTAAAGCGATTCATGAGCTTTGTTGTCATAGCGCTGCTCCCGACTTTTTTCTTCGGTATTTACAACGCGGGATACCAGTCGAATCTTATATCAGGTTTTTCTCTTGATTTCTGGGCGGCTTTTTCAAAAGGGCTTATCATAGTTCTTCCTCTAGTATTTGTTTCATATTCAGTTGGATTTTTCTGGGAAATTCTATTTGCCTCAATCAGAAAACACAAAATAAGCGAAGGTTTTCTTGTGACGGGATTACTTTTTCCTATGACTCTTCCTCCGACTATACCGCTCTGGCAGGCTGCGTTGGGAATCTCTTTTGGTGTCGTTATCGGAAAGGAAATTTTTGGCGGAACAGGAAGAAACATATTAAATCCGGCATTAACCGGAAGAGCGTTTCTTTTTTTTGCTTACCCCGCGAAAATGACAGGGGATTCGGTCTGGACTGTGGTTGGCAGACTTAAAGATCAGTCTGTTGACATAATCAGCGGTGCTACACCGCTGGCTGTTTCGGGGCTTGCCGGAACCGGTGATACCATAGAAGTCCTTTTAGAGCGGCAAGGTTACAGTTTTTTGAGACTTTTTACAGGGATATATCCCGGAAGTGTTGGTGAAACATCAGCCATGTTATGTATCGTCGGTGCTCTGTTTCTAATGGTTACAGGGGTTGCCAGTTACAGAATTATTCTTGGGGGAATCATCGGGGTTCTTTCAACCGGATTTTTACTGAATATGGTTGCCGGTAACTCTTCTGCGGCATGGCTCTCTTTAAACCCGTTCTACCACCTTGTCATGGGAGGTTTTGCTTTTGGCATATCGTTTATGGCAACCGATCCAGTCAGCGCTCCAGGTATGGAGAACGTAAAATGGGTTTACGGCTTTGCGATAGGAGTATTGACGGTGTTAATTCGTGTTTTCAACCCGGCTTATTCAGAGGGTGTAATGATGGCGATTCTATTTATGAACCTTTTTGCGCCTCTTTTAGATTATGTCGAAATAAAATTGCGTCTGAAAAAAAGGATTCCGAATGTCTAGCAATTTGAAATCGATATTATTTGCAATATTTTTGTGCCTTGCTTGCAGTCTTCTTCTGACAATAGCTTCAAACGGGCTTAAGAGCTATCAGCTTCGTAATATAAATCTAGACCGGCAAAAAAACCTTTTAAGGTCTGTCGGACTGATTGATGATCAGAATAATGATACGCCGGAATATATTGAAAAGCTGTACTCGGAAAAAATTAAATCTCTATGGGTGGATCCTTCAGGAAGAATCGTTAAAGAAGCGGAGAGAGGAGAAAAAGATCTGCCTATCTATTTATATATAAAGGAAAATACGGTCGAGGCCTATATAGTTCCGATAGATGCCCAGGGGCTTTGGGGGAAAATAAACGGTTACCTGGCTATAAACAAGGATGGTTCGACAATATCCGGTTTTACAGTTTACAAGCATTCCGAAACGCCCGGACTTGGAGGGGAAATAGAAAGAAGCTGGTTTCAGAGGAACTTTGAAGGAAAAAAAATTGTAAACAGGGAAGGGAAATTTGTTTCAATATCGATTGCCCGCGGGGCTGTGAAGGATGTAATTCAAGAAGATCTCCGGGTCAATTTTGTAGACGGAATAAGCGGGGCTACGTTGACCGGAAAGTTTCTTTCGGCAAGTATGAAGGATATACTTAAAGAGTATGAGCCTGTTTCCGTAAAGTTCAGACATAACATGGTTAAGGAAATTACGGGAAACAACGGCGCAGGAAATTAAGGATGTTTTTGTTTAAAGGTAAAATGATATATGAGAACAAAAGAGAATAAAACCTTGAAAGTCATTTTTGAGCCGATCTGGAAAAACAATCCCATAATGGTTCAGATTCTCGGGATATGTTCTTCCCTTGCAGTAACGGTTCAGCTTAAAACTGCCATTGTGATGGCGATAGCGCTGACACTGGTTGTGGCTTTTTCGAATCTGGCGGTATCTGTTTTGCGAAACGTAATTCCCCGGAACATACGTATTATAGCTGAACTTTGCATTGTAGCGACATTGGTCATAATAACAGACGAGCTTCTCAAGGCATTCATGTATGATATCAGCAAGCAGCTTTCAGTATTTGTAGGATTGATCATTACAAACTGCATAGTAATGGGTCGTGCTGAAAGCTTTGCGCTTGCCAACCCTCCGCTTCTTTCCTTTCTTGACGGGATTGGCAATGGAATCGGATACGGCTCCGTTCTCATAGCAGTTGCCTTTATCAGGGAGCTTCTTGGATCAGGCAAGCTTTTGGGTTTTGATGTGATTCCCCAGGCGTTCTACCTGTCCGGATATGAAAATATGGGCTTTATGCTGCTTGCTCCTGCTGCTTTTATAATTATCGGACTGCTGGTATGGCTTCAGAGAACTCTGATTAACAAATAAAATAGTTATTATTGAAATGAGAATACAGGCGTTAGAATGTGGAATACAGAAGAAAAACAATACCGTGTTTATTCTGGATACTGACTCCTTACTCCTGTATTCTCATGCTTCGTTATGCCCGTTCCTGGTATGTCAGTTGAAGAAAATAGAAGGTGCTAAATCATGGATAATATAATCGGCATATTAATTAATTCAATTTTTATCGGCAATATTCTCCTCGCGTATTTCCTCGGAATGTGTTCGTTTCTTTCGGTTTCAAAAAGCATGGAGTCATCAATAGGTCTTGGCCTTGCCGTTACATTTGTGCTTGCCGTGACAACACCGGTAAACTGGATGGTTTACCATTATCTTCTGGCTCCGGGCGCCCTGACATGGGCCGGGTTTCCGGGCATTGATTTAAGTTTTTTGAAACTCGTAACTTTCATCGCAGTGGTTGCTGCAATAGTCCAGGCTGTTGAAATGATAATCGACAGGTTTTCGCCTGTTCTGTATTCTTCGCTCGGAGTTTTTCTTCCCCTGATAGCAGTAAACTGCGCAATACTAGGCGCTGCACTTTTCATGGTTGAGAGGGATTATAATTTAATAGAATCGATTGCATACGGAACCGGTTCGGGTCTCGGATGGATGCTTGCGATTGTTTCGATGGCAGCAATAAGGAAGAAACTTAGATACGCAAATGTGCCTGAAGGGCTTGAAGGTTTCGGCATAACAATGATTTCAACCGGCCTTATGGCTATGGCCTTCATGCTTTTTTCCGGCATTACAATGTAATCGGGAACATAAAATTGATATATGTAATCAGCCTGGCAGCCTTCTCAATCGTAATATTAACCCTTGTCGGGATGATATTGTTTGTCGAAGCAAAAGTAGTAAGAAAGGGAGACTGCATTGTCATTATAAACAATGAAATTGATAAAGGGATCAGTACTAATAGGGGTAATTCTCTTTTATCTGTTCTTGCCGGTTCGGGAATATTTCTTCCTTCAGCCTGCGGAGGGAAAGGAACCTGCGGGACTTGCAAGTGTGTCGTAGAAGAGGGGGGAGGGGAAATTCTACCAACGGAACTGATTCATATCAGCAGGAAAGAACAAAGCAGAAATATACGCCTTGCATGCCAGATGAAAGTAAAAGACAACCTGAAAATACTTATTCCTGAAGAGATTTTCAGCATAAAAAAATATAATGCAACGGTTGTTTCAAATGAGAATGTTGCAACTTTTATAAAGGAACTAATTCTCAGGCTTGATCAGGGAGAAGAGCTGAATTTTAAAGCTGGCGCTTATGTTCAGATTGATATTCCAGAATATGATCTTTCTTATAAGGAATTTAACATTGCCGACAG
>CAYODW010000091.1:0-9258 GCA_964402865.1 uncultured Desulfonema sp. | reverse complement strand
TGGGCGGCTTCAGCCGGATTGATAGCGTATTGTTCAAAAAAAGTCCGCGATGACATTGATGACCGCAAAATTCCTCTTATGGGCGTGGCCGGAGCTTTTATATTCGCGGCCCAGATGATAAACTTCACAATACCGGGAACCGGATCAAGCGGGCACCTCGGCGGAGCAATGATTCTTTCCATTCTGCTCGGCCCTTACGCTGCATTTCTCACTATGGCGTCAATACTCACCATCCAGGCTCTCCTGTTCGCGGACGGGGGACTGCTTGCTCTCGGTTGCAATATATTCAATCTTGGTTTTTTCCCGTGCTTTATCGCCTATCCTCTTATATATAAGCAGATTGTTAGAGATAAACCCACTCAAAACCGCATCCTGCTCGGCGCCATCACAGCATCAATCCTTGGACTTCAAATGGGCGCTTTCTGGGTTGTTCTTGAAACCCTCTTTTCCGACATTTCGGAGCTGCCTTTTAAAACATTCGTTCTGCTGATGCAGCCTATTCATCTTGCAATCGGTATTGTTGAGGGCATTGTAACAGCAGCGGTTGTTTCATTTGTATGGAAATCGAGGCCGGAACTCCTTCAAAAAACTGTGAACACAGCACCCGTTAATGGTTTTTCGCAAAGATATGTTTTAACTGCGCTCCTCACAGCCGCTGTAATTACAGGTGGAGTTATTTCCTGGTTTGCTTCATCAAATCCCGATGGATTGGAGTGGGCGGTCTTTCACACAACAGGAACGGAAGAGCTTGAGGCTCCCGGAAACAATATTCATTCACTTTTAGCTAAAATCCAGGAGAAAACAGCTTTTCTGCCTGATTATAGTTTCAGGGTTTCCAAAAACGTTCAGGCAGATGATCCCGGATCTGAAAGTATCGTTAATCCGGGAACCTCCGTTTCAGGCCTTGTTGGAGGAGCACTTGTTCTCGTCCTTGCAACCTTTATAGGGTTTGCTCTTAAAAAGAGGAACGGAACAAGATAGGGATTTATGAGTAATATAAAAACAGCTTTTCTCGATTTAGGCTACATGGATACTCTCTCGGGCCTGGATACTACCATACACCGTTTAGATCCGCGCGTAAAACTCTTAACTACACTGATATTCATAATTACAGTCATATCCTTCGGCAAATATGAGATCTCTGCACTCGTTCCTTTTTTCTTATATCCTGCAGTAATGATAAGTCTGGGGGAGCTTCCGCTTTATTATCTTTTCCGGAAGATTCTTATAGTTATCCCGTTCGCCGTCATGATAGGAATCTTCAATCCTTTAATAGACCGCGAAATACTGATGCGCATTGGCCCGCTTTCAATTTCGGGAGGCTGGATCTCTTTTTGTTCGATAATGATAAAATTTACTCTTACTGCAGGGAGCGTGCTTGTTCTTATTGCCTGTACAGGCTTCAATTCAGTCTGTATGGCTCTTGAAAAAATGGGCGCTCCCCGTATATTTGCAGTTCAGCTGCTCTTTCTATACCGTTATATTTTTGTTCTTATTGTCGAAGCATCGCGCATGGCAAATGCAAGATCTCTCCGTTCCTTTGACGGAAAAGGAAAGGGCATCAGGGTGTTCGGCTACCTGCTCGGACACCTTCTGTTAAGAACCGTTGACAGGGCGCAGCGCATTCACCTTGCCATGCTCTGCCGGGGTTTTGACGGTGAAATAAGGGTTAACCGCCGCCTTGAAGCGGGCTTAAGAGAAGTAATTTTTACCGTTGCGTGGTCCTCTTTTTTTATTGCAATGCGGTTTTACAATATTCCTCTGATTGCAGGAAATTTCATAACGGAGCTTATATCATGAGCCATCATATAGTAGAGGTTAAAAAGCTTAAGTTTACTTACCCGGACGGCACCTGTGCGCTCCAGGATATTTCCTTCAGAATAACCCACGGTGAATCGGTAGCCGTTGTCGGGGAAAACGGAGCGGGTAAATCGACTCTTCTTCTTCACCTAAACGGCTATCTCATGTCAGGAAATGGCACTATCAGAATAGGCGACTATCCTTTAACAAAAGAGACGCTGAAAGAGGTGCGGCGAACAGTCGGAATGGTTTTCCAGGACCCTGACGACCAGCTTTTCATGCCTACCGTCTATGATGATGTGGCCTTTGGTCCCCTGAATCTCTCGCTTCCGCCGGAAGAAGTCGACACAAGGGTTGACAACGCTCTTTCAACGGTTGGAGCATTGCATTTAAAATCCCGCCCGCCATACAGACTTTCAGGAGGGGAGAAAAGAGCGGTATCGATTGCGACGGTGCTTGCCATGTCGCCCGATATTCTTGTTATGGATGAACCCACGTCAAACCTTGATCCGAGAGCAAGACGCAAACTCATAGAGCTTCTCAAAACTTTCAAACATACGAAAATAATAGCAACCCATGATCTTGATATGGTTATGGATCTTTGCGAGCGGACAATCGTTATTCATAAAGGGCAGGTCATGGCCGACGGCTCTACGGCTGAAATATTCACGAACCAGGAACTTTTAGCCGAAAGTCATCTCGAAAAACCCCTTCGCATGCAGGGCTGCCCGGTATGCGGAAATAAATAGGTCTCTGGTTCCTGGTTTCTGGTTGGAAGGTCTTCCTTTTACTGATGACTGATCACTGTTTACTGGTCACTGATTACTGATCACTGAACTGGTGTCGTTTTACAAAAATTCAGGAATATCTCCTGGTGCGGCATCAATTTGTGCTGTTTCGTATAAATTACATGAAAATCTCTTTCAACCACCCAGCCTGAAACAGATATCTCTACAAGAAGTTCCTGCTTCAATTCCCGCCTTATCGCATGAATTGAGATAAAAGAGACGCCCAGTCCGGCTATAATAGCCTCCTTGATTGCTTCGGAACTGCCCAGTTCGGCAACAATGTTCAGCCGGAAATCTGAACCGGCATTTTCTTTCAGATAATTTTCAAGGATCGCTCTTGTTCCCGATCCTTTTTCTCTTATTACAAACGGTTCGTCCATCAGTTCATTTGCAGCGATACAGATTCTTTCACTCCAGCGATGTGTTTCGGAAACCGCGATTACTAGCTTGTCTTTCCATATGGGCTCCGCACTGATTTTTCTGCTCAAAGGCTTTTTACCGATAAATCCTATTTCGGCATGATTATTCATCACCATGTCGAGTGCCTCTTCGCTGTTTACCGTTTTTATATAAACCTTTATTTTTGGATATTTTTTATTAAAGTCACCTAAAATATAAGGAAGGATGTAGTTTGCAGGAATGGTGCTTGCGATAAGATCAATGGTCCCACTCTCTTTTTCCATTGATCTTAAAATTTTCTCTTTGACCCCTTCTCTAAGCCCTATAATTTTCTGAGCATATTCATACAGAAGCCTGCCTTGTAATGTCAGGGTAACGCCGGTGTTGTGCCGGTTTATGACTTTAACACCAACGGCATCTTCCAGATTTTTAATATGCTTGGTTAAAGATGGCTGGGTTAAAAACATTCTTCTCGCAGCACGGCTGAAACTTCTTTCAGCTACAAGATAACTGAGCGCCTCCAACTGCTGTATAGTAATATTTTTAAATCCGTCATAGCTCATAAAACAGACAACTATTATAAATTATATTAATAATCAAGTTATTATTATAACTTTTATGAATTTGACATATTCTTTTTTTACATTTAATTAGTAATCCGTTTTTCGTTCCGGCTATAAATCTCATTTAAATTCAAAGGGGAATCCGATGAAATACGGCGCAAGAAATAAGTTAGTTGCAAAGGTAAAATCGATTAAAAGCGATGAAATCATGTCCCTGGTGAAATTTAATATTACCCATCCTGCGGAAATGGCATCAGTGCTCACAACGGAATCGGTTAAAGAGCTGAATCTCAAAGAAGGAGACGAGGTTCAGCTTATTATAAAAGCAATTCATGTGCTGCCGGTCAGAGAGTAAAAAAGATATTAAACACGGACAAAGTTTTAACTGTATGAAAATAACGATTTTCGACTGGATATACAAATTATCGCGCTGGGGTATAGGCTTGATTTTCATATATGCCGGAAGCATTAAACTGATGGATCCCCGGATCTTCGCGGTCCTGATTGATGCTTATGGCATTGTTCCCGAAAGTCTTCTCATGCCCGTAGCCATTGCCCTGCCGACGCTTGAGGTAGCCGCCGGCATAGGACTGCTTTTCGACATTGAAAAGAGTCTTCCCGTGATTTCCGGATTGCTCATGCTGTTTATTGCCATCCTCGGTTACGGAATCCGGATGGGGCTGGATATAGATTGCGGATGCTTCGGCCCGGAAGAACCGGAAGCGAAAGCGTTTCACGGACTCAGGACGACACTCTACCGTGATCTGGGTATGTTTATAATAATCGCTTTTATTTATGGATGGCGTCGATACCGCGCCATCAAACCGGTACAGATAACTCTGTTAATCAAAAACTTACGGAAAAAAAGGGGAACGGAAGATGCGTATGTTTAAATCGCTGCTGAATCTGATGGTTGTGGTTTTTTTTGTATCAGGGCTTGCTGATCCTGCAATGGCCAAAGACAAATTCGAGGAAGAATTGGAAAAAGAAGCCGGTGCGGTTAAACTTGCGAGGGAGGTTCAGAAGGGAGAGTACAATCTTGTTACAACCGAAGAGCTCAAGCAATTGATCGACAGCAAAAAAGATATGCTTATCGTGGACACAATGCCCTATGAGGACAGCTATAAAAAACAGCACGTTCCAGGGGCCGTTCAATTTCTGTTTCCCATCCCGGATATGAATCAGTGGGATACTAAAGAGACAGACGGTAAAACCCAGGAAGATTATATCAAACTTCTCGGCAACGACAAAAACAAACCGATTATTATATATTGCGGCTTTGTCAAATGCACCCGCAGCCACAACGGCGCCGTCTGGGCAGTCAAACTTGGCTACAAGAATGTTTACCGCTATTCAGGCGGTATTTTTGCCTGGAAGGGAGCAGGCTATCCGGTAGGAAAAGCGGAATAAATGGAGGACCTTTCTATTGTTGACAAAGAGGTGAATTTCGACTCTCAAACAGAAGCCGTGACAGCTCAAATCAGGGAACGCGCCAGGAATCTTTTTGAAACCCGACAAATGCTCTGCACCGAAGCGGTCGTGGTAACTCTTAACAATGGTTTGGACGGCGGACTCACCGAAGCCTAGGCTCTTGCCATGGCCGCTCCCTTTTGCATGGGTCTGGGGGAAAGCGGTTGTATGTGCGGCGCGTTGAGCGGCGCGGTGATGGCGACCGGGCTTTTTTTAGGAAAAGACCGGCCTTACCGATACCGGAAAGAGATGCGTGACAGCGCCCGTCAGTTGCACGATGCGTTCAAAGCTTCAAACGGTGCAATCTGCTGCAGGGTGCTGTCCAAAAAAGTCAGGCATGATAAAAAGGCCCATTTCGAGAAATGCGCCGATCTGACGGCTGAAGCCGCCGAATTGGCGGCAAGGTTGATTCTGCAAAAACGGCCTGAGTTGATCAACATGTTAAACAAAGCATTTATCACTAAAAGACAATCCGGAATCGGAGGCGCGCTGTTACGCATGTATCGTTATTTAACAGCTTCATAAAAAGCACCTCTGCGGTGTAAGAATAATCGCACTCGGTGTCTATTTCAGCTGTCTTTCGGTTAGGAGCCGAATGGAGATGATATTGCTGGCTTTT
Organism: uncultured Desulfonema sp.; assembly: GCA_964402865.1. GTDB lineage: Bacteria > Desulfobacterota > Desulfobacteria > Desulfobacterales > RPRI01 > RPRI01. The sequence continues at coordinate 3,619 of CAYODW010000091.1, read as the reverse complement.
TCACTTCCATACGGATGCGAGCACAGCTGTCCGGCGCAGATTCCTTAGGTCCCGTAATGCTGGGATGGGTTATGATCATCTTTATCGAAATACTGAATATTATCTGTACATCGAATCGATCAGATCCTTAAAGGCTTCATTCACACTCTTTCTCTTTACCTTCATTGTAGGCGTAACTTCACCGTCTTCTTCATAAAGCTTCTTGGGAAGGATTTTAAATTTTCTGACATTTTCAACCCGCGATAGAGTCTCGTTCACTTTGTCGACCTCACCCTTTATCAATTCCTGTATCTCCGGTGCCTGCGTCAGGTCTTTATATGTTGAGAACTGGATCTTCTTGTCCTGCGCGTACTTTACAACGTTGTCTTCGTCAATCATAACAAGAGCGCTCAGGAACTTTCTCCTGTCTCCTATCACTACCGCGTCATTTATATATATGCTCGACTTAAGCTTGTTTTCAATGTACTGGGGCGTGATGTTCTTTCCACCGGCAGTAACTATTATATCTTTCTTCCGGTCTGTAATTTTCAGAAAACCGTCGTTGTCTATCACCCCGACATCGCCGGAATAAAGCCAACCTTCCTTGACAGTTTCGGCGCTTGCCTTTTCGTTTTTAAAATACCCTTTGAATATACCGGGAGATTTAACAAGGATCTCACCATCGTCAGCAATCTTTATTTCCGTTTCGGGAAGCGGGGGGCCGACGGTTCCGAATTTTACCTTTCCGATTCTCGACATGGTTGTTACGCCTGTTCCTTCAGTCTGGCCGTACCCTTCGATAAGGTTAACTCCTATTGACTGAAAAAAACGGAGCACATCGGGAGATATCGGGGCAGCGCCGGAATATGCAACACGGAAGCGGTCAAAGCCCATTCTCTCTTTAAGCTTCCGGAAAACGGCAAAATAGGCAAGCCTGAACATAAGTTCAAGATAGGAAGGCACCGCTTTAAAATCCATCAGGAGTGCCGCTCTTTTTTGCCCGATTTTGAGCGCCGTGAAAAATACCGCCTTTTTAAACCATGTGGCATCCGACATCCTTATAAGAATAGCAGAATAATACTTCTCCCATATCCTGGGTACGGCATATCCTAATGTGGGGGAGATCTCTCCCATGTTATCGGTAACAGTATCGGGTTTTTCAACAAAGTTCACAATGTACCCGTAAGTTATATGGACAAAGACTGAAAATAATCTTTCAAAGATATGGCAGAGAGGCAGAAAGGAAAGAACCTCATCCGAAGGATAGACTTCATTTGTTTTGGAAACCGCATTTGCCATCCATGTAACATTACCGTGCGAAAGCATTGCCCCTTTGGGAGGCCCTGTTGTTCCGGAAGTATAGATAAGCACAGAGAGATCTTCCGGGCATACTTCTTCAGTTCTTTTTTCAAAAAGATCCGGATGTTCGGCTGTAACTTTACTCCCAAGCTCAAGCAGTTCGGAAAAAGTCATGACCACCGGATCTTTGAAACTCCTCAATCCCTCGGTATCCCAGACAATGACTTTCTTTAAAAAAGGGACATTCTCTTTAAACATGAGCCATTTATCAAGCTGCTCTTCGTTTTCGACAAAAAAGAATTTCGATTCCGAATTGCTTATTACGTATTCAACCTGAGGCCAGGCATTGGTGGCGTAAACTCCCACTGAAACAGCTCCGGAACATTGTATGCCCATATCCGCGATGATCCATTCAGGGCAGTTATCCCCGATGATTGAAACACAGTCGCCTTTTTCAAGTCCCATCGATATCAGGGCGGAGCCCACATATCCGGACTGTTTATAATATTCGTTCCAGGAAATGTCATGCCAAAGTCCGAACTCCTTTTTCCGCATGGATACCCTGTCGCCATATTTTGATACGGTACTTTTAAAAACTCCCGGGACTGTATTTAACTCAACGTCTTTTATCTCCACTGCTTCTTCCTCTTCCACCTCTGATATCCCTTTGCGGATGACTCTGAACGGACTCCCATGTAAAATTCCCTGACATCCTTGTCTTCCATCAGGTCTTTTGACTTTCCCTTCATGACAAACCGGCCGTTTTCAAGAATAAGACCGATATCTGAAACTGAAAGCGCCATTCTTGCGTTCTGTTCAACAAGAAGAATCGTTACCCCTTCTGAATTGATTGCTTTAATTATATTGAAAATCTCCTTGACAAGAATCGGGGAAAGGCCGAGGGATGGTTCGTCAAGAAAAAGAAGCTTCGGCCTGTTCATAAGCGCTCTTCCAATGGCAAGCATCTGCTGTTCCCCGCCGGAAAGCGTACCGGCCCACTGATTTTCCCTGTCTTTCAATATCGGAAAATTTTTATACACCCGTTCGATATCTTCCTTTATTTCCGATTTATCCTTTCTTACATAGGCCCCCATAAGAAGGTTTTCTTTTACAGTGAGCTCTTTGAAAACCTCCCTTCCTTCAGGGACATACGAAATGCCCATCCGTACAATCTCTTCCGTATCTTTACCGTCAATACGTTTCCCCATATATTCTATGGTTCCTTTATCAGGCTGGTCTTCAATAAGACCCATCACAGTTTTTAAAACAGTCGATTTGCCGGCTCCGTTATTTCCGAGGATTGCCGTAATTGTCCCTTCTTCAACTGAAAGAGAGGCTCCCCGTATGGCATAGATCAGGTCATAATAGGTTTCTATATTCTTTATCTCAAGAATCGTGCCCAACGGTCTCATCCTCCCCCAAATATGCCTTTAATACCTCGGGATGCTTCTGCACCTCCTGAGGAGTTCCTTCAGTTATGGATTTCCCGAAATTTAAAACAAGTATTCTGTCCGAAATATCCATGACCATGTTCATGTCATGCTCGATTAAAAGCATGGTAACTCCTAGCTCGTCCTGAATGTCCTTGATCCAGAAAATCATATCCTGCTTCTCTTCCGAATTCATTCCGGCGCATGGTTCATCAAGAAGAAGCAGTTCAGGTTCAAGCGCAAGAGCTCTCCCGAGCTCAATCAGCTTTTGGGTGCCGTAAGGAAGAGCCCCGACGAACTTGTTTCTTACTGACTGAAGATCAAGAAAATCTATTATCTCTTCGACTTTACGGCGGTGGGTTATCTCCTCTTTTCCCGCGTATGATCCCCTTCCCCACATGGTTGCACCATGGAAAATGCCGGTCTTTATATAAATATGGCGGCCAAGCATGATGTTTTCCATTGTATTCATATGGCTGAAAAGCTCGATATTCTGAAAAGTTCGGGCTAAACCAAGACGCGCTATCTTATCCGGTTTTTTGCCTTGTATCTTTTTTTCTTTAAAAAGAACATCCCCTGAATCAGGTTTGTATATACCGTTTATACAGTTAAACAGGGTGGTCTTCCCGGCGCCGTTCGGCCCGATGATTGCGAAAATCTCCCCTTTATTGACCTCAAAGCTTATATCCTGAAGAGCTTTAAGTCCGCCAAAAGAAATAGAAAGTTTATCAACATTAAAAAATGGCATGGTTCTCTTTGTTTTTTTTATAAATCGGTATATGCTGCTGATTAATAAGAGAATTTGAGTCAGGGTTCAAGGATTCATCTGTTTATTTTTCACTCACTCGAACCCCCGAATCCTTGAACCCTCGAATCCTATATAAATTACTCGTATTTCGTCCAGTCGGTTA